>CAZCMQ010000097.1:0-1684 GCA_964500025.1 uncultured Candidatus Saccharibacteria bacterium | reverse complement strand
CCATTTTGTACAAAGCCGTACGAACTAAAAAACAATTAGAATTCCTAGACTGGGAATCTCTCCCTAAAAGTTTTGTAATAAAGCCCAATCAAGGCACTGGAGGAAATGGAATAATTGTCTTTTACGGCAAAAAGAAAGGTAAGTTTGAGTGGATTAGACCAAATGGGCAGACAATGACACACAGAGATATAACTCTTCATTTATAAAGCATTCTGGTTGGACGCTTCTCAATGGGTAACAGAAATGACATTGCAATAATTGAGGAGAGAATAAAAATGGATCCAGTCCTAAAACCATACTCATACAAAGGAATTCCAGACGTCCGTATCATTGTTTTCAACAATATCCCAGTTATGGCAATGCTCAGACTTCCGACAAGGAAATCAAACGGAACAGCAAACCTCCACTCTGGTGCGATCTGCGTAGGTTTAGACATCGCCTCCGGCCTTACAACAACGGCGATGTATATGAACAAGCGCCCTCTAATTGAAGATACTTACATCACGACTGAAACAACTATAGATTTAGATACAAATCTACCTCTTTCAGGTTTAAAGGTACCCTACTGGGATGAAATTCTAGAGATTGCAGTAAAGTGCCAGATTGCAAGCGGAGTTGGGTATATTGGTGTAGACATAGCTATAGACGCCGAAAAAGGTCCAATGGTTCTGGAATTAAATGCACGCCCAGGCCTTGGAATACAAGTCGCCAACAGAGCAGGTTTAAGAACCCGCTTAGAAAGAGTTAAAGGAATAGATGTGAAAAGCGTAAAGCATGGCATTCGAGTAGCTAAGAACCTTTTTGGAGGCGTTGTAGAGGAAGAAATTGAGCATATAAGCGGAAAACAGGTCGTAAACCTTGTTGAGAAAGTATATCTTTCACACAAGCCCAAGCAGAGAAATACAAAAAGAAGTAAATCTACACCTCCTAAAAGAGAATCAGTAAGGGCAATGATGGATACAGGCATTCTGACATCTCGTATTGATAAAGGATTGGCAGCAAGAATCGGATACATGGAAGCCAGAAAGCATTTTGAAAGCTTTGAGATACCAAAGAAATTTGAGTCACTTGAGCAAGCTCAAGAGTTCATTGATAAATATAGTAAGGAAATTACTGAGCACAAGGATATAATTAGACTAGCAAAAATAATTGAGGACGGTAAAATAGTCATAAGTCCTGTAATTGAAGTGGAAATAAAGATTAGCGAGGAGGTTAAAGTAGTTGAAATGGTACTAGGCACACAAACCAGTATGATCTACCCTGTCTTAATCGGGCGAAAAGAACTAACTGGATACCTAATTGATACAAGTAAAACATTTACAAAATAATTTTAGGCAATAAGTATGAAAAACTATTTAGAAATTGCAGGAAATGTGCACCTCGCCTACTATCTTGAAGCTGCAGATGAGTTAGGAATTGATTACGAAGTAATAATCTACCGAAAAACAGCAAGATTTTCATATCAAGGTCATAATTGGTTCATTAGTAATGCAGTCACACCATTAAATAATGCACCTAGCGCTCACCTCTCCAAGTTAAAAAACCATGCAAACATGATTTTAAATAAAGCAGGAATCCCAGTACCACAGCAGGTTGAAGCACACGACGAAACAGAGGCTCTAAACGCCTTTTTACAATACAAAAGGGTTGTTTTAAAACCTGTATCAAACCTAGGCGGAAAAGG
>CAZCMQ010000096.1:0-1787 GCA_964500025.1 uncultured Candidatus Saccharibacteria bacterium | reverse complement strand
CGATGGATGGCCTAGAGTGTATGGGTTGTCTAATCAGAGTTGGCGACTCATACCGTATTGATAAAGAGTGGTTCCAGCTGACTCCCAACGATCTCAGCCGAGCGGCTCTTCTAAGAGCTCAGTCTAGGATAGTTCCTCAGTTAATGAGTAAACTTACAGAAAATGACGCCTTTACCTCTCAGTTTACCGTATCTGATGAAGAAACAATCAGAAAGTTTGCTCCAAAATTTATGGAACTTTTTAAGCAAATGGATGACGAAGGAAAGAAATCAGGGAAAACTCAGATCGTCGCAGTTCATATGAGCTTTGCGCAAGTTACATCCGAGAATGCAGGGAGTGCACAATGAAAAACATCTTAGCTTTTACAACACTTGTTTTACTTACTTCTGTTTCATTCGCAGGTAATGGCGGCGGAACAATGAACTCAGTTGCTGAACAAAGAGCGGTTTTGTTTCTTTCTTCTACTGAGAATGAAGTTGAGTTCGATGTTGCAACACTTGATTTAGGTGGTGAAAGAATCCACCGAGTTGTTACAACTATTGAAAATCTTCAAGGCACAAAGACTCTTGAGTCTTTAAAGGAATCTTTCCAAAGTAAGACTTGGGAAGTTATTAAGTGATTCCTAGGGTTTTAGTCTTCATCCTATTCTGGGCCTCAAGTTCCTTTGGGGCTACCATTCTGAATCTTGAAGAGGCCTATAAAAATTTTCTCGTTGAAGCTGCACAGGTCAAGACTCAGGAGGAATTTAATGTGGCTCTCGACCGGATGGAGAGTCCGTATAAATCTATTTTCGATGAAGCTATTTATCGCCCGACTTCAAAAGACTCTGAAATTCGAAAAAAGAGAATAAGAGATAACTACTTTAAAGAATTTAAGAGCGTATCTGAAGAAACTTTAATTCTTTTTTCTCAAGTAAATGAAATTACCAAAAAAAATGAAGAGGGTTTTAGGAAAATATTTCCAGATCTTCCCTCAGACGTGCCTGTCATTTTTCTGCCTTCTTATTTTACTTTTAATGGTAGAGTTCAGTCACTTTCTGGTTATTCAAAGTCTGCACTTCTAATAGGCGTCGATTTTGTAGCTCAAAGAGAAGACGATATAGACCTTCTTTTCTCTCATGAATTTTTTCATGCATACCATGAGACATATTTAGAGAAAGCGGGACAAGGAAGTAATATGGCAACTCCCCTTTGGAAAGAGGGGTTTGCAACTTATGTAGGTGGGATTTTTCATCCTCAAAAGACAGACTCCGAACTTCTTCTTGATCCCGTTCTTGGTGAATATTGCGGTGTAGAGAGTAACATTAAAAATGACGCCGAGGAATACCTTGAAATTCTGTCATCAGCAGAAGAAAAAATTTACAACGATTGGTTTTTAATGTCTGGTTCTACAAAACCAGTTCGAAGGGGCTACTGTTTAGGATTAATTATCATTCGTGAAATCGCCAAGACTTATAATTTAAATGAAATGAAGTCTTGGGGTGAAAACCGATTCTTTGTTGAGATTGAAAAAATGCTTAATGTGCTTAAAAACTAATTTAGTCTCATGAAAAAGGATAAAAAATGAGAATTCTAATTTTAATTTGTTTATTTGTTCAGACTTTACATGCTGGCGATATAGTTGATATCGGGGGACAAAAGTATTACGTCACTCCTGTTTCATTCAATGTCTGCGGCACACCTGGATTTTTGGACCTTGGAATGAACCTTACGAACCTTTCAACCGCTCAATCTATTTCTGAAAATATTTACAGAAAAGCATGCGAGAATAAAATTACAACAAAAGAC
>CAZCMQ010000095.1:0-1808 GCA_964500025.1 uncultured Candidatus Saccharibacteria bacterium | reverse complement strand
TTTGTTGTGAGAAAGCGAATTAAGCTCTCTTCCTCCTTAATACATTTCTACGTTTCCGAGTCTGGTGCGTTTTCTCAATATTCTCCTGCCTTCTGGATAAACTTTTAAAGTATCCTTTTACTAAAGACTTTGTTGTCGTATCAGTATATTTAACAAAAACATCAAATAGTTTTGCCCATTGAGAGAAACTCAGTTCTGATGGAGTTTGACTGATAATCTTTAAATCCTTCTTTATTCTTTTCTGCTGATTGTAAGTAAAAACTCTTTTTAGGGAATCTAAAACACTTGGCTGCCACTGATTAAATGTATATGAGATGAAGTCTTGGTATAG
This sequence comes from uncultured Candidatus Saccharibacteria bacterium, assembly GCA_964500025.1. GTDB lineage: Bacteria > Patescibacteriota > Dojkabacteria > SC72 > SC72 > CAZCMQ01. The sequence continues at coordinate 1,477 of CAZCMQ010000095.1, read as the reverse complement.
AAGCTTTAAATCTCTATCTATCAGTGGCTTTTTACGAAGTGAGAAGTGTGTGAAAACGACATCAACACTTGGAGTAGGAACAAACGAGGTCCTACTTATCTTTGAAATTATCTCTACTTGAACCCAGGGATGATAAAGTAAAGAGATCTGGGTATTTTTATAATCCTTTTGTGGAATGAATCTCTCTGCGGCTTCTCTTTGCAGAAATAGGTATGAGTCAGTAGGGGGATTTTTTGAATCTAATAGCTTATGAATAATATCAGCGGTTCTGCTAAATGGTGGGTTGGCAAATATTTTGTACGGCCCTTGGGGGAGTTGGTGTGTAAAAAAGTCTTGATTTAAGACCTTGATATTGGGAAATCTGCTGGTTAATTGAAGAAGGTTTTGATAAAGGGAGGGATCCGACTCAATAGCATGGACTTCTTTAGAAACTTTAGCCAGTTCCTTTGTGATTATTCCTTCTCCTGCACCAATATCAATGACAATGTCTTTGCCGGATATATTTGACTTTCTAATCAACCTTTTTACGATTGATTCATTTCTAATGAAGTTCTGAGTATGTTGTAAGGGTCCTCGCATTCTATATTCTACCCTTAATGACCTCTTTCAAAAAGCATTGTCATTATTATTCCGGCAAGGAAGACTAAAATGTGAAGCGCAGACTTCTTTAAACTGCTTTCCTCTTTGAGTTCTGGTACGAGATCTGATGCGGAAATGTATATAAATCCTCCTGCTGCAAATGCCATTAAATAAGGAAGAATTGATTCCACTTGATTGATTAAGAAGTATCCGAGAATACCTCCCAACACCATTGTTAGCGAAATTACAGCATTAGCTTTCAGAGCCTTTATTCTCTCCCAGCCTGAGTGTAGCAGCACTCCAAAGTCGCTGATCTCTTGTGGAAGCTCGTGGGAGGCTACAGCGAGCGATACAACGATTCCTACACTTGTATCTACCATGAATGCGGCTGCAACTACTAATCCATCTATGAAGTTGTGTAGCCCGTCTCCAGCTAAGTTCATGTACCCAAGTGTATGTTTGTGTTGCCCGACATTATGGCAGTGGTGCCAGTGTAGGACTTTCTCCAATATGAAAAATGCCATAAATCCTGCAAGTGTTGTTGCGAAAACTAGTTTCTCGTCTAAAAATTCCAAACTTTCAGGAAGCATGTGTAGAAATGCTGCTCCCATCATTGCTCCTGCTGAAAGTGCAACTAAATAGTGGGTTATTTTTCCTAAAGTTTCCTTCTTAAGTGAGAGGAAAAATATAGAAATTAGAGAGATTGCGCTTAGAAGTAGAGTCGCAAGTATTATCTGAGTTAACATATTGTTTGCTATTATCTTATTTCTTTAATAATAGCATAGCTGTCAAGAGCTACGGTTTCCATTGTGACTTTTCTAAGTCAACTTTATCGCCTTTGAAGAAGACCCCTTCTTTTTTAAGCATGGATATTTTTGAAGGAATGCCTTTTTTCGCT
>CAZCMQ010000094.1:0-1826 GCA_964500025.1 uncultured Candidatus Saccharibacteria bacterium | reverse complement strand
AGACTATTCTTCAGATTGCTCTTGCTGCTCATCATCCTCATTATCCTCAGTTTCTTGGATAATGCCAAGCTCTTTTTCACTTAAAGGAGTAATTCTGACATATCGATCTCTTCCTTCACCAAAGCTTTCAGTTTTCAAATCATCAAATTTGCTTAGTGCAGTGTGAACTACTCTTCTGTCTGATGAAGACATTGGAGGAAGATCAATAGCTTCTCCTAAAATTCTTGCATCGTCTGCCTTTTGAAGAGCAAGTTTTTCAACACCTTCCTGCTTCTGTTCTCTATATCCACCAACATCAACAAGAATTGTGAATGCCATTTCTTCTTCCAACTGCCTCACTTTATTTCTCAAAATTGAGTTAAAAATGTACTGAAGAGAGGAGAGGTGGCGACCGTGCGAACCGATCATATAGCCCAAATCGTCTCCGTCAAACTTAACTTTTACAATAGTCACCCCCTCATCTGAAGGATCAATATCAACAGAAGTCTGAGCGTCAATCATCAAAAGACTCTCAATAGCCTCGACTTCTTCTTTGACCATTTTTAATAATTTCTTGCTATCCATAAGTTTGTTTTATTAAATTATTTCTTTGCAAACAGAGAGCGAAAGGCTTCAATGCTTTTCTCCTTGTCTATAAAGAAATACTGAACAATGAACATAACGGATTGCGCCAACCAATATACTCCTAATACAGCAGGAACTGTAAGAGTCATAACACCCGTCATTAAAGGAAAGATTGAGTTCATACTTCCCATCATCTGAGCCTGCATCTCCTCTGGACTTAATTGCTCGTCTTTTTTGCTCTTCTTAACTGGTGCTGGCGTTCCCTGCATTTTCTGCATAAATTTTGTTGAAAGGAACTGAACATATCCAACAAGGGCAGCAAGAGCAAAGTATGCAATTCCCTCTACAGCGAAATATCCGGAGGAAGCTGCAATCCCTTGATAGTTTTGAGATAAGTCCAAAGTCAAGAAACTTGTGTTGATGTGTGGGTTCATTTCTCCTGCAAATACCCACTCTCTAATGAAAGGGTATAGACCGTCAAAAGTATTTGCTGAAATTACACGAATAATATTGATGATTGCATAAAGAATAATCATTTGAGGGAGAAGAGAGCCAAGACAACCGACAGGGTTATACCCAACCTTTTTGTACAACTTCATCTGCTCTTGGGAAAGTTTTTGTGGATTTGAGGCATATTTCTTCTGAAGCTTCGCAAGCTCCGGTCTAAGAGTTGCCATCTTCTTAGTCATGGACATCTGAGACTTTGTTGCAGGGATCATGATAAGCCTTGTGAGAATTGCCATGACAATTACAGCAACTCCAAAGTTGTTGCCAAATATATGGTAAAAAACCATCATCAGATTTAGGAAGGGCAGGAAGATTAAACTGTTCCAGATAGTGCTAAGCATTGCGTCTTCATTATCTTAAAGCTGGTGCATTATACAGTAGAAGGGTTTGTTTTTATAGTATGGAGAAACTTCTTTATGTACTACTCTCAATAAAAGAGTATCTCAACAACATCAATGGTGGGCGATTCATACGGGTGCACTTTCTTTATTGATGCTACGACATCTTTCAGCTTTTCTTTGGGACAGATCATTTCAACCTTATCCTCTGGCTCTGAGCTCATTTCCCCTGCCTTTCCAATGTATGGATTTGCTCCTTGTTGTGGCATATAGTTGCCAAAACCTTTTGTTATAAAGGCACAATGAGTATATTTTCCGACAACACCAGCCCCAGTTTCGGACATTGCATTAATAATAACTTCTGTATGTGACTCTGGGCAGGTTACAAAAACTTTGTATACTTCCATACCGTATTTT
>CAZCMQ010000093.1:0-1903 GCA_964500025.1 uncultured Candidatus Saccharibacteria bacterium | reverse complement strand
TGTAGTGGTGGAGGGATTTGATCCTTCTTCTACTTTGGTTGCTGCTGCTGGGAGTGGAAACAGTGTTTTTAAGATCTCTTTGGAAGAGCTAGAGGGGTTGGTGTCATGAAAGAGGTTTTAAGAAATTTGAAAGAACTGGATCGGCCTTTTTCTGTTCTTGCTCCTATGGAGGATGTTACCGATGTTGTTTTTCGTGAAATTGTAGAAAAATGTGGTGCACCAGATCTGTTTTTTTCTGAATTCACAAGCGTAGAGGGTATGTTTTCTCCTGGGGCCGATGAGGTGAAAATGAGGCTTGAGAAAAAGGAAAGTGCTACTCCCCTCTTTGCTCAGATTTGGGGAATTAGGCCTGAGAATTACTATCGTGGTGCAAAAGAAATTGTTGCGCTGGGTTTTGATGGGATTGATTTGAATATGGGTTGTCCTGTTCGAAAAATTACTAAGCAAGGGGCATGTTCTGCCTTGATTAGGAATCATAAATTGGCAGGTGAGATTATTGGGGCAGTTAAGGAAGGAGCTGGAGATCTTCCTGTGTCGGTTAAGACAAGGGTTGGTTTTGATGTTATTGATACTGAAAATTGGATTGGGTTTCTTTTGGAGCAAGGTTTGGATATGTTAACTGTTCATGGGAGGATTGCTTCTGAGATGTCTTCTAAGCCTAATAACTGGGATGAGGTTGGGAAGGCTGTTGTTTTAAGGGACGAAATTGCACCGGAGACTTTAATTGTTGGGAATGGAGATGTAGAGTCTTTAAAGCATGGACGTGAGATCTCGGAGAGACTCGGCCTTGATGGTTTTATGATTGGGCGTGGTGTATTTAATAATCCATGGGTGTTTAATGAAAGTGTGAATATCGATGATGTTACGATTGAACAAAGGTTGGGTTTGCTGAAAGAACATGTTGAGCTTTTTGAAAGGACTTGGGGTGAGAGGAAGAATTTTGCAATTATGAAAAAGTTTTTCAAAATGTATGTGAAAGGGTTTGATGGTGCAGGTGAGCTGAGGAATAGCTTGATGGAGTGTAGGGATGCTGTGAGTGTGACTGATGTTTTAGATTCACTGAAATAAATTATATGGAAAATAGACGATTCAGTGCACTTGAAGTTTGGAATAATTGGAGGGTAAGTGAACAACATAAGGAGGAGAGCTCTGAGGCCAGTAAGTATAGAAGGACCATATACCCGCCAATAGCGTATTTCGTCCCTAGTTGGAAAATGGCTATGTTGGGTGTTGAGCAGTTGCGCAATCTCCAGCTATTTATTCCTCCATATTCTGATCGTGGTAAAAGGAGTGGAAGCCAAGATATCTTTATGAATCTCGGGACTACAAATGCTGGAGTAATTGCGGATGAGTCGGAGCGTTTGAAAGGTTTAGGTAATTCTTTGATAAACAAGTGGTTAGATAATGTAACTCCTGAGATGAAAGAGGCTGTTTTGGATGGTAGCATACCCCCTATTATGGTGCTGACAACTGTTGGCTTGGATTATGGGAATGTGCCGGATGGGAATCACCGTGTTTTGGCTGCAATTGAGTTGTCTAAGGAACACGAAGGTATACAGATCCCTGCATTCGTTGGGAGTGTTTATGAACCTTTATCTAGGGCTTATAATGCTGCTATGGCAATGTTTGGCTCCACATTTATAAGTCCGGAAGAGAGGCAACAGTTACTTGATGATAGGGGTTTGAAAGAAAAAGGTGATGGATCATATTATAATCTAAGCATTGGGGAAGAGGCGTAGTAATTCATTTCGCTGATTCACTATATCTAATGGGTTATAATTGTTATATGACAAATGGTTTATATGAGATTTTTCTGGCACACAAAATGTTGAAGGAGCGTTTTTCAGGCCTGGAATACTTTCAAGAGTTTATATAGATCCATGTCCTGCATTTCTGCATCCAC
>CAZCMQ010000092.1:0-1970 GCA_964500025.1 uncultured Candidatus Saccharibacteria bacterium | reverse complement strand
TAACCCATGGAGTTCACCATGGGGAGATGATTTTGCTGACTTAATGGAAGATTTTCAACGTCCTTCTACTCCAGCAAAACGAATGTCCCCTCAGGAAAGAATATCCATGATTGAAAGGGTATTTGATGAGGTATTAAAAAGAAAACCTGATACAAGAGATCTTAATTACTACAAATATAGTACTTTATCCGAAGATGAAATAAGAAAGCAATTGCTTGCAGGAAAAGAACATCAGAAGTTAATTGAAGACGGTCGAGAGTATAAAAAGATGAAGGAAAGGGCAGTGCAAGCTGAGACGAGAATAAAAATGCTTGAAGCTCAAAATCAGGATCAGATTGAGGAATTTAGGCAGTTAGGAAATCTCTTGAAAGAAAAAAACAGCTACATACAGAAATTAAGGGAAGATTTAAAAAATCCCTACAATATGAATCCTATATCCCACAATACTGAAATGGAGCAGAATTCAAACTCTACACAGCCTTCTACAACCACCTTTACATCTCCTTCAGCATCAATCAGTCAACCAACAAAAATCTCTAAAAGCAGCCTATTAGAAAGAATTGCAGAAATCTTAATTCCTTAAAGAATATTCAAAAAATTCTGCTATAATCAAGGTATAAATTTACTTCAGTTTCAATGCTTAAGCGTGTTGGAGAGAGGATAAAAAAAGCAAGAGAAGTTCGCGGAATTTCCCAGAAAAAGCTAGGAATGTCTCTTGGACTTTCAGATAAAGCCATAAGTGCATACGAAGCAGGTAGAACGTACCCTCCAATAGACACTTTAGAGAAAATAGCCCACGAGCTTGGGAAACCAATAGCGTATTTCCTCTCCGAAGACATCTCTGATTCAGCAATTGTTGAACATATGGACGATCTTTCTACAAGGATTGATCAGATAACAAAAACCCTTGATGAGCTGAAAAAACTCTTTAAATCGATTAAATAGAATTTTCCAATACAGAAATTTCTTCTGTTTCAATTTTCAATCTTTCACCCATTTTTTCAACTTCTTCTCGTGGATTATTAACCATAACTGAATTCAATTCTTCCTCAGAAAGTTGGCCTAGTTCATTAACACTCCCAAGCATAGATTGAGCAACTTCACTTTTTTGTCGAGCAGTAGCAATTTCATTTTTAGCAGATGCTTCAAAGATATCTAAAACTGTACTCCAGTATTTTGAGTAAGCTGTTAAATAATCTGAGGTAACAGTGAAATTTTCCGCAAGGTCTAGGATAAAAGAATTTTCTCTAGAAAGAAGGTTTAGACATCTCTTAATTTTTATGGTCTCCTGACTATAATCTGTAGACCCCAAGTTTACATCGTTAAAACAGCTTTCGCTTTCACTCTTAACCATTAGATACTGAGCAATTAGTTTCTGACCTTCTAAAAAGTTTTTCAGATTCTGATGAAGCAAAATTCTCGTAGAGTCAGCTTTAATATAGGCAGATACTAGCATTTCATCTCCAACACCAGCACTTTTCATTGAAGTACTGACAGAGTATATCCCATTAGCAATTTCAAGCAATTCATTATTTATGCTGTCAGCACTTTCCAAATAAACCAGATTTTCTGAAGAAGGTCTACTATTTCCTACACTTGAAAGCTCACTAACCATTTGTGCATACTTAATCTGATACTTTTCAAGTAACAAATTCCTTGATTCTAGCGTATGTGCATAGGTATTTACTTTTTCATGGGACTCATAGATGTAGAGGATATAGCCCAAAGAAAGTATAAAGAGAAAGCCTAGCAAAACAGGAAACAAAGGTTTGAGCAAGGTTATTTTACCAAGAAGTTTTACTGCGGAGGTTTTATCCATTCTTTAAACTTTTCAAAAGCAATTTTACCGCCATACCCCAATCCTCCAAGAATTAATATTGCGAGTAATCCAATTATCACATTCCTAATTAGCACTGCTGTCGCATATTCTGCTTTCTGTGGGGTCACTTTTAATTCCCTATCAAAAGAAA
>CAZCMQ010000091.1:0-2016 GCA_964500025.1 uncultured Candidatus Saccharibacteria bacterium | reverse complement strand
AAACACCCCAGTCAGGAGATGTTTCGATTGTATGAGCGAATCTTTTATGTTTGAAGTGTGAAGGGATCCAGTTCACCCCTTCATTAAGCTCTAGCATCCTCTTCTTGATACTTTGTATATCGATAAAGTAGGCGTCCTGAACCATGTAGATTAGTGGGTTATCACCTCTATAGAATGGAAGCCTGTGGGTGTACATCTCACTTCTTAAAAGATTTCCCTTTTCCATCATATCTTGGGCGATTAGTTTGGAAGCTCCTCTAAGATACTTGCCTTTCCATGGCCCAACAGTCATATGTCCTGCTTCATCAATATCCCCCTTATCACTCAACCCCCATGCCTGCCCCATTTCGAAATCCACCTCACCATATGCAGGAGCAACATGAAGGACTCCTGTACCATCATCATTAGTAACATTCTCTGAAAGATATACCTTAAAGTCATTTTCAGTCTTCTCTGTTTCAAAGAAATCATAAACTGGAATATACCCCAATCCTTCAAGCTTTTCACCACCGAAAGTCTCCACAACTTTATACTCCTCCTCACCGAATGCATATTCTAAGCGGCTTGAGGATAGAACGTATAGTTCATCTTTATATTCAACAACGGAATATTCAAAATCCTTATTAACAGCTAAGGCAAAATTTGAAGGGATAGTCCAAGGGGTTGTAGTCCAAGCAAGCATGTAGGTTGGCTTTTCTCCGAAAGGTTTTTCTCTTAGCTCAAATTTTACAAAGATACTGAGATCCTCAACATCCTTATAATTATCAGGATCCATCGCTACCTCAAAGTCTGAAACAGGAGTAGAAGTGTCGGTAGAGAAAAGAGATGTTCTCTTTCCTTTATACACAAGACCTTTATCATAGAACTGCTTGAAGGCCCAGATTACTGACTCATTAAACTCAGGGTACATTGTGTGGTATGCATTATCCATGTCAGCCCACCTTCCAACCTTTTCAATGTACCATCTCCAGTCGGAAATATGCTGTTGCACATATTCTCTACATGCCTCAACGTACTTATCTATTCCAAATTCTTCTTCCAGCTGTTTTCTGCTTGTTATTCCATACTTAGCATTTACTTTCGCTTCAATTGGAAGTCCGTGACAGTCCCAACCAAAAACTCTTCTAACTCTCTTTCCTTTCATTGTCCAATACCTAGGAATTACGTCCTTCGCTGTTGAAACAAAAAGGTGAGCTGGGTGTGGCATACCAGAAACGAATGGTGGCCCATCAACAAAAGTGTATTTATTATCTATTGGTCTTTGCTCAACAGACTTCTTGAAGATATCATTCTCTTTCCAAAATTCATTGATTCTATCCTCAAGTTTTGGGAAGGCTGCCCTACTGTCTACTTGTTTTATTTTTGATGCCATGTTTCTAGTATATAAAATAAAGGCCCCTCTTCAAAGCACTAGATTAACTAATACTTTAAAGAGGGGCGAGGTTATCGCGGTACCACCCTGCTTTTAGATTATTGTTACCAATAATCTCTTAATCACCACAATTATGGTGTTACTCATTTACAGTTAGTATTCTGTCAGGCTCTACTTCCAAACGGTTTCTTCCTGCCACTCACCGATGATGGTCGGGTCAATGTGTTTAAGTCATTATACATTCAAAAGAACTAACTATTCAAGATTCCTTTTATTAAATCTATGAGTGGTTTGTTCTTAAGCATAGCTGAAAATCTGGGATTTGCTCCCGAACTATGTTGAATTGGTACGACAGGGATTTTGTTGTAAAAGTATAACCTACCCCCATTTGATATACGATCTATTTCTTCTGAAAGATTTCTATCGAAAGGGATATTGATCGTATATTTATAAAAACTTTGATAGGCGGTATTACCCATCAACAAGATTACTTTGGGGTTTATAACAGCAATTTCCTTTTCAAGGATCCTATAGGAGATAGAATCTTCTATTTCTTTTCTGGTGGGCCTTCGAATCGATTTCTTGCCATCTTTCATCACATATCCAGGAAAGTTGTGAACTATTTCTGTATGATAAACACAATT
>CAZCMQ010000090.1:0-2060 GCA_964500025.1 uncultured Candidatus Saccharibacteria bacterium | reverse complement strand
AGAAATGCTTACAATACTGATTCCGGTTTACAATGAGGAGGCTTGCATTGAGCCGTTGTTTATTTCTATGAATAAACTTTTTGATCAAACCTCTTTCTCGATTCAGGTTTTATTCATTAATGACGGGTCAAACGATAAAAGCTCAGAAGAAATTGATCGGGTGTGCAAACAGGATAAGCGATACTCATTTATCTCGTTGGAGCGAAACAGTGGTTTGAGTACAGCCTTAAAGGCTGGCATCGACCATTGCAAAACCCCATTTGTCGGGTATATGGATGCCGATCTACAAACCTCCCCAGAAGACTTTCCAAAGTTGCTGGAATTTATAAATGATTACGATCTGGTTACCGGCTACCGCGCAAACCGTAAAGATACGGTAGTGAAAAGGCTTTCTTCCTTCATTGCCAACTCCTTTCGGCAGTGGTTGTTGAAGGATGAGATTATTGATACTGGTTGTCCGTTGAAAGTTATGAAGTCAGACCTTGCTAAACGAATGCCCTTCTTTAAGGGAATGCACCGTTTCATTCCAGATATGGTGATTTTACTAGGGGGTACAGTGAAGCAGGTTCCCATAAGGCACTATCCTCGTTATGCTGGTACACCAAAGTATAACCTAATGAATAGGCTAATTGGCCCTCTTCTAGATGCTTTTGTTTTTCGTTGGATGCAACGGAATTTTATCAATTATCGAATCAAGAGCGTAAGTCAAGAAAAGGACAGAAAGGAAGAGTATGCAAAATAGAGTTTGGATTATCTTGGTTACATTACTTTGCTTTTTGATTTTGGTGACCAACGGGCAATGGGGTGTGATCGAGACTAGCGAGGCGAGATACGCTGAGATTAGCCGGGAGATGTATAGGTCGGGTGATTGGCTGCATCCAAATCTACTTAACATTCACCACTACCATAAACCACCCGTTACTTACTGGCTAACGGCCACAGCATTCTCAATGTTTGGTGTTAATACATTTTCAGTGCGTTTCTTTCTGATCATAGCGTTTGGCATCCAACTCATTCTGATTTTCAAGCTTGCTGAGCTTGTTTTCAAAAATAGACAAACCGCATTCTACAGCACCTTGGTTTACGCCACGATACCCTTGGTACTGGTCTCTGTTCGAGGGCTAACCACCGATGCATATCTCAATACTTTTGTTTTAATGAGTCTGTATTTTTTGCTCAAGTTTCGTGAGAGTATGAAAGTACAATATATGTACTGTGCCGCCCTGGCGATGGGCTTGGGTTTCCTGACCAAGGGACCTGTAATTTTCATTGTTCCAATACTGGCCATTGCGGGTCTTGGCAAGAGGAACACTTGGCCTACTTTAAAAATAGGTCAGGCAGCCTTGGGTTTACTAATTTTCATGTTCATTGGATTCTCTTGGTTTCTACTACTAATTGCGGAGGATGGCCGTTTCGCTGATTATTTTTTCTTTCGGCATTTTATTGACAGACTTGCTCATGCAGAAGTTTTTGCAAGAAAGGAGCCTTGGTATTATTACTTGCCGGTATTTCCGCTGGTCACGCTTCCCTGGATTATCATTTTCGCAAAGGGTCTATTGAAAAGAAGAACAAAACCAGTAGACGCAGTCCTTGTGAGGCGCATACTCACATGGTGGCTTCTGATGCCATTCATCATCTTTTCAATCTCAAGCTCAAAGCTTGTACTCTATATACTTCCACTCTCCGTTGGATTTAGTTTGATTACAGGGTATTACCTCTCAAGCGGTGTATCGAACCGGTTGCTTATGCTGATTATTTCTCTATGCGTGTTAATTTACATAGGTCTACTTTCGATACCAATTTATTTATCAAGATTTGATGGTACTCAACTTCTTATTCCGCTGACTTCAGTTGCATTGTTACTAAGTATTGGTCTGTGGTTTCTAAACCTGACTTCAGAAAAAAAGCTTCTTATTTTATGTTCATTATTTGCCATAACCCTGATTCTGTATTCATCTGTTTTCTTCAAATTCAATGGTGACGAGGTTAACACGCTATCTTCTGTTTCAACTTTTATCAAGCAGAACCAGTGGCGAGAAAGAAATATAATTGTCTATGAT
>CAZCMQ010000089.1:0-2091 GCA_964500025.1 uncultured Candidatus Saccharibacteria bacterium | reverse complement strand
CCTGCATATCCAACTCCATATATTCTTTTGGAAGTCCAAGCTTCATACCTTTAATCCTTGATGCGTCTAGATTCTCAGAAAAACCACCAGAAACGGCTCTGCCGCTAGTAAAGTCATTTACATCATAACCACCAATAATATCTAACATATATGCAGCATCTTCAACGCTTTTAGTCATTGGACCAGGAGAATCTAGTGAAGAACCCATTGCTAGAACGCCATATCTAGAAACTCTTCCATAGGTAGGCTTAAGACCTACAACATTGCACCAGGAGGCTGGAAGTCTTATTGAACCGGCAGTTTCTGTTCCAAGCGATGTTGCACACATATCTGCTGCAACCGCAGCTGCAGACCCTCCACTTGAACCACCAGGAACCCTTGTAATATCAAATGGATTTCTAGTCGGACCATATGCAGAAGTTACAGTAGAAGAGCCATGACAGAACTGGTCTAAGTTTGTTTTTCCAATAATTATTCCTCCTTCATTTAAAACTCTCTGTGTTGCAGTTGACTCATATTGCGGAATATAGTTATCCAGAATCAGAGAGCCACAGGTTGTTCTAAGATCTTTTGTCGAAAATACATCCTTCACAGCCACTGTCACCCCTCCCAGCTTTTTGTTTTTTAGCAGTTCAAAGTCATTATCAAACTTTGCAGCTTCTTCTAAAGCTTTTTCTCTATTTAAAGTGAGATATGCATTAAGCTGGGGATCTTTTTTCTCAATCTGCTTGAAATAATAATTAGTTAACTCAACAACTGAAACCTCCTTATTCAATAATTTCTCTCTTGTTCCTGTTATTCCTAAGTTTTCCATGTCGCAATACTATTAGATAAGATAGAAAAAGGCAAATGCCATAAGCATAGCTGTAAATGTCCCAAAGATTGTCTGCAAAGGAGTATGGTGATTTAGCCTTACTCGCGCCCATGCAACCAAAGGAACAAGTAAGTACAGATACAAAAGAAGTGGGCTCTCATAGATGTAGGTTACTGAAGTAATAAAAAACAGCAGGTATGTCATATGCCCCGATATCTTCCAAAAGGTAGAAATGATAGTGAAAAAGGTTGTAATAATAAATAAAGTAAGAGAGATTTTAATTAAAAGGACCGAACCTGCCCCTAGTGCGAGGTAGTAAAAGATTCCGTAGAAAATAGTAAGACATGTCATAAACAGAGGTCTTTTACTGCGATCTGAAATATCCAAGTCGTTTATAAGTCCCAATTTAAGAAAAGAAAGTACTAACCCTACTGGTATTAGAATAATAAGGGCGGCAAACAAGAATGGATTTTCAATCCTGTGAAAATCATGTTGAATAACAAGCAATATTGGTAAAACAGCAGTCAAATAAGCATTCAAGACGAATGATATTATATTTGCACCTTTTTTCTCGTTCTTTCCATTTGCATAGAGAATAAATAAAGAAAAGATAGAAAGTCCGATTAATAAAACAGAAAAAAGATCAGAAGTTTCAAGTCCTAATACAAATTCTTTGTCTATCCTGAGAGTATTCATTAATAACCGTATAAGACTGTAATTAAGAAGGAATACAAATGTAACCGTACCATCCTTCATTTTCTTTGTTTGAGTTAGGAAACGAAGTATTAGCCAATTAATGAGGTTTAGAATAGATTCATATAAAAATACTGGGTGAAAAGTGGTGAATGATTCATATCCTTTTAATCGGTATTCCATAGGGACTTCAATTCCCCACGGCTGGTTAGTAGGCCTTCCATATAGCTCATTATTGAAGAAGTTCCCCCATCTTCCAATAGATTGGGCTAAAGGAAAATTTAAAAACACAGTATCAGTAAATTTCAATATTGGGATTTTCCTATAACTTGCGACTAATACTGCACCTATAAGTAGTCCTATTATCGCCCCGTATACCGCAAGACCTCCAGCTGACAGCTCTATTGGATTAACGCTACCTTCAAATACTCTAAAAATATTGTGGAGGATGTACAAGCCTCTAGCTCCTCCTAAAGCAAATGTACATAACAATAAATAATCAAAAAGATGAAGTTTGCTGTGATATTTGTTATAAATTGTATTCAAAATAATTATAGAACCAAAACCTAAGAGAAGCCCGTAAA
>CAZCMQ010000088.1:0-2140 GCA_964500025.1 uncultured Candidatus Saccharibacteria bacterium | reverse complement strand
AGTATCCTCCAGTTGCAGCATCAATCAATATGCTTAGTAATGGAATACTTGCACCGTCCAAAGTGTGTGTGCCTGGGCCTAATTTGCCTGCTATTTCACCTTTTTTGAAGAAAAGAGCAACTTCATCCTGCTGAACTGTGAGTTGAGTGAGTAAGCGAATATTTGTGTCTGGCCATTTATATAGAATTTTATCCTTAGATTCGTCTGGTCTTGCAATAAATTCTCTTTTAACCTCTTTTTTGAAAGCACTGAAGAGTCCCATTTTGAATATTGTGTGTTAACTTATTTTTAAGCTTCTAAAGCTTTCTTAACTTTACTCCAGTCACTTTTCAACTGGTCTCCTGCTTTTTTACCTGCTGCAGAAGCAACTTTTCCGTCATTCTTAAGTTCATCAACAACTTCCTTAACTAGGGCTAGATAAACTTTCTCGTTTATCTTCGTTCCTGCTTTTTTCAAAGCTTCAATCTTTTTATCTAATCTCTTCTGACCTTCTGTGTAAAGATCTTCTGCTTTGTTCTTTACATTCACTGCAGCTTTTTTAATATCTTCTCTGGTTTCTTTTCCAGATTTTGGAGCAAAAAGTACTCCTGCAATAGCACCAAGTGCTACTCCTATTAAAGTTCCTTTTAAGAATGAACCTGATTTTGTTGACATGGTTTTAAAGTAATAATTTATTTCTCCTCTTATAGTACAAAGTTAAGCATGATAAGTCTAGTAATGAGTAAATATGTTAGTATAAAGGATGGTTTTACCGACATTAGATCTAGAAAAGGATTTGTGGAAACAAGGATTTAAAATTGTTGTGGGGATTGATGAAGCTGGCAGAGGGCCATTAGCTGGGCCTGTTGTTGCAGGAGCAGTTGTTGTTAGAGGAGAGGAAGATATTGTTGAGGGGGTAAGGGATAGTAAAAAAATTAGTAAAAAGAAAAGAGAATCTTTATACAACTTAATTCTTGAAAAATCTTGGTCTTACGGAATTGGTGTAAGTGAAGCTTCTATCATAGATGAATTAGGAATTCAGATCGCTGTAAGGCAGGCTATGCTTTCAGCACTTAAGCAGGCTGAAGAAAAGTTGGGTAGTTCAGCGGATTATCTTATTGTCGATGGAAAAGGGGTTTTAATGCTTGAAGGGTACCGAATGGAGAAGATAACAAAGGGTGATTTAAATCACTACAGCATTGCTGCGGCAAGTATTCTGGCTAAAGTAAAAAGGGATGAGATTATGTTTGATTATTCTAAGAAGTTCACTGAATATGGATTTGAAAATCATGTTGGATATGGGACTAAATTTCATTTAGAAGCGATTTCAAGATGTGGTGTGTGCGAAATTCATAGGAAAAGTTTTCAACCGATATCAAGTATATTGATGAAAAATAGTTGATATTGTTGTAATTTGTGTTGTCTAGAGTGTATAATTTCTACTTGTAACGGGCCGCTAGCTCATCTGGTAGAGCAACTGGCTTTTAACCAGTTGGTGCTGGGTTCGAGTCCCAGGCGGCTCAGGGTAGTCTGATATAAGTACTAACGAGCTTTTTCATAAGCATACGCAACATCCAAAATCGTCTGCTCATCAAAGTGCTTTCCAAATATTCCTAATCCAATTGGTAATCCACCAACAAATCCTGCTGGAACAGAGATCCCAGGTAAACCGGCGAGCGAGCTTCCTTCCGCTAATACATCTACCATCTCTCCAAAAAGAGGATTGTTAAGTGCATCTTCGTCTGTTAATGCTGTAGTAGGTGTTGCAGGACCAATAATAGCGTCAACCTTTTCTAGATTCGTCAATAAATCTTCAACAATTAACTGTCTTACAGCCTCCGCCTTTTTATAATACTTATCCGCATAACCAGCAGAAAGGGCAAATGTCCCTGTCATAATACGCCTTTTTGCCTCCTGTCCAAATCCTTTTCCTCTTGTATCCTCAAAATAATCAGTTACGCTAGGTGAAATTTCACCAGCAACAGAATATCGTGTCCCGTCATATCGGCTTAAATTTGATGAAACTTCACTTCGACACACAAGCGTGTAAACAGCGATTGAATATTTTGGATTGAGTAGACTAATATCGACTATCTCTGCACCAAGGCTTTTTAAAACATCAACTGCCTCTAGAATCTTTTTCCTTACACCATCCTGCATA
>CAZCMQ010000087.1:0-2224 GCA_964500025.1 uncultured Candidatus Saccharibacteria bacterium | reverse complement strand
AACTCCCGATGGACCCATGAATATGAAAGAAGCGATTGGCTTGCTTGGATCTTTCAGGCCAACTCTAGCTCTTCGTACTGCTTCTGAGACAGCCTTTACTGCCTCATCCTGCCCGATAACTCTTTCATGAAGAATTCCTTCAAGCTTTAGCAGTCTCTCTTTCTCCTCTTGCTTTAACTGTGTTACAGGCACTCCACTTGTTAGTGATACAACTTCAGCTATGTCGTCTACTGTTACTGTCGGGGTACCTGTTCCTCTCGTTTTGTTCCAGGCTTCTTCAAGAGGCTCTAAATCCTTCTTTAGTTTCTCAATATTTATCTTCACTTCAGCGCTTTCTTTGTGCATACCGCTTCTGCTTAGCGCTTCCCTTTCTTTTTCCAAAGATGAGATTTGGGATTTAAGACTTCTCAAATCCTCTGGCTCAGATGCGGTATCTAACCTCACCTTACTTGCTGCCTCATCAACAAGGTCAATTGCTTTGTCGGGAAGGAATCTATCCTGAATATAGCGCTCAGAAAGATTGGCTGCCGCGCTAATTGCTTCATCGGTGATTTTTACTCTATGATGTGCCTCATACTTGTCTCTCAGTCCATGTAAAATCTCAATTGTTTGATCCACAGTAGGTTCGTTGATCAGAATTGGCTGGAACCTTCTTTCAAGTGCTGCGTCTTTTTCAATATATTTTTTGTATTCGTTTAAGGTTGTTGCACCGATAACTTGAAGTTCTCCACGCGCAAGGGCCGGCTTCAACATATTTGAAAGATCTCCTTGTCCTTCACTTGCTCCCGAGCCAACAATGGTGTGAAGCTCATCAATGAATAGAATTATTTCTCTACCTGCTTTTTCTAATTCCTCTAAGACCTTTTTAATTCTTTCTTCAAAGTCTCCCCTATGTTTTGCTCCTGCTAGAAGTGCTGCGATATCTAGCTCCTTAACTTTCTTGTTGTGCAAAACTTCTGGAACATTGTTAGTAATTATTCTGTGGGCGAGACCCTCTGCAATTGCAGTCTTTCCGACACCAGGCTCGCCAATGAGAACTGGGTTATTCTTCTTTCTTCTTGAAAGAATCTGGATTACTCGAGTAATTTCATCGCTCCTCCCAATTACTGGGTCAATTTTGCCCTCTAGAGCTAGTTTTGTCAGATCCCTTGAGTACTTATCTAGTGTTGGTGTTACGGATTTATCTGCAGTCTTAGTCCCTGTCTCATCCCCTTCCCCAACGACCTTTATTACCGCCTGCCTTGCCTTTGTATAAGTTATTCCGTACTTATTAAAAATCTGTGCAGCAAGACCTTCTCCCTCCCGGATGAGTCCTAAAAGAATGTGCTCACCTCCAATATAGTTATGGCCCATCTCAATTGCCTGTTGGAAAGCGATTTGTAACACTTGTTTTGCACGAGGGGTGAGTGTTGGGTTGTCGGCGACACCTGAGCTTTGAGGCATATACTCATTAAGCTGGTCTAGTAAAAGTTTTGAATCTACCCCAAGTTCTTTCAAAACCCTTGTTACAACATCATCACTTGAGACTATTGCGTGTAGTAAATGCTCTGTATCAACATTGGAGTTTGAATGCTCCACAGCAAGCTGTGCGGCTTGTTGTATTGAGTCTTTAGCCCGTTGTGAGAAGTATTTTGTAATATCTACTGCTTCACCGTTCATACCTAATTTTACAACTTTCTACCCCTTTTCTTCAAATATTTTATCAAGAATTTTGTCTACAGCGTCTAACCTGAATATTTCTTTAGCCTTTTCTGAATCTATTTCTATCCCTTTTTGTATTTCGCCTATGAATCGGTCTATTTCTAAACTGAGTTTGGATGGGTTGAGCTCGCCTTCGGGCAGAATCTTTGCTTGTCCTAGATTTACCAGAATTTTCGCATTCAACTCCTGTTCATTATGTGTAACCCAAGGAATTGGAATTAGGATTGCTGGTATTCCTAATGCACCTAGCTCATATACCGTGTTGGCTCCTGACCTGCCAATGAAAAGTGTTGTACTGTTAAAGACCTCTCCGATACTGTTTTCATGTATGAACTTAGTAACATAGAGTCTCTCTTGGAGATCTTTGCTTAGTCCTTTCCAATCACGGTATAGCACATCATAATCTTTATGTACCTGGTTATCACCAGTTTGTAGAATTACTTGGTAATCTTGAAGTAAGGTTTGGAGTATCTGGCGAATACTAATATTGATTATATGGGATCCCTGTCCACCGCCTGAGATG
>CAZCMQ010000086.1:0-2442 GCA_964500025.1 uncultured Candidatus Saccharibacteria bacterium | reverse complement strand
AGCTTTTGACTCGACCGACAGGTTTACTTGATCCTGAAGTTGAAATTAGACCGACAAAGAATCAGATGGATGATGTTCTAAATGAAGCTCAGAAGGTGATTAAGAAAGGACATAGAGTGCTTATAACTACATTGACTAAGAAGATGGCTGAAGATCTATCTGCCTATCTCAAGGATTTAGGTGTGAAAGCATATTATCTGCACTCAGACATTGATACTGTGGAAAGAGTCGATATTTTAAGAAGCTTGCGTTTAGGAGAATATGATGTTTTGGTAGGAATCAATCTTCTGCGTGAAGGTATTGATCTGCCTGAAGTATCACTGGTAGTAATTTTGGATGCTGACAAAGAAGGATTCTTGCGCTCTAGAACAAGTTTGGTCCAGACAATTGGTAGAGCTGCAAGACATGTTGAAGGGCGGGTTCTTATGTATGCAGACTCAATGACTGAAAGTATGAAATATGCCATTGAAGAGACAAAAAGAAGGCGTGAATATCAGCTTAAATACAATCAAGATAATGGCATTACTCCGACGAGTATTGTTAAAGCTATTCGAGATAGGCTTGTTGAAGATGAGGTTGATGATAAGGTGGATTATCAAAAGTGGATTAAAGAATCCAAACCTCCTAGAAAAGAAGTAAGCGCCTTGATAAAGGATTTGGAGGATAAAATGTACATTGCCTCATCAAATCTACAGTTTGAAAAAGCTGCACAGCTGAGAGATGAGATTAAGGAACTAAAAGAGGCCTTGAAATAGCTTTACTGCTCAACTACCCTTTCGCTATAATCGAACAATATGATGACCAATATTGAATGTTTGATTAAGGCTTGCAATGAGACTAATACCAGTTATAAGATCCTTGATGAGCATTCAAACTTTATCCAAGTTGGTACTATCAACCCTCACTATTTTATTCAGACTAAAGTTCCTTTCCAAAGAAGTGATTTTGTGCAGATCTGTAAGGATAAGGACTATACATACAAATTATTAAATAATTCTGTAGAAATCCCTTTTACTAAATCATATCTAGATCCTTTTGTTTCTCCCGATTATGACGAGTATAAAAAAGAGTCATCCTATGATGAGATTCTGTTGGATATTTTAAAAAGTTTTACATTACCTGTAATAATTAAGAAGAACAAGGGTTCTGTAGGCAGGAATGTTTTTCTATGTCGGTCGGAGGAAGAAGTCGAGAAAGCGGTTAAAAAAGTTTTAGATCAGTCTAGCAAGGATTATGATTATCTTGTATTGGCTCAGGAATATATAGATATTAAGAAAGAATATAGAGTCGTTATTTATAATGAAAAAGTAGATTTTGTTTATTTAAAAGATAATTCTCAGGGAGAATTTGTTGGCAATTTAAGTCCTTTGCACTGGGAAAATAGTAAGGCTATTTTGATAGAAGATAAAGTTCTTTACGATGGACTTCAGAAGCTAACAGATTTAATTTCTAAGAAACTGGAACTTAAATGGGCAGGTTTAGATGTTGTTGAGGATAAAAGTGGCAAATACTGGTTAATAGAGGTAAATGCACATCCCTCATTTACAAGATTTGTGGAAGATAATGACGATGAGACCGTTGTTTCGTTGTATAAAAAGGTTCTGGAGGATCTGAAGACTGCCTAATGCGGGACCTGGGCTCGAACCAGGATTCACGGCTTCAAAGGCCGGTGTCCTACCATTAGACGATCCCGCAGTGACTAAGTATTATACAATGGATAATTGCATTAGAACAAACTTTCCATTAATGTATTTATATTGTGAACATTTTTAAGAGTAGAGGGAAAAGAAGATCTGAGGTAGCGTGGGGTGAAAAACCCCGATCAAATATTGTTGGAAAAATCAGAAAAAAGGGGCGAAGTTCTGATAGATTTCAAAGTAAGCTTAAAAGAAAGAAGTTTACAGATAAGATTGTTAAACTTTTTACCCTGATTTTCTTGATCGGCATTCTTCTTTTTGGTTCCTATTATGCGGTTGCTTATGTTGTTAATTTAAGAAGCGATACTGGAGGTTCAATTCTTTCAGAAGCCGGACTTGTTGAGGGCTTTGAAGACGTTCCTGCATATCCAGGTTCGATGTTTATTTTTCAGAACTATAAAAATGATGAGGTTGTAAGGAGCTTCCTAAGCGATGGGAATAGTGTATACCGGTTACCTCCAAATACTAGATCTTCACTTGTCGTGGAATATTATATGAAAAACATGGGGGAATTCGGCTGGGCACATGTGAATAGTGTCCCCTTCTCATCTGAAGAAATGATGCCAGGAGAATATTGGGTGAAAGAAGACCGTGGAATTCGTATATACAGTAAATTAAACGATGTGTGGTATGAGACGGTTTCTGTAAAACAGGCAAATGAAGGCTTAAGCGATGTTGTTAAGAAAGAGGTTGAAAGAAGGCTGCTTTTGTCAATCAGTGAGCATCAGGACCTACTTCCTGATTT
>CAZCMQ010000085.1:0-2488 GCA_964500025.1 uncultured Candidatus Saccharibacteria bacterium | reverse complement strand
ACGAGTAGCTGATTATCCAAGGATTTTAGAGGTTTTGTATGGTTCATGTGCAATTTTAATGCAGAACTTCAGAGGTGACGAATAAGGAGACATTATATATTCCTCTCTTAAAAAAGGTCAAAAAATCATAGTTCCTGCTAATTATTCAATTTCTATTATGAATACAAGGCAGTATACTTTGTGTGTTTTGGAGGTGGTCGTTAAGGACTCTAAAGAGCTATTGGAGCTTGATGAGATGGGGGGGATGTCATATTATGTTATTAGGAAAAATGCTAAACAAGAGATTGTTAGAAATCCAACTTACAAGTTTGCTAGTAGCCCTCGCCGTGTAAACTGGGATAGCATTTGCAATGATATGGGAATAACTCAAAAAACTCCCTTAATAAAGCAGATATTAAGAAAATATGAGAAATTTAAGTGGCTTTTCAGGAAAGATTCGTTTACTATCTAGTGTCTTTCTAGCTCTTATTTCCCTATTATTCGCTCACTCTACGGATAAAGTCTACGCAAATGATATAGAAAGCTCCTTGTCTGCTCACTACTCTTTAAATAATAGCGGGGATCTAAATGTTTCATTAAAATTTGGTTTAACAAACACAGGGGTTATTCCTGCTGTTGTTAATTACTACACTGTTACGATTCCATTTACTGGGGTTGATGATCTTATCGTAACCAGCTCTGGAAAAACCTTTTCGCGTACAATACATAATCAAAGTATGGGAAGTGATGTTGTTATTAATTTTGAAAATCTTGTTATTCCTAGAGGTGGTACAGCAGAGTTCACATCATCATTTGTAAAGAAAGCTCATACTAATACTGATAATATTGCCAGTCTTATATTGCCGGCAGAATTTAATGGAATAGACAGCGTAGAGATAATTGTTGACTACCCCAAACAATGGGGAAAAGTTTCCTGGGTTTCAACACCAGAATACGAGCAGGTAACAGCAGAAAATAATCAAAGAGTTTTGGCAAAATCTGTACAATCCAAAACATTAAATCTTCTTCTTGGTGATTCCCCTAGCTATATTTTTGAAATCTCTAAGCAATTAATTAATACAGACAATCAAAGAAAAATTTTTGATATTTCAGTACCATTGTGGAGTTCAAATCAGAGGATCACTTTTCAGGCTGTAGAACCACTACCAAACAGCGTAGTGAAGGATATAGAGGGAAATCTTACTTTAAAATACATTCTAGAGCCTGAGGAGTCTAAGTTAGTCAAGATTAAAGGTCACATCTCTTTACCAGAGGAAAGATCTGAGGATTTAGATATTAAAGACTTAGATTATGCTGTTAAAAATATTGAATATTGGAAATTGGATAGTGATACTGAGTATAAACGGGTGGCATTATATCAGCAGAATAATGGACTTACAGTAGGCTCTGAGGCGGGTGCTTTTGGCAATTTAAAGAGTAGAGAAGAAAGAGGGAGATTTGTCTTAAATTCTTATAGCTATGTAATTGGAAGGCTTTCAACTGAATCGCTGCTTAGCAGTTCATTTGAAAGTCCTCTTAGAGCCGGGGCTTCTGTTGCATTAACCAAAAGAAGCTATGCGGTACCTGAGGACTATGCAGATCTCTTGATTTCAATCCTGCGTTATTATGGAGTACCTTCTCGCATGATAGTGGGCTATGTTACTGAACAATCTGGATATAGAACGGGTGGTTTCTTTCATTCATGGGTTGAGTACTGGAATGTAGATTCTAAGGAATGGAAGGTTCTTGACCCTTCTCTCGACGACCTGGTTTCTGAAGATCTGTTAAATATGGATTTGAGGGAAAGAGTTTCATTTATTTTGCGAAGCCGCAGTTCTACCCTGCCTAAACTTACATATTTTTCAACTGAAGAATTCACAGTAAAACCAAGTATTTCTACAATCGAACCTCATACATCTTCAAAAGCTGAATTTATCATTAGCGATTCTGATATTGCTAGGAGGTATGTATCAGGCAATCTCAAAGTAACCAATACTGGTAATACTGCTTTTTCTCTAAGTGATATTAGATTTATAAAGGATAGTGAAACTTTAAAGCATAGTACAATTTTTAATTATGAAGGCCTTGTTGTTCTTCCTGGTATGAGTATTGAAGTTCCATTGGTACTGGAAGAGGTTGATTCTGTGGATAGTATGGAAAAGGAAATATCTATAGAGTACAGGGCAACACCACCAAATTCTTCTTCAATTATAGAGCTTTCTTCACTGATAATATCTTTTGAAAAAAGATGGTGGTGGGATTGGATGGTTAAGTTAATATCTACTATAATATTTCTATCAATAGTATCTATATCGTACTTTATCTTTAAAAAGTTTCGAAATTTATGGACTTAATGAATGACTCTGTTTCACTCACACTAATTATTCTTGCCTTGCTTTTAGTTCTTTTTATTTTGGCATTAAAAACTTCAAGAAAAATTCCTGGTTCTGTTAAAAGGGATATTTTTGAAAAGTTGGCTAAAATACGAATAGATATGGATACTAAGACT
>CAZCMQ010000084.1:0-2492 GCA_964500025.1 uncultured Candidatus Saccharibacteria bacterium | reverse complement strand
GTTTAAAATCTGTATATATTGCTGCTTCTCCTCCAGAATTTTTAGACTGATTAACAAGGTCAATAAATGGTTTTACATAAGTACCATGTATTTTAGAAAGTTCTCGGTAGTCAAGAATTAAGCTAATACTGGGATGGAGATCAACAAGTTGTTCTAAAATCTCCTCTCTAGTTGATCTAGCTTTTGCACCCCTGGAGGATTCAGGTAAAGCAAGCTCAGTATACAAAACATCGGAAAGTTGTTTTGGTGAATTGAGGTTGAACTCGTGTCCAATGAAACTAAAAATTTCAGTCTGTACCGAAGCTATTTTGCTTGATAGCAACTCATCTAAACCAACCAATTTCTCATAGTCAATAGCAATTCCCCTGTTTTCCATCTGCCCCAAAACCACAGCCACATTATTTTCAATCTTCTTAACAACATCATAGTAAATATCAGCCTCCACATCCTTTGCAAAAATCTTCTTTAACCACTCTTTAGAGTAATCAGATATAGGAGCTGAAACTACTTTAGCTTCTAAAGCCTCAATCACTTCCGGCAAAAGCTCTAATACAGATGAAATATTACTTTTTGAAAGTTTTGCCGGAGCATTTCTAGATGCAAAGTCAAAAATCAACGAGGAAAGATCATACGACTTCTTTCCGGAAGAAAGTAAGTGTGACAAAAGCCTTATATCAACAACATTTTCAACATCACTCACCTCAACTCTCTCTCCAATAAGCCGTGAAACCATATCTTCAAGATTATAAGAGTATGTTTCACGAACTAGAGATTCTGTGAAACCATCCCCTGCCCATCCAAACAGTTTCCCCGACTTATCCACAATTACCGAAAAATAGAAGGGATCTCCTGAGATTGACTCATCTTTTGATACATAGCCTGCGACCCTCAAACGTGCCGAAGAAAAAAGTTCTTCAAATTCACCCCACTCTAACATCTTCACACTACCCTCCTCAGAGCCAGGAGGAGAAGAAAACATACCCAATTGCTCTCCATTTCCGCCACCGTTTCCATTTATCGACCTAGGGATACGTGATATCAAAGACCTAAATTCAAACTTCCTAAACACCTCTAAAACCTGATTTTCATCAAAATCAACTAATAAGCAGTCCTCAAGCTTTAAATCTAAATCGACATCTCCTTTAATTGTTGCCAAGTCTCTACTAAATTCAGCCTGCTCAAGACCCTCAGCAAACAATTTCTGCTGCCTAGCAGGGAGATTCGCGAGGTTTTTATAAATCCCCTCCAAATTCCCATACTTTTCCAGTAAAGAAACTGCACTTTTCTCCCCAATTCCTTTAATTCCAGGGATATTATCTGAAGCATCCCCTACAATCCCTTTATAATCAACAACCTGCTCCGGATTGTAACCATACTTTTCAAAAACCTTCTGCCTATCGTACAAAATCAGATTATTAAAACCACCAGATGGAAGACATGCATACACACCATCACCAACTAACTGAAGGAAATCCCTATCCCCTGTCATTAAATACAAATCAAAGTTGTAAGAGCTCCACTTACCACTCTTCTTCCAGTTCGCGACAGTACCAACGATGTCGTCCGCTTCAAACCCTTCTTTTTTAATAACTGGAATGTTAAATGCCCTCAAAACCTCCTCAACCAAAGGAAATTGAGCAATTAAAGTTTCATCAGTTGGCTTTCTAGTCCCTTTATACTCAGCAAATTGAGCATGACGAAATGTAGGAGCTTTGGTATCAAATGCACAGAAAATATACTTTGGATCGTACTGTTTAAGTATCTGTAAAAGCATTACAGTAAACCCGTAAACAGCATTTACACCGACCCCAGAACTTGTAGCTAAAGAAGGAGGATATGCGTGAAAAGCACGATGAATAATGGCATTGGCGTCAATTGCAACAAACAAATCTCTTTCTCTCTTCATGAAAAGATTATACTACTATTACGCAAACAGAGCATCGAACTCTTCCCTGCCGATCTCCTCTTTCTCCAAAAGCAAAGCTACCAATTGCTCAACAACTTTCTTGTTGGCAGAAAGGATTTTCTTTGCATTTTTAAGCGCCTCATCAAGAAGCCCTTTAATTTCTTCATCAATCATTTGCGCTGTAAGATCGCTATAATCCCTATCCCCACCATATGTATAACCAAGATGACTCGTCTCCTCAAGCTTGCCATATTCTACAAATCCAAGCTTCTCACTCATTCCATATCTTCTGACCATAACCTTCGCAATATCAGTTGCCTGAGAAATATCACTGGCAGCACCAGTAGACATATCTCCCAAAAACAACTCTTCTGCAACTTTTCCACCGACAGCTGTGTATATTCTCGCAAGAAGCTGCTGCTTTGTTGTCATCGTACTATCATCAGCAGGAGCATAAACAGTAACGCCACCACTCATTCCCCTTGAAACCATAGAAACAAGCTCAACAGGATCTGAACCTGGTGTGAATTTAGAAACAACAGCGTGACCTGCCTCATGATACGCAACTCTCTTAAGATCTTCCTCT
>CAZCMQ010000083.1:0-2538 GCA_964500025.1 uncultured Candidatus Saccharibacteria bacterium | reverse complement strand
GGAGTAATATTTCTCGGGGTTATTGCAGTTTTCTTCATTGTTACATACGCAGTATTAAGATTTAATAATCGAGAAGCACCACCAGAGTATTTAACTCCTAATTTTGCATGCACACCAACTGCACAAGAATTTCTACAAAACAAGCTTGAGATAGCTTCGCTTGATCTAGGAGCAGGTTCAGAACGGGTTTTTGAGCTGGAAACTGAAACAGGAAGCGTTGATTCTCTTCCCAGAATTATTAATGTTCATAAATTTAATGTCTTAGGACAGTCACTAAATTCCCAAGCTGAAGCAAAAATAATTGCAGGCAAACTAGGATTTGATCCAGAGGCAATTCAAAGGCGAGGAACTACAGAGTATCTATGGTACGACCCTGTTAGATTTAGGACTCTTATTGTACAAGCCAGGGACTTAAATTTTGCAATGACAACTGATTTTACCAAACCCAGTGCGATTAAGAAGGGCGTTACATTACCAACAGACAACGAAGCACGATCAATTGCAACATCTTTTCTAAGAAGCAGAGGGCTTCTTTTTGAAGACTACCTAAAAAGTACTCCAGAAGTAGTAAATATAAATATTGAACCTAATGGTTCATTTTCACAAGCGAATTCAAAATCTGAAGCAGAATTGATAAGGGTGGACTTCTTTAGAGAGAAATCTATGATCAGCATAAGGTCCGACATGGCGGGTGCAGATCAGATTAAAGACTCTCTTGAAAGAAGACTATTCCCTTCTACAACGGAATCTGTCGTTACAGAAGAAGGGAGAGTGGAGATATATAACTTTGATACGATAGTAACATTTGAAAATCCTAATTCTCCCAATATTTCGGTGTATGTAGGACCGCTAAATGAGTCGTCTCCTCCTGCCACTGATAACAACAGCAAGAGAGTTTACGGTCTTAACTTTACTTATTGGCCAATTGACACTCTTCCTTGTGGTACATACCAGCTAATCCCGCCTTCTGCTGCAATTTCTAGAGTTCAAAACGGACAAGCCAGTCTCGTTTATTTAAACGAGAAGAATGGAGATGATGTAGTCCCCTATTCTCCACGAGTTGTTAAAAAGTTCACAATATACAATATTTCAATTGGCTATCTAGAATCAAAGAAGGAGAATCAATTCTTGCAGCCTGTTTATATAATCTCAGGAGAAGCTACATTAGATACCGGGGTTATAGGAAACTTTCATTTTTATACACCAGCAATTGATTACGAAAGCGTAGGAGATAGAGTTATAACGAATACAGAACCAGATCCTAGTTAATCCAATCCTGTGAAAGAATAGTCCTGCTGAACTATTCTCAACGCTTTGATCGCTTGTTCAAATCTATTAGGAGCATTCAAAAGAATTACAATAATTTGGTCTGTTTCAGAAGACTTAAAGTATCCAATATATGATGGGCCAGATTTAAGTGTCTGCCCTGTTTTCAATCCTACTGCATTTGAAAACCTTCCTATAAGCTCATTAGTTGTAACCAATGGCTCACTCCTGCGTATCCCATTTGAGGTGAATTCAAAGGATTCTTTCGACTTAGAGACAATTTCTAAAATTTCATTTTTTGATATAGCAGCACGAGCAAGAATAGCAAGATCAGAAGCTGTGGAATAATTACCATCATCAAAATAGCCTGAAGGACTGGAGAAATTTGTTGATTTCATGCCTAAATATTCTGCCTTCTGATTCATTAAGTTAACAAACTCATCATAACCACCTTTATACTCACTTGCCAGAATATGAGCTACATCATTTTTAGAGGAGATCAGCATTGCCTCTAATAGTTCCTGAACAGTCACACTGTCTCCAATCGTAATCCCTACTCTCCTATCTTTAATATCAACAGGTTTTGTCATTTTAATAACATCCGTAGTGTTATAAAGATCAAGTACAACAAGAGCGGTCATAAGCTTGGTAATACTGGCAATGGGGCGTTGTTCATCAGAATTCTTAGAATAAAATGTCTGATTAGTAACAGGATTTATCACTATTGCTGATGAAGCATCAATATTCTCCCAATCTGGCTTTACTTGAGCAAACTCATACTGATATGGAGATCTAAGCCTATCGGGTGGATTAATATTGATACTCTTCACCTCAACGTACCCACGCCCGAA
Source organism: uncultured Candidatus Saccharibacteria bacterium (assembly GCA_964500025.1). GTDB lineage: Bacteria > Patescibacteriota > Dojkabacteria > SC72 > SC72 > CAZCMQ01. The sequence goes on along the minus strand of CAZCMQ010000083.1, from coordinate 421 downwards.
ATTTCTTAGCTGCATATTATTTCTATGAACAAACCAGAAGATAGAAGAAACAATTAAAATTGCAGCTGTCAGTATTGCAAGGATCCTCATTTATGCAGCAAAGTCCATTTCACTAGAAGATCTATTTGGCTTTGCGCAAGAGATCAGATCAGTACTCTGCATTATAATTGAGGTATCTTTCCTACCACAGTTAAAGGCTACAGTACTTTTCTCCCACATTGATTTGTCAAAATAGAGATCCAATCTTAAAAATCTTCCGAATGGTGGAACGCCTCCCATTTTTATTCCTGTATATTCTTCTACTTCTTTACCACCTGCAATAGAGAATTTCTCATTGAGATTTTCTGATGTTTTTACTAGGTCTAGTTGTTTATCAGCAGGTATAACAACCATTATGTACTTACCAGGATACTCTTCTGAT
>CAZCMQ010000082.1:0-2792 GCA_964500025.1 uncultured Candidatus Saccharibacteria bacterium | reverse complement strand
CCCTACAAAGACTCTAATTGAGTGTAAATGTAAAAGAAGGTATATTTTGGAGAAGGAATTGAATAGCTTCAGAAGAGCAACCTTAGAAGAGGAACAGCTTTTCTTAAGTCTTCAAAGAAAGTAGAATAATAGACATGCCGCTATCGTCTAGTGGTTAGGACAGCGGGTTTTCATCCCGTAAACCAGGGTTCGATTCCCTGTAGCGGCGCATAATTATTTAATCTGCCCAACTAAGTATGTACGAACAAGAAGCGCCTCAAAGAACTATTTTTGAAAGGATTTCCTTGTTTTTCGCCACTATTGGGAGTTTCATTTTTTCAAGTATTGAGGCTGTTGTGGTTGCTTTAGCAATCTCAGTTGTTCTCTATCTATTTTTAATGACTCCACACGAAGTTGTGGGAACATCCATGGTTCCCAATTTCCAAGATGGAGAACATCTCGTGGCAAACAAGCTTGTATACAATTTCAAGCAGCCAGAAAGAGGAGATGTTGTAATTTTTAAGTACTCTGACACTAGAGACTTTATAAAGCGAGTAATTGCCGTACCTGGCGATACCCTTTCTTTAAGAGATGGGCGGTTTTATATAAATAACAGGGTTTTGGACGAATCCAAATATCTTGATCCTTCTGTTTATACAAGCGGAGGTGACTATCTCAGAGAAGGAGAAACTATAGAAATTCCATCTAATCATTATTTTGTAGTTGGGGATAACAGACCACATAGTTCCGACTCTCGTGTATTTGGACCAGTAGATATCTCGACAATAAAGGCTAAGGCTTGGGTTGTTTACTTTCCATTCGATAATCTAAGGGTGGTTGAACACGTCGAGTATTAGCCCTAAAGGAACCTTTGTGTTATAAACCTTTCATGAATGAGAGCCTGAACCTCCAACAACAGTTTAATGATTTTGTCGGAAAATACTCTAAAGAAAACTCCTACAACAGCGATTTTTATGAAGCACTTTTCACAGAAGAAGTATATTCTGTAGAGAAAAGAATTCATAACAAAGAGGTTCGAATCACTGTAATTCTTGGCAAACCGACCCCGAGCACAGATGAATCAATATATGTAATTATACACGTCCCTAGCCTTGCTGTTGCAACCTTTGGCTATGTCCATGATTCTGAAGAATTCTTTAAAATTCAGAAAATCCACAGTTCTACTTCAAATAGCGAAATTGATGAGAATGAGATTACTTATGAAAATGAGACTCAGAAACTACTATATATGACGATGAACGAACAGAATAATTATGATATATGCTTTTCTATCCCATCAATTATTAACAAAGAAGATGTCTTAGAAAGGGTTTCAAACGGTCTAACACCATATGATGGGTTAATTGCATACTTCAATTCATACCAACCTGGACTAAATTAACTTTTCAAATTGTGTGAAACATCATATACTGGTTTAATGAAAACTTTTGTTATCGCAAACCAAAAAGGTGGAGTTGGAAAAACAACAACGGCAATAAATTTGGCAGCAAATATAGCAAAACTTGGCAAAAGAGTTTTGGTAATAGATTTGGATCCACAAGCAAACTTGAGCTCTGGCGTTGGTTTTGCTCAGAAATATGAGAAAGAAAATTGGGATAGTAAAACAGAGCCTCCTTATAAAAGTGTTTATGATGTTTTAATAGAAGGCGCACCAATATCTTCTGTTTTTGTCGCTACTTCAACCCCAAACCTATTCTTAGTTCCCTCTCATCTTTCACTTGCAGGGGCTGAAATAGAAATGGTTAATATGATGTCACGAGAACTACTCCTCAAACGAGCTATAGAGTCCTTTAAAGAGCCGATGGACTATATAATAATTGACTGTCCGCCTTCACTTGGTTTACTTACTATAAACGCTTTAAGCGCTGCACAGCACATTCTCATCCCTATTCAATGTGAATACTTTGCTCTTGAAGGGCTAGGACAGCTTATTGAAACTGTAAAGCTTGTCAAAACAATAAATAATGAACTATCAATAGGTGGTGTTGTTCTAACAATGTTTGATAGCAGAACAAAGCTTTCAGAGAGTGTCGTAGAAGATGTAAGAGAATTTTTTGGAGATGAAACGTTTAAAACCGTAGTTCCGCGAAATGTAAGACTTTCAGAAGCTCCTTCATATGGGAAAACAATTATTGATTACGATCCCAAGTCCACAGGTGCTATTGCATACAAGGCCTTAGCAAAGGAATTTGTTGAAAGATTTGATTCATAACTTAATTTAGGCTAATTTATAAAGATGGCAAACGAAAAAAGACTCGGAAAGGGATTAGCAGCACTGATAAATACGGAACAGATATCTAATGCTTCAGGTGGTTACGACGAGCATTTTGATATATCTAGAATATCAGCCAATCCATATCAACCAAGAATGCATATAGAGCCTACAGATTTAATTGAAATTGCTGATTCAATCCGTGAACATGGAATAATTCAACCCTTAATTATCACAAAAGATCCAAAATCTGACAGATATTTCCTAATTGCAGGAGAAAGACGATTTAGAGCAGCCCAACTTGCTGGTCTTAAAAAGGTTCCTGTTGTAATCAAAGAAAGCTCTCCACAAGAAATGTTAGAACTAGCATTAATTGAAAATATTCAAAGAAAAGACTTGAATCCACTTGAAGAGGCTACTGCTTTCAAACAGCTTCAAGATGAATTTTCATTAACACAAAGCCAGATTTCTAAGAAAGTCGGGTTAAGTCGTGTTGCAGTCACTAACAAAATTAGACTGTTAGGGCTCCCTAAAGAGGTCAAAGAGGCTGTGCTTAATGAAAAGCTATCTGAAGGCCATG
>CAZCMQ010000081.1:0-2906 GCA_964500025.1 uncultured Candidatus Saccharibacteria bacterium | reverse complement strand
TGTTCTGATCGAGCATCAAATGACTGTCGTGTAGAGAATCAGCCTGAAACAGGGTCTAAGTGTGGTGCTGCAAGTGCTTCTGGTTGTGCTTTTAACAAGCCTGGTACGGCGTGTGGAGATGGAGGAGAGTGTGTAATGTCCAATAATCCTGAGCCTACATCTTGTCGCTGTGGGGGTGAAAAGACTACAACCCCTCCTCCAATCGTAAATTCATGCGATGGAGGGACTATAAAGAGTAATGTTAAAGGAGAAGTTGGCGTACCGATGGTAGTTTCAGGTACTGCCAATGACAAAGACGGTATAAACATAAATCAGATTGTTGTAAAGGTAGATGGTGTGAACGCTGGCAATGCGACTGCATCCAATGTTACTTCAACAAGTGTTTCCTGGTCATATAATTTCACCCCAACCAAAGAGAGCCATGTTATTTCTGTTTCTTGGAAAGATAGTAAGGGAGCAACTAGTTCAGCATGTACTAAGCAATTTACTCTGGAGTCATCTCCAGAGAATCTTACCAGTGCAGATTGGTCTATTAATATTACTGGTGGTGGGATTGGTGGAAGTGGTCTGATGTGTGAAAATATTTCAGGTGATAGTGGCGCGGCCCTTGCAACTTATACTGTCAAAGTTCGTAATACAGGTGATGCTGAGGGGACTTTGTCAAAGGTTGGTGTTGTTCTAGATTCAAAATTGAGTGAAGAAAATATTATTGTAGAGAACATCTCTCCTGCTGGTTCTATTTCTGGTGCTACCATCGCATGGAATCTAACAGGTTCTGATGCAATTTATTCTATTGGGCAGGAAAAGACCTTTGTTTTTGCTTTAAGAGTGCCTAAGTCTTTGTTTGGTGCTTTAAAGCATGCTGTCACAGTAACTCCTGTTAGTGGTGATGAGGTGAAAAAGGATTTTGAAAGCGCGGTTTCTTGTGAGGAGGGAGGAGAGGTTCCTGAAACAGCCATTTTTGATAATATTTCTGGTCAGATTTTTGTTTCTCTCTTGTTAATAGTCTTGGGTCTTGTATATTTAAATGGTTATGATACGACTTTAATGAATAGTTTGGGTCAGGGTTATAAAAGAGTTGGAAATATGTATCGAAAGAATTTTGGTGAGAGTGCTAGAATTAAGAGGAATAGAGATAAGTTTGAGAAGAAGTTGAAGTAATGGCTGTTCGATTAACTAGAAAAGGATTAGTGTTGATTGCCTTGGTATTGTTCACTTTAGTGGGTAGTGCTGTTGGTTATGTTGCCTGGAGGATTAATCAAATAGAAAAATTAGCCGAGCAAGAGGTCGATGCGGGAAGTGGTGGTGGTGGGTCTTGTCCTGAGGGTGTAACCTGTAGTTGTAATGTATGTGTAAGACTTGATGGTAGTAAATTCGCGAACGGTTCTTGTGAAAACATATCGAATGCACCAATAGGAAGTAAAACTGTGAGCAATTGTGGAATGCATGGTTCGTGTTTTCGTGTAAATTGTCAGGATTATGGAGGAGGTTGGATTCAATCAATACATCAGAATACTGCTACAGCCTGTGGAAGCTGTGGATGGTCTAAAACTCCTGTAGAAAATCCTGGAACACAGACGGATTGTAAATGTGAAAAATATATTGATGGCAGTAATAGGTGTGGAGTTAACTGTACATTCCCTTCTGGTACTCAGGGTCAGGTTGATAAAAAGGCAAAGGATACCGGAAAACCACATATTGCGATGTGTAGGCCTGGGGGTATTCTTGTTATAGAAGAATTTGGTGCCGGCCATGTATGCCAAGGTCTTACACATGTCTGTAAGAATCCTGTGGGTAATCCTCCGACAACATCAGAACCTAATGTTTGTGAAGGAGGAGGAATAATTACTAAAGCTCCTTCAACACCATTGAAAGTAGGAGAATCTATAGATATTACCGGGTATGCATTTGATGCTGATGGTATAAATAAGGGTAATGTTGCTGTGAGTGTAAATGGACAGTCTGCAGGAAATGCTTCAAGCACAGATGCATGTCCAAGTGGAAATACCACCATTTGTTCCCAGGTTGGAACATCTAAAAAACCTGTTGTCTGGACTTATAAACATACTGCGACAAAGGAAGGAGAAGATGTAATCCAAGTGTCATGGAAGGATACAAAAGGGAATTCAAGAGCTGCATGTAGTACCTCATTAAAGCTTACTGTCCAAAATGAGCAGGTACAAACCAACCCAGATTGGGAATTGAATAAATCGGGAGTCGGGATGTGTGTTGATGATAATACTCAGAATCCTTCTACAAGAGTTAACTACACGATATCTCTAACAAACGTTGGAGATGTCGTTGGCTCAATCGATAAGATTGTTGATACTCTGGATCAAAAGGTTCTTGCAGATTATATTATGGATGAAACTATTGTCCCATCTGCAAGTGTGAATACAAATGTCATTACATGGGATCTTTCAGGTTCGGATGCAAGCTTTAGTGTAGGAGAAACTAAAACGTTTAAGTATTCCATTACAATTCCTCACCAGGCCTTTGGTACATATACCAATACCGTTGTTGTAACTCCTGTTGAAGGGGACGAGTTGAACGATAGTGCTGTTGTACAAGCGGATTGTACGGTAGTAACCCCTCCAGGTGAAGAAACTCCTGAGACTAGTATTTTTGATGAAACAATCGCAAAGATTTTGGTAGGGTTGGTATTAATCCTTTCTGGAATTGGATATATTTATATCGACAACAAAGGTGTAAATACACTTTTAGCTATCCGCGGAGTAAATAATAGGATTAGTAAATCAGCAAGAGTTAAGAAATCAAGAGAAAGGTTTGAAAAGAGAGTAGTCAAGTAGTCTTAGCCTGTGCTATAATCTCCGTGTTTAATTACTATATTAATGTGTCGTGGCTGTAATAGTTCATGCAAACGAAAATGTAGATAGTGCTCTCAA
>CAZCMQ010000080.1:0-2908 GCA_964500025.1 uncultured Candidatus Saccharibacteria bacterium | reverse complement strand
GACTAGTCTCGCTCTTATTTTACTTTATGCAATAAATGCAAGAGAAGAAGTAATTTTCATAACAGCCGTTTTATCTTCTCTTTACTTTTTCAGGTCTTTCCAAATAGTAGATGTCTACTTCCTGTCAATGAAGCAGGCAAAATGGACTGTTTCAGCGAGGTTGATTGGGGTTATTCTGATGTGTTTATTTAAACTCTCCGTTATTTATCTGGATAAAGGAGTGTATTGGATTGCTATGGGAACTGTAGTGGAGTTTTTTGTCGGTACTATTTTCATTTTATATTTTTATAAGAAGAAAACTGGAGATTCAGTTTTTAACTGGAGTGTTTCTCTTGGATATTTAAAAAGGATTTTGTCACTAGGTTGGCCCTTAATTGTTGGTGCATTTTTTGTTTCAGTTTCCTCCAGGGTGGACCAGTTTATTCTGGGGAATTTAATAGATGAATATTCCGTCGGAATTTACTCTCCAGCAGTTAAAATCTCTGAATTGTGGTTTTATATCCCTTATTCATTGACAATAGCACTTTTGCCAAATCTTGTTCTAGCGCATAAAAAGAATAAGGAGATATATAAAGACAAACTAATCAAGCTCTTTTCTCTCGGCTTGTATATGACGGTTGCCTTTTGCATAATCATTACATTCTTAGCTCCGGTTCTTATTCGTATTTTACTTGGTGACGGTTATTTAGACTCAATTAGAGTTCTTCAGGTATATACATGGATTTCGGTTGGGTCTGTAATGAATTCTTTAATTTCCGTTGCGCTTATAACCGATGGAAAGGAGAAATACGATTTGCTGTTGAAGTTTATTGTTTTTCTTTTTAGCCTTATTTTTAATTTTGTCTTGATTCCTATATATGGAATGTTAGGTGCTGCAATGGCTTCTGTTTCTGCGTACTCACTATCCTGGATTGTACTGTCATTCTCCTTTAGGGAAACTAGAATGTTGGCAAATACCGCGACTAAGTCTATTATCTATCCTTTCTATCTTTTCCTTAATTTGTTGGGAACTAGAACTAAAAATGAGAAGTAATTTATTAGAATAAAAAGGTGAAATTAGCTCCAATATTGTTAACAGTATACAATCGACCCACTCATACAAGTGCAGTACTTGATTACCTAAGGAAAAACGAACTTGCTGAAAAATCACACCTCTATATATACTCAGATGGAAATAAGGGAAGTTGGGACTTAGGGGCTGTCAATGAAGTTCGGAAAATTATAAATAATGTAAAAGGTTTTAAAAAGGTTACTGTTAAGCAATCTAAGAAGAATCGAGGTCTTGCCAATTCTATAATCAAGGGAGTAGGAGAGGTTCTTAGTGAACACAATAAAGTAATTGTTCTAGAAGACGATTTGCTAACTCAAAAGTATTTCCTCACTGTGATGAATCAAATGCTTGACTTTTATATTAGTGAGCAAAGGGTTGCTGGAGTATCAGCCTTCAGACAAAGTCACAGGCTTTCTCCAAACCAGGGTGATAGGAAGAATGATGTCTTCTTTAATGTTAGGCCAACTTCAACAGGCTGGGGTACATGGAAGGATAGGTGGGAGAATGTCGATTGGTCTGTTAGTGATTTTAAAAAATTCGACGAAAATAAAGCACTACAGAGAAATTTCAATAAAGGGGGGAAGGACTTGACCACATTGCTTAGGAAACAAATGAATGGGGAGGTTGATTCTTGGGCAATTCGATGGAGCTATCATTGCTTTAAGAATGGATTAGTTTATGTAAACACATCTTTGTCATACATAGATAATATCGGGCATGATGATTCTGGTTCACACTCAAAAAACGAGACATATTTTTATAGGCAAGTTTATATGGCAGGTAAGAAAACTTTGAGTCTAATAGAATATGATGGTACTATAGATTACTCCTTTCTGAAGAAGTATTATGCTTACAGCGCTTTGAGCTGGGTTTATCTCAAGAGAAAGTTATATTCGAATTTAGGGATAAAAATTTCATGAGAAATAAATCAAAATTCGGGAAAGCAGGATATATCATATCTTTTCTACTTTTATCAGTAGTTTATTTAGATTGGTGGATATTGAAGGGTGAGCTTTCAAAAATTATACCTTACACCGTTATTTATGGAGTTGTTTTTCTTTTGGGTATAACTTTGATTGATTCCACTAAGAAGATTTTAAATGGAAAATATTTGGATATTTCTCACTTTTTAACTGCTGGAGTCTATCTTGCGGTTCTTTTAATTTTTCGGGGGAGCATAAACCATTTCTTGAGTCAGCAAATCAATCTGTTTGGTGACTACAATCAACTTGTTTTATATATGCATATTAAGATGGTTGTTAAGCTTTCCTTATATGGATTTGGTTTGATTGCTTCTCCGGTTTTATTGAGGTGGCTTGATACTAATTTCAAACGAGCTCTCCTTAGATATAAGGAGTCAGAGCTGAGAGCTAAGGGCGTTATAATATTGTTGTTAGTATTCCTTTTATTCCTTCTTGTGAGGTTGTACTTTATTTTCTCATACTCCGGGAACTATCCAGATGACTGGTACCATATTATTGCCGGTGTCCGATTTGCAGAAACTGGAGAATTGCCTACTCTGAACCGCTATTTTAATGATAGCGGGTACCTACGTGGACTGTATGTAACGTTTATGGTTTCCCTATATTCTAAGATATTCGGTAACGGAATTGATATTTTCCAGTTAGTTCCGTTGACCATTAGCGTGGTAAATTTTTTCCTATTCAATAACATTCTCAAAAAAGTGATCATTAATAATAATATCCGATACCTGATCCTTGTTGCTTATACTTTAATGCCTTACACAATATTTACCCATATATATATAAGGATGTATGTTTATTATGAAATGTTCATTTTGCTAGCACTTAATGCCGTTCATCTTGCAATGAACTATTTAACGAAAAAACGATTAAC
>CAZCMQ010000079.1:0-2928 GCA_964500025.1 uncultured Candidatus Saccharibacteria bacterium | reverse complement strand
CCACTGAAGCTGCTTGCCCTTTTGTTCCAACGATTAGCACATGGCCATTTTCTGAAGCTTTTTCAATAGCGCTGACAGCCTTCTTTATCTGTCCCATTGATTTGATTAAGTCGATGATGTGTACTCCACCTCTTACATCGTAGATGTACTGAGCCATTTTTGGATGCCATGCACTTTTCTTGTGTCCAAAGTGAACACCTGCTTGCAATAGCTCATCTAATGTTGGGAGTTTTGTTTTTAGGGCTTCTTTTTTTGCAGTCTTTACTGCGGTTTTTGTATTTTCCATATTTTTCCTTTCCTTTTGACACCCACTTCTTCAAGGATATTCCTATCCAGGAAAAGATAAGAAGTGTGTGAGATTAATTAAACAACGTGATTCTACCAGAAAAACAAGCGGGCTGTAAAGTTACTTTACACCTAATTCCTCAAGAATTTCAGGGAAATCGTTAATGATGAAATCTGGAATAATCCTCTTCACATTATCCTGCCCAGTTGCATTCCCATCTGCTGGAGGGTCAAAAAGACCTGCTCGTATTCCAACAAGCTGTGCACCACGAATATCATTCTTGAAGTTATTGCCAAGCATTATTGTTTCATGGGCATCCGCGCCAAACTTAGACATTGCTAGAGTGAAAAGTGCACCAAAAGGTTTCTCAAAGATAACCTCTTCTGAGGCAAAAACTTCATCAATATATTCTAAAAGCCCTGCAGCCTGAGTCTTTTGAATTCTTAAACCTAATCCACCATCAGAAATTATTGCAATCTTTACACCAGCCTTGCGTATCTTTTTTAATGTTTCAAATACTCCATCGTACACACGAATGTTTTTCAAAAAGTAATCCCAATGCATCTGTTCCAGCTGTGGAAGAAGTGCCAGATCGTATTTCCCCACCATCTCCTCAAGGGCCATTCTAAAAATAATTATCCTACTGTGTCTTGTGTGGACGGTCGGAAAACTTCTTTGAACAATAACAGACTTATCCATTACCAGGTTGAAAAATTCCTTCTCATCAACAGAAAGAGTTTTAGCAACATATTTTGTGACATGAAGCATCGCCTTGTCATACAAGAGATTACTCTTTATCAAAGTGTCATCAAGGTCGGTGAGAAGAAGCTTATATTTTTTCTTCATCAATTACGGGCAGGTTCAATTTACATATCAATTTCAAATGTAATTTTACTGGAATAATAACTATATTTCTACAGTAACCCAACCTTCGGTAGTAATCACAAGATGATCCAGCAGCTTTATCCCGACTAAATTGCAAGCTTTAGCAATATTTCTCGTCACTATGACATCCTCCTCACTTGCACTTAATCCACCAGAAGGATGGTTATGAGCAAGCACAACATAGGCACAGTTACACTCCAGGCCAGGTGTTATTACATCTCTAGGAAGAACAGAAACACTGTTAACACTTCCAATATTTATTGTTTGCTTAAGTAAAACCTCATACCTTGCATTTAGATACAATGCTACAAAATGCTCCTGTTTATACTTACTTATTCCTTTTAAAAGCTGATATGCTTGATTTGAATTCACAATCATCATATTTACATCCTCTTTCCCAAACAATCTTCTGCCAAACTCAATCCCGGCAACAATTTTCATCGCTTTCACATCTCCAACCCCACTAACTGAACGAATGGATACAAAAATCTCATCAACAGTACTCACCTTTTTAATTTTCCTAGCGACATCCTGGGAAATCTGCATAAATCCTCTACCCTTTGTTCCAGTTGATAATAAAATGGCAATCAACTCAACATCAGACAGAGCGTCTATACTTCTTTTTACAAATTTTTCTCTTGGGAGCATATATCCATATTTTAGAGTATGGATATGAAAAAATGATTAACCCTCGCTTGAAAGAATTTCCATTGGGGCGACCTTGAAGTCAGTGTATCTAAACCAATCAACATCTAGCACAATAAAGAAGGTATCCGGATCATCTGCATATTTTGCAGAGCCTGGGTGTTTTGCATAATGTATTCCTTTTGCCTTTTCAAGTTCATCTCCTTCCAATTTTCTGGCTTTTCCACGCAATTGAAGTGTAATAAATTCCTGCTCACTCCAACCTACAACTGCACTAGCAGGTTGTGTTTGACCATCTTTCAATCCCTCCACTTTTACACTATCTAAACTTGTTGAAAAATAGAGACGCAAAGGACCATCCGAATGAGAAAAGTGTAATGCTGCAGAGTGTGGAACACCACCAGGAAGTAAAACTGTGAAAACAGATACTGGATTGTTAGCTAAAAATGCTGATACTTTATCCATTAAAAAAGTATAACATATTCAAACAATATGAAATATATAAAAAGAAAAAACACCTCCGGTTCAGCTATCACCCACATGGGTAGATATTGCTTCACCATCAACAGTGTCTTTTCCACAAATCTTTACTCTTCCTCTTTCAGGAACTTCTCGTGAAAACGGAGGAGCTTCACCTGGTCTGCTTCGGCAAGCATCAGGCCATTGAAGAATCGATGAAGCTTTTTGATGATAACCGAGCGAGCTGGATTGTTGGGGAAAACCTTCTCAACAGTAAGATAAGTGCGCATAGCTAGAGAACGTGCACTCATTTCTACGCCAACTACCTCCTTAGACAAGAAAGTAACAAAGTTGTTACGGTCTCGCCTATGGAAATCCAACACTGCTACAGCATTGGTAATCTGTTCTAACGTCAAACGAAACATATATATCTCCTTTTGAAAGATCTGGGAACATGTGATTATACTATGGGAGGACTTTAGTGAAAAGAGTTGTTTACTCTTCTTCTTTCCCCTTTTTCTTCTCCTTCTTTATATATCTACAGTCAGGATATCCGCTACAACCAATGAAAATTTTCCCCCACTTACTCCTTCTCTCAACCAGATTCTTTCCACACTCAGGACATTTCTCCTTCAAAAGCAAAGGAACAGTTC
>CAZCMQ010000078.1:0-3070 GCA_964500025.1 uncultured Candidatus Saccharibacteria bacterium | reverse complement strand
TTTGAATTGTGTATGTTGCTTGTGTTCCGGATTGATACATTGTTGAACTTTCTGCATCCTGCCCGCTCCAACCTGTTTGAGATTGTGTCTGATCAAATTCCTGGCACTCGTATGTCATCCTTGGATTTTTACAAAGAACAATCTTGTATTGTAGATTGTCCATATCAGAATCATTGGAAGTAGTCTTAAGCTCCGGAGAGAGAAGGGTTTTTGAGCGATCAGCAGGTGAGTTAAGGGATGGTGTTTCTGGCTTGTCATTTACTATATACTCAATTTCTGCAGACTTGAGTGCTGCTGAAACATATTGGTCTGTTGATGTAAGTATGGCTCTGAATTGAGCATACTGATTACCTGTAGATGATGCTATCTGAGAGATCCCTGAATTGTTGTAGTATACTTTTACTTCCACATCGTCTATGTATGCATTTCCAGATGCGACTGCATCTGACCTATTTTCAACATTCGCTTTTATACCAGTAATTTGTGACCCATCAGGGATAGAAAAATCGAAACCGGTAACCTTTAGATATTTTGAGCAGTTTTCTCCCAAATAATTGTCACATACACCTATTGCAATTCCAAAATCAGGAGAGTTTATGTCTGAGGGAGTCCATGATAGTCCCCATAGGTCGGTTGAGCCACCAAATGATGTATAGGTGTCTGATGGATACATAAATAAAGAACCTGCCGGTTGGTTTCCAGATATAACTCCGCCTTTAACAGCTTTGATAAAAGAGAAGGAACATCCCACTCCATTCGCTAAGTAAGGAAAACCAGAGCAAATCCCTTCTGCCACTGCGTAGTTATTATCACTGTTTGTAGAATTTTGAGGTGTACTCCATGCTGTGAAGTCGATTGGAGAAGTAGAATCGTTTACAGAAGTCGAAGGAGATTTTGTCTCTGTTGTTCCGGAGGTCATATAGTCCCCTGCAGCTTTTAGGTCATCAAACCAAACTGTTCTCCCCTCGTTCCCATCAGTTATTCTGAAGGTTAGGTTTCTTACACTATCAAAATTCTCTGGAAGGGTTCTATTATCTATCGACCAATATTCTTTCTGCCATTTAAAGACGGTTGCATGTTGTGTAAAACCTGATGATGGGAATGTTGATTCATTATCCCAAGCATTCACGGTTACTGCTCCTGTGCTTTCATTTACGGAGGTTACAGTACCTTGCGCAATATATTCTGTCCCGTTGTAATTCTCTTTGACTATTATTTTCTCCCCTGTAAATATTTTGCTTCCTTTTTCTTTGAGACCTTTCTTTGTTGCGTCAACAGTGAAAGAGATATCCTGATCATCCACAATGAGGTTTGAATTGTCTAAGGAAGCTGCAAAATCAATTGTTATCTGATGTGAGCGTAAGCCCGCTTCATAAGCGTCTCGTATTTCTTGAGGAGAGCGTGCAATACTGTCAAATCGAACTTCATCAATGAGTCCAGCGAAATAATTGGCTGGAGTACTAAAGTTTCTTGTTCCAATCTTTGCATCGGTTGTCACTGAAATATTTCCAGATATTGCCATTGATGCATCTAGCTTACCGTTAACATACAGACGGAGGGTGGATCCGTCTGAAACGCAAGCTACGTGATACCAAGTATTAATAGCTACGGCAGTTGTAGAGATAAGGTCATTGGCATTGTACAGACATCTAAATGCGTTTGTACTATGAAATGTCATAATTGTCCCGTCGCTCCCGGCGTCTCTATTGTCAAAAATAAAACGACTGGCACCTCCTGAACTTGGATTTACCCAAGCACTTATAGTGTATGTATTAGTAGAAAAGGCAGAATGCATACCATTCAAACCGATGTAATCACTACTCCCGTTAAAACTTCTACTTCCACCAATTTTCCCTGGTATAAAGGTTGTTCCTGTAGGAGTCCCATTTATATTATTTCCAGATGAATCTAGGATGTATGCTCCAGCTCCGGATTGTTCGGAAAGATCCCATAATCCCACTGTGTTCGCATCTGGTTGGTAGTTGCTAAATTCTGACTTTCCAAGTAGAGCCTGTAAGTATGTTCCTGGTTTATCCGCAGCTACGGAAAATGAAACCATACTTTTATTTGATAGGTTTATAGAAGGAATTGCTTTGTTTAAGTAGTGATCTCGAGCCATTCTGTAGGTTTCAGAGATCTCTTGAGTTGACCTTGCAATATTAGATAGTCTGACCTCATCAATCTGCCCATTAAAAAAGTTTCCAGCACCACCAGCACTTCTAACTCCGATACCAACTTGGTGTGCTTGTACTGTCGCTGTACCCACTCCTAAAGTTACTGGCCCTGTTCCATCGAAATATCCTCTTGCAGTACTTCCATCCCATGTAACTGCAACATGGTGCCATCTACCATCTGTTACACCTGTTTGTATTGTAGTTGCTGTACCTCTGAGTACGACTCTTAATTGACCGCTACTATTCGTGAATACAATAAATGTTGAGCTTGCTCCTGTCCCTCCTCCTCTACCAATTATTCCCTGATCCCCAGCTGGATTTCCTGTTTGCTTAAACCAGGCTTCTGCAGTCCAACTTCTTCCTGATGTAGCAAATAGTTCTCCTACTTCAGCGTCCACAGTAGTTGAAATGTAGTCGTTTGTTCCATTGAAACTTCTTGCTTTTCCGCTTATACCTTCAACAACTGCCGTTGCTAGATTTGATCCGTTAAACTCTCCGTGGTGGTTGTTAGAAGTCGAATCAAATACATCAGCACCTACATTATTTCCGTTTGTTTCATCTAGATTCCATAGGGCTACAGTGTTTGCATCTATTCTTGTCCCTGTAACCATCTTTAATGATCCATCTCCATCAAAATTAATATCCATTGGATCTACTTCTATTCTCTCTTGATAGTAGGAAGGGTTACTTGAAAGTGAAGCGTTGGTGATGTAATAGACAGCAATTCTTCCTACTCCACCACCACCGCCTCCAGCACCATGGGTGGATCGAGTCCCACCATTTCCCCCTGAAGCCGTAATTGTGGCTGAGCCTAGCGATAGAGTATTCCCTATTAGTTTCATTGATCCTCCAGAACCTCCACCACCAGCACCACCTTGATCTGTACTGTTAGTTCC
>CAZCMQ010000077.1:0-3083 GCA_964500025.1 uncultured Candidatus Saccharibacteria bacterium | reverse complement strand
GGGTGTTTCAAGAACTAGATATTGGGCAACAGTAATGCCAATTTGGAAAAATGAAGATGGTGAAGAGTTAGTGATGGGAAGTATAGAAGAGATGATGCAATATACCGACCAGATAACTAAAGAGATGGAAGATGGTAAGCCAGTCTACTACATGGATGGTAAAAAGTTCATGTTACATAGGGACTTTTGCGATAAGGTTGTTCTCACTAAAGATGGTAAGGAATATAGACGTATCCCAGAGGTCTTGGATAACTGGCTAGATGCAGGTTCAGTACCATTCGCTGAATATCATTACCCTTTTGAGAATAAAGAGGAATTTAATAATGGGTTCCCAGCAGACTTCATCGTGGAATATACAGGGCAGATAAGGGCATGGTTCAATGTTCTCTTCAGAGTATCAACAATACTTTTTGATAGAGAGCCATTTAAAAATGTCATCTGCCATGGGGTTTTAGCAGGAAGTGATGGTAGAAAAATGAGTAAGTCGTATGGGAATTTTACCGACCCTAAGATTGTATTGGAAAATATCGGTGCTGAAGCGTTCCGACTATATTCTATGTCCACTCCTAATATGGTTGGAGGTGACATTAATTGGTCTGATGACACTTTAAATGAGCAGGTGAAAACAGTATTAATACCTCTATGGAATACTTACAGATATTTGGCTATGTATGCGGATATGCATCATTGGTCTCCAACATCTACAGAGTATGCAACAGAAAATGTCCTTGATAGATGGCTTAAGTCATACATGAACAAAGTGACTCGAGATTATGCAGAGGCAATTGAGCGATACGACCTACCTGCTTCTACGAAATTAATCGGACCCGCTATTGATAATATATCAACTTGGTGGATTCGTAGGTCTAGAGATAGGTTTGCAAATGGTGATAAAGACGCTCTACAAACATTATATGCAGCTCTAGTTCAGTTTAGTTTGACGTTTGCCCCACAGATGCCGTTTTTGACTGAAGAGATGTATCAAAATCTAGTTGTCGGCGCTGGGATAAAGGGTGCTAAAGAATCTGTTCACCTAGACTTCTATCCTGAACCAGGTGAGGTTGATGAAGATCTCTTGGCAAATATGGAGAAAGTCAGGCAGATCTGTTCACTTGGCTTAAATATTCGTGATGAGAATAGTTTGAAGCTTAGACAGCCTTTAATGACTGCTTATGTAGATGTTGAGGATAGTGAACTTCTAGAGCTAGTAAAAGAGGAGTTGAATGTTAAAAAGACGGATTCATTAAAGGGTGATTTGGGTAAGAATGTTGTTGTAAAAGAGGATGGTGAATATAAGGTTGGGCTTGATATCGAGCTAACAGATGAGCTAATTTCCGAAGGATTGTACCGAGACCTTGTTAGAGGTTTGCAAAATGCTAGAAAAGAGGGTGGTTTGAGTGTAGGGCAGCTTGTAGATGCTGCTGTAACTGTTGATAGTGAAGAGCTGAAATCTTTAATAGAATCAAATATTGAAATTCTTAAAGATGATATTAGTGCAAGTAGCATTAATGTTTTGGTGAACAAGGACTCTGAAAAATCTGTAAAGGTAGGTGAGTTTAAAGTTAGTGTGGAGTTTAAATGAAAAGAGGTGTGTTAGAAATAACTATTGGTGAATTTGCTGCCTTGGTCGATAGGTTTGATGTGCGAAAGTATGTCGGTACAACAATTTCAACAAAGATTGTTGCTGCAATGGAGATTACTCACGTTCAACCAGAATTACCTGTTAGGCTAGAAATTTCTGAGGAGGAGCTTGAGATGATGATGGATGAACTTGCATTTCCATCAGAGCATGACTCTATGGATACCGTTTCACTGAGAAAAAAGATGACTGATATGATGGCAAAGTTTCGATCTGCGATCTGATTACTTCTCGTTTACCTTTATTCCTGTTGCTCTTTCAAAAGAAGCAAGAGCTTTTTCATAAGGTGTGTCTGAGGATACTGCTAATTCTCCTACAATATTGTCTATTGCGCCTCTGAGTTGCTTATCAATACTTACCGGGATCAATCTTCCATCTGCAATCCTTCCTTTTCTTACATGATTACAATATTGTATCGTTGTAATGAAGTCCTCAATATTTCCACTTCCTTCTAAATCTTTAAGAATGTTTGCCAATGTGTTGAAGTCTTTACTTTTAGGGTTCTTGACCTTGTTCTTTTTCAAAACGGCAATCTTCTTTTTAATCTCAGTTGGACTTAAAACCTGTCTTACACCGAGTTTCTCAACATTCTCAACAGGGGTAGAAATAGTTAGTGGATTATTTATGAATTCAAACTCTAGGTACTCTTTTTTCTCACCGTTAAACTCAATCTTCTTTTGTCCTTTTACCCAGCCTGCACCGTGTGATGGATAAAATACCTTTGACTTAACCTTTAACTCCATTTAAATAAATAAGTACCTTAAATATGTATTATTATAACATTTTTGAAACTATTTGGCGAGGATGTTTTCTCCTACTTTACTACAAGACTCCCCACCATACCCATTGCTCTGTGACTACCTACGCTACAGTAAAATTCAAACGTTTTGCCTTTCGCATCTTCCGGAATAGTCATCGTAATAACAGTGCTTCGTCCGCCACCAATAAGTCCAGAATCAACATTTAGTTCATCAATTACAAAATCGTGGATTTCATCAATAGAATTGATTCTGATTGTAATTGTTGAGCCTGCATCTACCTCAATTAGTGAAGGAGAATACCTCATATGTGCAGCATCTATGACAAGATCAACATCCTGTTCTTGGTTGGTTATAGAATCAGAAATATCTGGATTGTTTGACCGTCCTGGAGTACATCCAGCTAATGTGAGTGAAGAGAGGAGAAGTATTGCTGTAAGTAGAAACTTTTTCATATCATTTCTCTAATGTTATCTAATTAAGTCTAGCAGAAAAGCAGTTTGAAATAAAATGGACTATAAGTTCTTGACTGGATAGTATACATAGTATATATCTTGTAAATGGATTTTAAATCAAACATTCCTCTTTATCTAAGTCCAGTTTCAGCCGGATTTCCTGGTTTTGTTGACGATAAGGTTGATAGGACGCTTGATTTGAATGAATACTGTATAAAACATCCTGCTGCA
>CAZCMQ010000076.1:0-3091 GCA_964500025.1 uncultured Candidatus Saccharibacteria bacterium | reverse complement strand
ATGTTGGGATCCTTTGGCTATGAAATGATAGCGACTGAGGATTCCTTTGGAATACTTACTCAACCACTAAGTATAATCGGAGTCATAATATCAGCATTAGTAGGGTATTTAGCGATTCAGTTTTTGAAAAGATTTTCTAAGGGGAGGTTCCTCACCTTCTTTGGTATTTACAGGGTAATTCTAGCGATTCTACTTATTCTTCTTTTAGTTTAAATCACTGTAAGAAGATTAACACCAGTCATTGAATCTGGTTGCCTTACACCTAATATCCCTAGAACAGTTGGAGCAATGTCTGCAAGTATTCCTGTAACGTGGGCATCAGAACCAGTGCCGATTTTATGCGGTTTTCCGCTATCAGTCATAATCTGCGCAGGGTCTGTGAGAATAATCATTGGGACAGGATTGTTGGTATGTGCTGTATCAACCTTTTTAGTAACCCTATCTATCATGGTCTCGCAATTTCCATGGTCCGCAGTTATCATAACCGCAGCACCAACAGAAAGTGCCTTCTGTGTAATTTCCTGAGCACATTTATCAGTAACCTCATTTGCTTTAATCGCTGCCTCCAAATTCCCTGTATGGCCAAGCATGTCCGGGTTGGCAAAATTTATTACCATAAATGAGTATTTCTTCTTATCAAGATTATCCAATCGATAAATAACCTCATCTTTAATTATTTCTGCACTCATTGCCGGAGTATCAGCGTAATCAAAAACCTTAGGAGAAGGGATATTAAAGAAATCTTCTCCTGGATTTGGCTCTTCCTTACCACCATTAAAGAAATAGGTTAAGTGCATGTACTTCTCAGTCTCGCTAATATGAAGCTGGTTCATATTTGCACTAGATATTGAGGTAGAAAGTGTTCTCTCAATTTTCTTAGGTGGGAAGATCACATGTGTAGGCAAACCTTCTTCATAGCCAGTCATTGTTGCGAAATAGAGATTTTTAGGAAGATTAGGACGATCAAACTGTGTAAAATCTTCAACCACAAATGCCTTTGTAATCTGCCTTGCACGATCCTCTCTGAAATTAAAGAATATTACAACGTCATTTTCTTGAATTGGACCAATAGGAATACCCTTTTCATCAACCATTGTAGTTGGAGTCAGAATCTGATCATTCTGATTATTTTGATACGCTGATTGCACAAGCTCAAAAGGATCTTGAGCTGTCTGAGACGCAATTCCAACCATTGCGTTATACGCCGCCTGTGTTCTCTCCCATCGTTTATCCCTATCCATTCCGTAAAACCTTCCCATAACAGAGGATAGTTTCCCAACACCAGATGTCTTAAATTTCTCAATTAGTTTACTGAGGTAAAAATAACCGTCAGTCATACCAGTATCTCGCCCATCCAGTATTGCATGCACATACGGACTAATTGAATTTGATTTAGCAATATCTATCAATTCAAAGAGGTGTTCAATGTGACCATGTACCCCACCAGCACTCAAAATCCCCAAGAAATGCAGCTTACTTTTTCTCTTTTTTACCTCTTGCATAGCCTCAACAATGACCGGATGATTTTTAAAGTCCCCATTCGCAATAGCATCATTTATTCTAGGCAAGCTTTGGTACACCACCTGTCCAGCACCAATATTTAAGTGCCCTACTTCACTATTTCCTGCTTCCTGAGCAGGTAGCCCCACATGTGTTCCTGAAGCATGTAAAAGCGTTGATTTTCCATTAGTCCAAGCTCTATCTAAAAAAGGTGTTTTAGCTTGAAGGACAGAATTACCTTCTTTATCAGGATGAATACCAAAACCATCTAAAATCATCAAAACGACAAGCTCCCTTCTTAATGTGTCATCCACATTTACACTCTCATTCTTTTCTTCTTTATCGTTGAAAATCCAATCAAGCATTCAAACAGGCAGATTAATGTATAAACAGTTATCTTTATATAATAATACAAAAGGTCCTTCTAGTTAAGGCCATAATAATTCTCAGATCCAAGGTCAAACCCGACAGGTCCAATTTCGAGATCAATATCCCTATGAATAAAGGTAATTGCATTTTTATGTAAGTAGTAGTGAGGGTGAAACTCCTCAGGAGAATATAGTAGCTCAACAGCGTCGTTACCAACCCTCAATTCATAAGGCATCCTAAAAAATGATGCCTTACCATATTTTTCAACAAATTCCTGAATCAAATAGAATTCATGGTGCATTGGATCATAATCCTCATTGAGTTTAAGAGAGCTCAGATCTAGCACACTAAATAAAGATGAAAAAGGCCTGTCCAGTGGTTTATATGCAAGAGGATCAATAGACATTCGGTTATATATAAAGTTCTTAAGATAGAAGCGACTGCTGGTCCCATTTGTATTCAATAAGGAATCATATAACACTGCATTTGAAATTACTTCACTCGCAAGCCTTCTAAGCATTAATGGTTCGAGATTTCCTGCGACATCATAATCGTGACCACCCATATGAGCGATTAGATGTGGAATGGACTTATAATCCCCCAACCCTCCGATGTGTGTTGCCTCCCTAGCCATGCGTAAAATAGATGAGGCATATTCCTTCATCATATATCGATCATTTCTTGAATAGGATTCAAAAAATCCCCTCTCTGAAGCAAATGAGGCTACCTCTAAACCAAGAAACCTAGCATATCGTACACTTCTATAGTGATCTTCCATGTCGCCGATTATACTATATAGGCCTCTTTATTCCTAAATCTTCAGATTGATGAGATAATGAGGTATGCAGCAATTAACCAGATCACAACTTGAACAACTAAAAAGTGAGATTGAGGAAACAGTAAAAGTTTTAGATATCGAAAGTAAAGAAAAAAAGTTAAAGCAGCTTGAAGCAGATAGTTTGTCGGAAAACTTCTGGAAGGACCAAGATAAAGCACGATCTACAATGCGTGAGATTGAAAGTATTAAAGCCGAAATCTCAACAGCTCAAGAGCTCACATCTTCTATTTCAGCCCTCCTAGAACTTTTTGATTCTTCTTCTGATGAAGAGATTCAATCCTTGATGCCCGACTTTGAAAGTCTCTACATACAATTTGAAAAGTTCCAAACTTTGAAATTCCTTTCTGGTAAGTATGACAGGGGTGGCACAATTCTTTCCATCCA
>CAZCMQ010000075.1:0-3101 GCA_964500025.1 uncultured Candidatus Saccharibacteria bacterium | reverse complement strand
ATGGTGAACTCCATGGGTTACTTCCCATTTGGCTGGGAGAAGTGTTGTCGTTAGGTGTATCGGAGGCAGCTTTCTTATTAACCGTTTTACCCTTTTTTAGGTTAACTTTAGGCATATACTGTATTTTATCAATTTTTTGCTTTTGTATAAAGGCTTTGATACTATTTAATTATGGATGACCATACAAAGTTTCTTAAAAGGGCTCTAGAGCTCGCTCAGGACTCTATAGAGCGAGGTGGAGGACCATTTGGAGCGGTTGTTGTAAAGGATGGTAATGTCATTGCAGAAGGTTCTAATTCTGTTACTCTCAATCAAGATCCTACCGCTCATGCCGAAGTTGTTGCTATTCGAAATGCATGTAAAAGCCTGAATAGTTTTCAGTTAGATGGATGTATTTTATATAGTAGCTGTGAGCCATGTCCTATGTGTCTTGGAGCTATTTACTGGGCAAGACCAGATAAAATTTTCTTTGCATCTACACGTTATGATGCAGCTGAAATTGGATTCGACGACCAATTGATTTACGATGAAATTGAAAGGAATTCAGACGAAAGAGAGATTCCTTTTGTAAAAATGGAGCTGGATGAAGCTAAAGAGGTTTTTGAGAACTGGAAGAAGAAAGAGGATAAGGTGGAGTATTAGCGTTTTTCTCCCTTATATACTATTTCGAAAAGAATTTTATCTGGGGATTCAAACATTATCTGGTAGTAGGTCTCTTTTGGTGAGTCTGCAAATTCTACTCTATGTTTTGGTGTGCCAAATAGCATCTTAATCCCATCAGATTCTAAATATCTCCTTATATTATCTATATCAGTTTGTTCTGAGACTTTTTATGCACTTACTTGTTCGTCGTATATACCACCTACGTGCATATATTTTTAGTAAGGACTTAGTTTGCGGGGAGTTTTTGGAGCGAGAGACGGGATTCGAACCCGCAACCTTCTCCTTGGAAGGGAGACATTCTAGCCAGTTGAACTACTCTCGCCTATTACTAAAGATTACTCTTTAACCTCTTCCTTTTCAACCTCTGCTTGTGCAACTTCGCTTTCCTGAGAAGCCTCCGGAGAATCACTTGTTTCTACAACTTCCTGCTCTACCTCATCTGTGAAGTAGACATCTGAAACGTTATCAACTTTGAGAGCCCTTTTACCAACTTTTCTCTTCATGTAGTAAAGCTTACTCTTTCTAACTTTACCTCTTTTGATAACTTCAAGTTTTTCAAGAGTCGGTGAATTAAGAGGAACAATTCTCTCAACCCCTACACCATAAGACATCTTTCTTACAGTAATAGTTCTGTCGTTTGCTGATCCTCGCATTGAAATAATTGTACCTTCAAAAACCTGTACCCTCTGCTTATCACCTTCCTTAATATTCATGTGTAGCTTAACAGTATCTCCAACCTTTACTTCAGGTCTCTTGGCTGCTGTTTTGCTAATAACTTCTGTAATTGCTTGTATATTCATAGTGAGTAGTAACTAAAAAGACTTGCTGATTATATCAAAAACAAGAAAAATATCTACACTTTCAAGCCGATTATACAGGAATAACTGAAAATTCACCAGAAAGTATGGTAGGATTGAGCATAACAAACCTGCCTAAATGAGAAAGAAAGTACTGTTAATAATAATGGATGGCCTTGGTGCAGCTCCTCGATCTAAAGGAAACGCTGTTGCTTTAGCTAAACCTAAGAATCTTTCAATTTTTTGGAATACATACCCTCATACCTATCTTTTGGCTAGTGCTGAAGCGGTGGGCCTTCCTGCTGGCACAAAGGGAAATAGTGAGGTTGGTCACCTAAATATTGGTTCAGGCAGAGTTATTAATCAGAACCTACCAAGAATAAATAAAAGTATTGAAACAAAAACTTTTTTTCAAAATTCAACTCTTCTTGCTAGTTTAAAGTACGCTTTAAAAAGTGGTGGAGATATTCACTTAATGGGATGTTTAAGTGATGGATCTGTACACGCTCACATATCCCATTTTATGGCTACTTTAGAATTCTTTTCACAGAATAATTTTACTGGAAATGTCTATATTCACGCCTTCACTGATGGGAGAGATTCTCCTCCGGATTCTGCAGGTATGTATTTGGATAGGTTGGAAAACACTTGTGAGAAATATGGAATTGGAAAAATTGCGACAATCTGTGGTCGTTCAATTGCAATGGATAGAATGCAGAATTGGTCTAAAACTAAAGACGCGTACGATCTTTTAACTTCACTAAAAGGTCAGAAGTTTGATACATGGAGGCAGGCATTGGATTCAGCCTATCAATCTGGCCTTACTGATGAATTTATCAAGCCTTCAGTAATAACATCAGCAGGGCCTAATTCAATGGTTAAAGAAGGAGATGCTATTATTTTTTTAAATTACAGAGCAGATAGAGCTTTACAGTTAACTCAGAGTTTTGTCGACCCAGAATTCAGACAGTTTGATAATCAACTCTTTGGTAAGGTACTTTTTGCTTCAATGGTGGAGTATAGAAAAGGTCTACCTAAAGATGTTCTTTTTCCAAAAGAATACATTAATCTACCTTTAGGGAAGGTTTTTTCTTCAATGGGCCTAAGACAGCTAAGAATTGCAGAAACTGAGAAATTCCCTCATGTAACATACTTCTTTAATGGCGGTATATCAGTTAAGTATCAAGGTGAAGACAGGATAGAAGTCCCCTCCCCAGATGTTCCAACTTATGACCTAAAACCTGAAATGAGTGCAATGGAGGTCCTTAAAATCCTTTCATATCGCATTTCAATGGATATGTACGATTTTTTGGTGGTAAACCTTGCAAATGGTGATATGGTCGGTCATACGGGTAATTTAGATGCCTCTATAAAATCTGTTGAAGTTGTAGACCATTGCGTTTCTGAGCTTGTTAAAAGATTTACTGCGCGTGGAGGAACTGTTGTAATCACTGCAGATCATGGAAACGTGGAAGAAGTGGTAAATCTGCAAACAGGCGATATTGACACAGAACACTCAATAAATCCTGTACCTTTCATCATAATTGATAAAAACGTGCAGTCTCGAATGCTTCCTTATGGCTCTTTAAAGGATATTGCACCAACAATCCTTAATATCATGGGACTACCAATACCAACAGA
>CAZCMQ010000074.1:0-3113 GCA_964500025.1 uncultured Candidatus Saccharibacteria bacterium | reverse complement strand
CCTCCACCCATCCATGGCTCTAATTCGTTAAGTAATTCTTCTTTTGCAAAGACTACGCCACTTCCTGTTGGCCCGTATACTTTATGTCCGGAGAATACAAAGACATCGCATCCTAATTCCTGCACATCGATTTTTTGATGAGGTATGCTCTGCGCTCCATCCAGAACGAAGATTGCATTTGTTGGTGAGATTATTTCCTTCACTTTCCCTACATCTATTGTCGTTCCAAGTACATTTGATTTATGAACCAAGCTAACCACTTTTATTCTCTCCCCATACTCTTTAACAAGTTTTGAAAGGTGATCGAGATCCAACTGATGTTCTTGAGTGATTGGGAGGATTTCTAATTTGAATGGTATCTCTTTCTGGAGCAATCTCCATGGGATTATGTTACTGTGATGTTCCATCTGCGAAATTATTACAATATCATCTGGAGAAAGTTTCTGTCGGCCGATTGTATTAACAACCCAGTTGAGTCCTTCAGTCGCATTCCTTACAAAAAACACCTCCTTTGGTTTTGCATTTATGTATTTTGCAATTGTTGTGCGTGCTTCATTCCAAGCTTTGTCTGCTTTGGAAGCTAATGTGTGTAGTCCTCTGTTTACATTTGAGTTGTAGGTTGTGTAGTAGTTGGTTATTGCATCAATTACCTCCTGTGGTTTTTGAGAGGTTGCGCTGTTGTCTAGGTAGACAACATCATATCCATTTATTTTTTGTTTTAAGATTGGGAATTGTTCCTTTATTTCCAATGTTTTCATGCTGGTATTATACCAAATATTGTTTTAGTTATCGTTTTTGTTTGACAGTTTGTTATTTGATTACTACACTGAGGTAGTTGACCAACCTTTCAAGGAGAGCATATGGTGAGCACTAAAACGAATACTACACAAACTGCGGAAAGGTTAGTGAACGAGAGGAGGTGATCCACTTTCTCGGTGGCCTTAGTCCACTGTAGGCAGTCTTTTTGAGAGTGCCGGGAGTGGCTCTGTACTGTTTTTTTCATATGTACGGAGCCGCTCCTTCTCTTTTTGAATATTTCCCTTTTTAGAGCCTTTTTGTTTTGACTAAGTGATAGATATGCTGGTATAATGGCAGAATTTCTTTCCAACATCCCAAAGGAGTTGCAAGGCAATGAAACAAGGAAAGGTAAGTCCAGTTCGAGCACTGTTCTCTAACAAACCTGAGCCAGCCAAGCCAAAAGCACCGGTCAAGAGGCCCAGGAAAGTAGGGAAACAGAAACCTACACGTAAGTTGTGGATTAAACCGAGCCACTAGACGAGGAGGAAGAACGACATGGTTGGACTCTACAGTATTGGCAAGAAGGCAGGACGCGCAGAGCGGAGGATGAAGCAGAAAAACTTGCAACGGAAGCTTAGGAAAGCCAGGAAGAGGAAAGGAAAGAAAAACAGAAGGAGGTAGATTTTCTACCTTGATCTAAAAAACCGGGGGAGTCCACATAATTTTATATTAGGACAAACCCGGTTTTAGTTTTTTGATAGACACTCATCTCTTTTTGTTTTCGACTGTCAGATATGGGACGACTCGACGTGTTTATCACCACCCAAAGTTTTTTCATTGATTAAGGCCTCAATCGTTTTTCCGAGTAACTTAGTTAAATTTTCAAGAGTCTGCGCTAGCTTTTTCTCTGAGTACTCTCTCCATTCTTTAAATGTAGTTGCCTCCTCTCCGTTGAGTGGGAGTACCCAGCGGGATATATAATCCTTTCTAGATTTTACTAATAGATTGTGAGTCATTGAGTGCCTTGCGTTTAGAATCTCTCTTAAGTCCTTGTCGTTTTTCAAGCCTTTAATCTCTACTTTTATGTCACTCGGCAAGATATTATACTGGCTATTATCTATGTTTTTGAAGTCGTTCCAGTCATTCAGCTTCGGAATTTTATAGTATTTGCTCACCATCCTTGCGTACTTGTTTACAAAATCATACACCCTGTAGGTACTGTTTTTCACATAAAAAATATAATTCTCTTGTACAACATCTTGGCTAAATATTTCTCCCAGAATTATCCTCAAGAACTTTGACTCTGCTCTATTGTCTTCCTCTAATTTTTTAAGTTCGTATATCAGTGCGTACGCTTCAAAGAAATACTTATGCCCTTCAGATGATTTTTCTAAAAGAGCATTATATTGTTTATTAGTAAGTTCGGATATCCTTTCCACAAGCTAACTATACCAGATCCCTTCGACTTTAAGTCTTGATTTCTAGAATAACTGACAGATAATTCTTACATACATGCTTTACTAGTAAGACTCTGCTCTATTAATTGTTTCCGTGGAACCAACGAAGAATGAAACAAATCGATAGTGGTCCCTAGCGTTGGAAAATTCGTTAAGATGAGGTTATTAAGGTACTGCAGGCACTATATTGAACAGGAGGCTTACAAGGGCCAAAGCATATAGTTTGCGAGACACAAAACAATGAACTATAATTCCTCATTAATTTAAGTCCTCCCCGCTATGGTAAACGTTCCAACAGTATTTATACTTGGAGCTGGAGCAAGTGTGCCTTACGGTTTCCCTACGGCAACCCAACTGGTGGAGAATATAACAGAGAAGATGAACAACACCCAATATCAAGAATCTCTTGGTAGGAAAATTGTCGATATTGACCTTGAAATTGCAAAAGAGTTCCGCGAGTGCATAAAGGATGGTTATGGGTTCAGGAGTCTTGATTCTCTTATCGAAGCCCGTGGGAATCTGGCCGAAGTAGCGAAGATAGTAATCGCGGATGTAATCACCGAGTCCGAGCAATCCGATAGAGACAATATTGTGAAAATTAAAAGTGATGACTGGTATAAAGAATTGTTTCATCAACTAACACACTATGTCCCTACTCCTGACAAGCTTTTAAAGAACGAAGTTAGTTTTATAACATTCAATTACGACAGATCCCTAGAATACTACATTGCGAAATCTTTAATGATCAAATACAGGGATATAACAGAAAAGCAAGCGTTTTCAATAGTGAACAGCATGAACATTTTTCACATACACGGGAGCCTAGGGAAATTGAATACTTTTAGCAATTATGGCAGTGAACCTAATTCACAGAGAGAAATCTTTTTCCCAAGTGAGAAGATGAGCGAGGTGAATACG
>CAZCMQ010000073.1:0-3241 GCA_964500025.1 uncultured Candidatus Saccharibacteria bacterium | reverse complement strand
TACATGGAAAAATTTAATGTTTCTCGCCTTGTTGGTTCACCTCCAGGCTATGTTGGATACGATGAGGGTGGGCAATTGACTGAAGCTGTAAGAAGGAAGCCATACAGCGTAATCTTGCTTGATGAGATTGAGAAAGCTCATGAGGATGTCTTTAATATCTTACTTCAACTCCTTGATGATGGAAGACTTACTGATTCTAAAGGTAGGACGGTGGACTTCAAAAACACAATTATCATTGCAACAAGCAATCTTGGTGCTGCGAGGATATTAGACTTTGTAAATCTGAAAACAAAGGACAAGGAATGGGATGTACTCAAAGATCAATTAATGGATGAACTGAGAGGGAAGTTTAGACCAGAATTCTTAAACCGAATTGACGATGTTATTGTTTTCAAGAGTTTAGATAAAAAACAGATTGAGGAGATAGTGAGATTGCAATTGAAAGAGGTAGAAGGTCTGATTAAGGCGCAGGGTATGGACTTGAAAGTTGACGACAGTGTAATTAAATATCTCGCTGATAAAGGATATGAGCCTGAATACGGCGCTAGACCTATGAAGAGATTAATTCAGAAAGAGATAGAGAATAAACTATCTGAGGATCTATTGAAAGGGACTTTCAAAGAAGGTGACACTATCACTTTAGAGGAGAGAAAAGGAGTACTAGTTACTAAGAAAGCTTAGCTTCAAACCCTCATCAACCTTTCACAAAAGTATAGAGGTTCCAGACCCAATAACATCGTAGTTAATTACTTTTCCCATCATCTTTACCTGCATAATTTCTTTATATCAAAGAATCTTAGTAAGAAACTTCAAATAAATACTACATAGTCTTGAGCTTGTAGTAATTACTCTTGACACGCATAAATCTGAATGTTAACTTGGTGGCAAGATGTGGTGAAAAGTGGTGAAAGATGATATAGTTTGAAAATGATAATTGGAGAGTACAGAAGCAAAATAGGTGAGAAGAAAAGGATCGCTCTGCCCAAAAAGCTAAGGAGCGAGCTGGGAAAGGAAATAATCCTAACCCGAGGCTATGAAAATGCACTGATTCTTGTAAACAAGAAGATGTGGGAAAACATAGCAGGAGAGGTAATCTCCGGCTCTTTTATAAATAAAAACATTAGAGATACCAGTAGATTCCTAGTTGGAAGTGCTACAGAGATTAAAGCGGATGCACAGGGAAGATTTATCGTTCCCCAGGCACTCTTTGAGCATGCACAACTAGAAGAAGATGTTGTCTTCATTGGTTTGGTTAACTGGGTAGAGGTGTGGAGTAAGAAGCTATGGGATGAGAGAGTTCAGTTCCTTCAGAAAAACAGCGAAAAGATTGCACAAGAATTAACAAAAATGAACGAAGCGAAAAAATGAAAAACTACCATACGCCAGTACTACTAAACGAATCACTAGAAGGACTCAATATCAAGCCAGATGGCACATATATTGACTGCACACTAGGTGAGGCAGGACACAGCTTTGAAATCTACAAAAAGCTTTCAAATAAGGGAATTCTCATTAGTATTGATAGAGATCAGAATGCAATTGATTTTGTCTCTAACACTTATGAAAAGGAACTAAAGAAAGGAAACTGGAGGTTAGTAAAAAGCAATTTTTCAAACCTAAAAGCCCTTAATAAAAAAGCAGACGGTATTCTAATGGATCTCGGATTATCTTCAAGACAGATTGATATCCAGGAGAGAGGCTTTACCTACATGAAAGATGAAGCACCACTGGACATGAGAATGGACCAAGATCTTTCTGTAACAGCAAAAGACTTACTAAAAGTCCTTACAGAAAAAGAACTTGAACTACTTTTTAGAAAGTACGGAGAGGAAAGGTTTGCAAGATCAATTGCCAAAGAGATTAAGAAGAGAGGAAATATTGAAAAGGTTGGAGATCTCACAAGTCTTATCTACAAAGTTGTGCCGGCAACGAGTAGAAAGGACAGCCATCATCCCGCCCGCAGGGTCTTTCAGGCCCTGCGAATAGCGGTAAATGATGAGCTCAACTCACTTAAACAAGGTTTAGATGAGGCTTTTGAGATTTTGAACTCTAAAGGAAGATTATGTGTCATCACATTCCACTCTTTAGAAGACAGAATCACCAAAGATTTTTTTAAATTAAAAATTGAAGAAGGTTCTGCACAAGAAGTAGGGCAGTTAATACTCCCGACTGAGAAAGAAGTGCAGGATAACAGCAGATCACGCTCTGCAAAACTAAGAATACTAGAAAAGAAATAATAAAACTAAATACTGCCCCAAATGAGTAACAAAAATAGGAGAATCCTAAGAAAAAGAATGATAAATAGAGATAATAAAGGCAATATCGCCCCAACTATATTCGCAGTTGCACTAGTCGCCTTCTGTGTAATTCAACTCATTATCAACGCGATACTAAGCCCACTGGGAGCAGAGCTACAATCATTAAACACAGAGAAAGAGTATCTTCTTGAAGAGAATAGAAGCCTTGAAGAAGACTTAGCAAGTAGCAATTCATTAACAGTTGTTGAACATATCACTGAAAAAACGCTAAACTTTAAGGATGCAGATCAAAAAAGAATTATTCATGTATCAGATCACACAGTTAGAGCTCAGCAGTAATGCGTAACTCCGGTCTTTCAGCACTAAAAAGTGACAGGAAGGGTAAAAGCGGAGGACTCATGATTGAGAAACTTCACTTCAACCTCATAGGAGTATTCATATCAATAATAGGAATTGGAGTAATCTCAATGGCTTTCAGGTGGCAGATTCTAGAGGCAGATAGGTTTACATCTTTAGCTCAAGCCCAGTATGTAGATACCCAACGAAAATCTTCTAGTCGTGGGGTAATATATGCTTCCGATGGGACAATACTGGCTGTAGATCAGCCCGCATGGGGAGTATATGCAAGCTTAAGCAGTGATGAAAAAGAGAGAGAGTTGTTTTTTGAAAATAAGGATAAATTTGTTGCCTCAGTAGCCGGAATACTTGGAATAGAAAAGAGCACCATTGAGGAAAAGATTACAGATGACTTCAGATTTTTCAAAATAGCTAGCGGTATAAGCTCCGAGAAGAAAAAGGCTCTTCAAGAAGAAGAGATCTTTGGGTCAAATAAAGCCTCATTCGGACTACATTTTGAAAGGGAAGAAAAAAGGATATATCCAGACTCTAATCTTGCAAGTCATATCCTTGGTTTTGTAGGTAAAAACTCAGACGGGGAAGATGTTGGACAGTATGGTATTGAAGGCTTTTACTTTGGTGACATA
>CAZCMQ010000072.1:0-3456 GCA_964500025.1 uncultured Candidatus Saccharibacteria bacterium | reverse complement strand
CACACTTAGTCCCTGTTTCAGGCTGATTCTCTACACGACAGTCATTTGATGCTCGATCAGAACACTCACCGTTAACCCAATACCACTCACGTCCATTCCCACGGCACCCTTTACAAGAAGCTTGATCCACAGGTGGGACATCTCCTGCATCAACATCAATAGGGGCAATATTTTCAGGAGTACTAGCTCTCCAAACGAGATACCCTGTCGCACCAAGTACAACAACTCCCAAAACTAGAAAGAGAATGATAGCTTTTTTACTTAATCGGACCATCTACGGGACAGCATTACTTATTCCCTAAAATCTACACTATTTAAGCAGGGAGCGCAATTGATCGATAGTAAAAATATCCTTGAAAATAATGGCAATCATCAAAGCCAAAAGCATGAGAAAACTAACGTTTATAATAACGGCTTTAAGCTTCTCATTTAAAGGCTTTCTAATAATGGCTTCTACCAGTATTAAAAATACTCTTCCACCATCCAACGCAGGTATTGGAAGAGCATTAAAGACAGCAAGGGTTAAACTGAAATCAGCGGTCAAACCTAATAGTACTGGCCAGCCGTATGACTTAAGATAATCAATGATTACATACATACCGACAGGTCCTGAAACACTAGTAGTAATTTCAGAATAGTCACCTGTTCTTTTCGCACTAGAAAACATCTCCGAGAATCTCTCCCCAATGAGTTGAACAATATTAGCTGAATGGGCAAGCCCAGAGAAAACCCCTGTTTTTTCGTAAGATATGTAAACCTCATAGTTATGAGGGAGATAAATACCGATAGTTCCAACATCACTTACTTCAACATTATGCGTACTACATTCATCATTACAAATCTCTAATGCAATATCCTTCCCCGCATTTTCAGAAAGAAGATCTATAAATTCATATGAATATGAAACAGCCTCACCATTAAAAGAGATAATTTCACCCTCTTTAGGAAGGCCAGCCCTTTGAGCATTCATATCCTCAACCAAACCTGTATATAGGAGCTCTCCCTTCTTTTCAACAACAGTTTCTCCAAACCATGGATTGAAGTCTACAAAGTCAGGTTGCAAAGCCCATCTATAGTTAGTTGAAGAAATAAAGTAAAAATATATCGAGGCAGCAAGAAAAAGATTCATTGTAATACCAGCAAGCATTACAAAAATCTGAGCGGCTTTTGACTTATTCTTCAAATTTCTGGGATCCTTTGTATCTTTTTTACCAACAACCTCATCACCTTCACCAAGGATTTTTACATAACCACCAATTGGAAGAATGTTTAATCGATACTCTGTTTCCCCTCTTCTAAAAGAAAACAGTTTTGGTCCCAAACCTATCGCAAATTCATCAACCCTCACCTTGCACAATCTAGCAGCAATAAAATGCCCAAGTTCATGAATAAAAATGAGCACACCAAGGATACCAATAACAAGAATGATGTTTATCAACGTATTAAGCATTTGTTTAGATGGTCATCAACTCTTTCTCTTTAGTCTGTCTCATCTCTTCAATCTTTTCATTCGCAGATTTAACAATCTTCTCAACCTCTGCCCTATTTCTATCAGCAATATCTTTTGAAACACCACCTACAACAGCCTCATCAATCTCCTTCATTGCAATCTGCCTTACATTTCTGACTGAAATACGGCCATCTTCAATCTTTTCTTTCATAACTTTTACAAACTCCTGTCTTCTTTCTGCAGTCAAATCAGGAATCCTCACCCTGACAATCTCACCCTCAGTACTTGCCTGAAATCCTAAACTTGAAGAAGAGATCGCTTTTGAAATTGAATCAAGCAAAGACTTGTCCCAAGGCTGTATAACCAGAGACCTAGAGTCTGCAGCGTTTATATTTGCCAAGCTTTTTATCGGAGATTGAGTACCATACGCCTCAACGGTTATACCTTCTACAAGCTCTGGAGTTGCCCTACCAGTATGAATTTGAGATAGATCTTCAACTACGTGCTCAAGACATTTATCAACACTACTTTGAAACTTTGCTAAGTCCATATGTAAAGAATCAATATAAAAAATTACTGACTCTATTGTACACTATTTTCCAATTTCCCAGAAAAGCATCCTTCTGACTGAAAGAGGCTCACCCATTTTCTGAACAGCCTCATCAAAAAGATTTCGGATTGTCTTTGACTCATCCTTAAACCACTTCTGCTCAAAAAGGACATTCTCCGCGTAGAACTTGTTTAATTTCCCTTCAATTATCTTTTCAGCAATTTCCTTTGGCTTTCCTTCTGCTTCAACTTCCTTTGCAAATGTTTCCTTAGCTGAGTTCAATTCCTCTTCTGGGATTTCATCAACAGAAACATACTTAGGTTTGGTTGCAGCAACTTGCAAAGCGAGCTCATGCACAAAAGCCCTGAAGTCTTCATTCCTTGCTACAAAGTCTGTCTTACAAGTAACCTCAACCAAAGATACAAGCCTTTTATCTAAACCATGAACATATGCGTCAATAATTCCTTCTACATTTTCTACAGTTTCATTACCAAGTGGCTCATCCCAACCTTTTTCTTTAATAATTGCTACTGCCTTTTCAAAATCATTGTCTGCCTCTTCAAGAGCAATCTTCACAAGACCGATCTTTGCACGGGTCAAATCTCTGATTCTACTGACAACATCGCTTCTCTCATTAATATACTCAACAGCCTTTTGAAAATCACCGTTTGTTGCTTCTAAAGCCTCTTTACAAAGACCCATTCCAGCAGACGTCATTGCTCTTAATTTCTTAATATCCTCCATTGATACAGCCATTTTTGTATATTAATAATTTATGTAAGGGATGAAAGTTTACTTTCCAGATTTACCAACAATCCTAACTGTTGAAGGATCCATTGATCTTCCTTCTCTCATTGCCTTCAATCTTTCTTTCTCCTGCTCTTCCATTAAAGCCTTTCTTTCAAGATCTGCCTCAAACTGCTCTCTTGTCTTCTTAAGATTTGCTTCTGTTTCTTTTCTCATTGTAACAAGTGATACTGCTTTATTACTTGTACCGATTGCCTCACCAAAGAGATTAACAAAAAGTGAAATACTCTTTATTGAGTCATCATTTGCAACAACAGGGTAAGTGATTGGATCTGGATCGCAGTTAGTATCAACAAGACCAACAACAGGAATACCTGCAAGCCCCGCTTCCTTAATTGCGTTCTTCTCAACCTTACTGTCAATCACAATAACTAAAGCAGGAAGTTTATCCATCAACTTGATACCCCTATAAATCTTGTTCAACCTCTCAATCTCTCTCTTCATTACCAATTCTTCCTTTTTAACCATTCCTTTTGAACCTGAAGCAACAGTCTCTTCCATCTTCATTAACTTGTCTACACTCTTTTTGATTGCTTTGAAGTTTGTAAACAAACCACCTGGCCACCTTCTGTTTACATAGAAAGCACCTTTCTCCTCTGCCATCTTCTCTACCACTGAAGCTGCTTGCCCTCTTGTTCCAACGATTAGC
>CAZCMQ010000071.1:0-3484 GCA_964500025.1 uncultured Candidatus Saccharibacteria bacterium | reverse complement strand
GTGCTTTATGAACTCAGATAATTTTTCCCGTGCAGGCGCAGAAATATCCTCATTGTTGCCAAATTCTGCAGATAGGCCTAATGTCTTCTCTGTCATTTTGGGGATGATTTAGTTAAAGCTCTTTTAGCCCTTTTTCCTGCTCCTCTTGTCTGTCATTAACAAGATTGAGGTACTTTTCGGTAGTAGAAAGCCTCTTGTGACCAACAAGCTTTGAAACTGTGACTAATGAAACTCCATTTGCTAAATGATGTGCAATGAAAGTGTTTCTAAGGTCATTAACCTTTGCATTCTTAATGCCCGCTTTCTCAAAAGCTTTGTCTATAGTGGTTCTTATATTCCTAACTAGGAGAGGTCTGCCGTTTTTAGTAATGAATAGGGTGTCGTCTTCACTCTCTGGTCTAATCTTGATGTACTCTTGAATTGCTTTGTGTGCTGACTGATTTAGAGGAACTTTTCTTGCTGGATGACTTCCTGATGCCTTTATGTACAGGTATGGGATTTTACTCTCATTTGAAGTCCTGACATCCTCTTGTGTTAAGCTTGCAAGCTCTCCAATTCTAATTCCAGTCTGCAAAAGAACTTCGATGATAGAGTAGAGTCTTGTATCAACACGACTTACATCTCTTAAAGCTCTATATTCCATCTCAGAAAGTACTCTTGGAGGCTTAATTTCAAACTTTGGATGCGCAAGTTTCTCAGAAGGATTCTCTTGAATAACTCCTGTTTCTAGAAGGTATCTGTAGAAAGTCCTTGTGCTGTTAATCTTTCTTGAAATACTCTTTGGAGTGTAGTTGTTCTCCTGTAGGTGTACTTTATAGTTCTCTAGATCTTCAATACTGGTTTTACCAATTTGATCAATACCTTTCTGGGTAAAGTAGTTTAGAAGCTGTTCAATGTCCTTTGCGTAGGCGATAACTGTTGATTCAGATCTGCTTTTTGTCTTAAGGTCATCAATGAAAGTCTTATGATTCTTTTCGAAGTTTGGGTTTTTAATGTTTGCCAATGAATGGGACAATCAAAATTATATAGCCCGGGGCTAGATACTATGGGAGATTATAGCATTGGGAAATAGTGCGGGTCAACAAGCTGGCTCAACTCTTGTATCCGCTCTTATATCTACATATTATATATGTATGGATGAATTAGTTTTTTCTAGAAGAAAAGCAAAGAAAACTCGCTCTGAGGGTAGTGTTGTTTTAAAATGGTTAGTTAGCGCTGCCTTTATTTCCCTTTCTTTATTCCTCTTTTACAATATATTCCGATCAATTCAGATTACAGCAGCGAAACTTGAGATTTTAAATAGGGCAGAAAAGGAAGTGGATGAGCTTAGGGTTGAGAATATTCGGTTAATTATGGAAAAGCATACTGTACAATCACCTGATTATGTGGAGACTGAGGCTAGGAATCGTTTAAATTACTCCCAGGAAGGTGAAATTCTCTTTGTGATACCTGATTCTGTAATGAACTCTGCAGGGGAGGAGCTTGAAGGCATTCTTTCAGAAAGTGATTCGGCAGATGGGTCAAAAGAAGTTTGGAGGCTATGGTTTGACTTCTTCTTGCTGGGGGTTTGAGTATTTTCCCTTGTTGCGATATAATTCACGTGTTCCCGCGGGGTAGAGCAGTGGTAGCTCGTCAGGCTCATAACCTGAAGGTCGTTGGTTCGATCCCAACCCCCGCAACCATTTCCATTATTAAGTTTTTATGAATTCCTATGGCGCTAACAGCACAGCCAACAAAAGATATGTATTTGAGAATAGATGGAGACATCTATTATGTTGTAGACAGACAGCTTAAAACACAAGGAAGGCAAGGTGGCTTAATAATTTTGAAAATGAAAAACCTAAACACAGGTGCAAGCTCAACTCAAACCATAAAGGCTGGCACAAAAGTGGAGCAAATTATCCCTGAAACTAAAGAAGTTCAGTATTTGTATGCTGATGAAACTCACGTATTCTTTATGGATAGCGAAACATTTGAGACTGTTTCTTTGTCTTTAGAGGTGGTAGATGATTATGTTAATTTCCTTACAGAAGGTCAGAGAGTGCTCATTATGGTTTATGAAGGGGAAGTTCTTTCAATTAGAAGGTCTCCGAAAGTTGAGTTAAAGGTTGTTGAATCTGTTGATGCTGTAAAGGGAAATACCGCTAATGCTGCAACAAAGCTCGTAACTTTGGAAACTGGATATAGAGTAAATGTACCACTGTTTGTAAAGCAGGGTGATACCATCATTGTTAACACTGAAAGTGGTGAATATTCCGGTAGGGCAGGCTGAGAAACGGCTTTCTGTTTAATCTTTTAGATGTTATAATTGACTTTAAGGCTCTAGCCTTGGTTTGTGGTGGCGTAGCTCAGTCGGTTAGAGCATGGGATTCATAAACCCAAGGTCACTGGTTCGATTCCAGTCGCCACCACCATCAAGAAGTAAATATATGGCAAATAATTCTGAAGATACAAAAAAAGTTGATATTAGAAAGGTAAAAATGCCTAAAAGGAGTAATGCCTTAGGCATTGGCTTAAGTGTCGGCATTGCTCTTCTCATTTTCATCGGCTGGTCATTTATTTCAAATGTTAAGGATAAGGGGAGGGAAGTTTCGTTGAGTAGTGTTGTGAAAGATATCCAAGAGGATGATTATGAAAAAATTATTCTTAGAGATGACCTTGTCATTTTAGAAAGGAAAGAGGAGGTGGAAATTGATGGAAATGAGGTTGAGGTCACCACAAGAAGACATGCGCTGTTAAGACCCGATACAGATTTCTACTCAATGCTTGCTGATGCTGGAGTAGAGGTCTCTTCTCTGGGTAATGATTTTTATCAACCTGCCTTAAATTTCTCAATTGTTGACCTACTTTGGATCGTTCTTCTAGTACTTGGACTAGTACTAATGTACAACATGGTTAAAGGTATGCAGGCTTCAGGAGGAAGGTTGATGGACTTTGGGCAGAGTAAAGCGAGGCTTCTTTTTGGAAAGAAAACTGGTATTACTTTTGATAGTGTTGCTGGTATTGAAGAGGTTAAGGAAGAACTCGTTGAAATTGTAGATTTCCTTAAAAACCCTAAAAAGTATCTTAATATAGGGGCAAGAATTCCAAAGGGAGTTTTACTTGCAGGGCCTCCAGGTACTGGAAAAACCCTTTTGGCAAAGGCTGTTGCAGGAGAGGCTGGGGTTCCATTCTTCCATACTTCAGGTTCCGAATTTGAAGAGATGTTAGTCGGTGCGGGTGCTTCAAGAGTAAGGGATTTGTTTTTGAAGGCAAAAAGATCCGCTCCGTGTATCATCTTTATTGACGAAATAGACGCTGTTGCTAAAAAGAGGGGCACAGTACTTCATTCTGGAGCAGGGGAGCAGACTCTAAATCAAATTCTTGTTGAAATGGACGGTTTAGAGGAAAGGGAAAATGTAATTGTTCTTGCAGCTACAAACCGGCCAGATGTTTTAGACCCAGCTATATTAAGGCCTGGCAGATTTGATAGGACAGTGACAGT
>CAZCMQ010000070.1:0-3549 GCA_964500025.1 uncultured Candidatus Saccharibacteria bacterium | reverse complement strand
AAGGTGCTACAAACGTTGCGATCGCAACGTTTGAGGGGATAAAGCTGGCAGTTGGGAAGTGGGGAGGAAGCTCTATTGATGACCTTTTAAGTGAGGTTCATGAGGTTGGGCATAGATTAGCTACTGCCCGCCCGAATGAGCCTTTGGCAATCAATGGTCTTAAATATGTGGACTTTAGTCTCAAGCTGAACAAGAGTAAATTCAACAGTTTGGAGCTGGCAAAAAGCGAAGTTTTGAGGTATTGCGATGATTATCTTGGTTTAATCAAGGGAGCAAAAGACCAGATTGTTGAAAAAAGTGCAGATGTTCTTAAAGATATTGATGAGGTTTTAACACATTGCCATTCTTCAACGGCTGAAAAAGTAATTGAGGGGATTCATAAGAGGAACAATGGAGATTTGAAGGTAGTGTGCACTGAAACTCGCCCGCTATATCAAGGAAGAATTACTGCTAAGAATCTTGTTGATATGGGGATTGATACGACAATGGTTGCGGACAGTGCAGCAGAGTCTTATGTTATAGATAAAGGGCATTTTCCTGTTGATGTTGTATTTATTGGTGCTGACGAGATTACTGTGCAAGGCGACGCCGTAAACAAGATTGGCAGTTGGGGTATTGCTTTGAGTGCATATTTTGCAAGTAAGCCTGTGTATGTGATAACTTCTATTCTTAAGGTTAATCCTGAAACTGCTCATAGACCTGTTGAGGTTGAAATTCGTGAGGCTAAGGAGTTGTGGCCTGAAGCACCTGAAGGGTTGAAGATGTATAATCCTGCATTTGAGGTGATAAATAGGCAGTTCATAACCGGGTATCTTACTGAGTTTGGTTTAGTAAAACCTGAGGAGATGGTGAAGGTTTTGCAGGAAAATTACGGATGGGTTTTTAATTAATACCTTCTAAAATGGCACTATTTTTGAGAATAAAAAGATTGGATATTGGTGCGGGAGAGAGGATGAATATTGTTCTGCACGAGCAGGATGCAGAAAGTGCAGGGATTCATGAGGAGGATACAGTATCTATTGCATGGAGAGATATTGATATTAATGTAGAGGTCAACATTACTCGAACCGCTGTTAATGCGGGGGAGGTTGGTTTATATGAAGAGCTGTGGGAGAGATTTGCCATTCCAAATGATGAGTATGCAACAATTTCACTTCTAAATCAGCCAGAGTCAATTGATTACATAAAGAAAAAGATATTAGGTAAGAAGCTTACTGAAGCCGAGCTTATTACCATCATGAAAGAGATGGGCTCCAGAAAGATTAATGAGATTGAAACTGCCTTTTTCATGGCCACATTTTTCAATCCTGGTTTTGATGAGGATGAGGTTTTGTGGATGACAAAGGGTATGGCAGAGTCTGGTTTGATTTTGAATTTTGATAATGTGAAGGGCAATGGAAAGCTGGTTGTAGACAAACATTCAATTGGCGGGGTTGCTGGGAAAGGTGTTACCCCTGTTTTAGTCCCCATTATCGCAGCCTGCGATCTTGTAATTCCCAATACTTCAACTAGAGCAATTACTTCGCCTGCGGGAACATCAGATATTCTTGAAGTAGTTATGCCTGTCTCATTTGATGCAGAGCAGATTGGAGATATTGTTAAGAAAACTGGTGCATGTATGATTTGGGGAGGTGCGTTGGATTTAGCTCCTGCAGATGACGTGCTCATTCATGTTGAAAAAGGTATTCATATGGAGTCATATCAAAAAGTTTTGGTGAGTATTGTAGCTAAAAAGATTGCGATGGGAATTTCCCACATCATTATTGATATCCCATATGGGAAGGGCACAAAAGTGCAGAACCCTGATGATGTTGAGATGTTGGAAAGGGAGTTCATCAAACTTTTCAACAAGGTTGGAATAGAGTGTATTGTTTACAAGAGAATTGCGAAAGGTCCTGATGGAAATAGTGTTGGTCCAAACCTTGAGATGAGGGAAACACTTGCAATTTTGGAGCAGAGAGAAGACAGGTCTAAGAACTTGGAAAATCTTCTAATAGATATGGCTGGGCAGTTATTGGAAATGTCTGGAAAAGCGCAGAAAGGAAAGGGTAATGAGTTGGCTTTGAGTAAGTTGGCTTCCGGCGAGGCTTTGGAGAAGTTCTGGGAGATTGCTAAGGCTCAGGGTGCTTTGGATGTTGTCAAATCAGAGGATATTGTTTTAGGCTCAGAAAGTTTTGATGTCATTGCGGATCGAGATGGTGAAGTTTCTGTGATAAATAATAGGGAGGTTGTGAAAATTACAAGGGCTTTGGGTGCTCCTGTTTTGAAGGAGGCAGGCCTTTATGTTCATAAAATGGTGGGGGATAGTGTGAAAAAAGGTGATGTACTAATGACTCTTTACACCACAAGTAAGCCAAGACTTGAGAGCGGGAAAAAAGAGGTTGATGTTAGTTCGCTTTACGAGATCTCTTAGAAATATTTCTACCAATTACCTTTATTCCAGATGTAAGTATCATTGCTGTGGCAAAGATAGTGGCAATTGGGAGAAGAAAGACTAAGACTCTTCCAACTTTCGTTGTTTTAAGTACAACTCCTAAGTTGCTGTCTTTACCACCAAATTCATCAAGAAGCTCCTCACTACTTTTTGCTCCTTCAATATCCTGTACTGCTTCACTGTTTAGTGCCTGTATATAAACTGTATTCCCTGATATTTCTCGGTTTCCTAACAAATCTGCAGTATAGACAATTGTATCTGAAATTTCATCATCATTGCTTCCAACTGTGTACCAAAGAATATGGTCCAGATCACTTCCTATATATGTTCTGTTTGATTCTCCCCAAGTAGGATCAACTGAGAGCCATCCGTATTGTGGAAGCCAGACCTGTACCCATTGGTGACCAAATTTCTGCTCAAGTGGTTGGCTATTTGAAATATTATTTTCAATTCCTGTCGGGTCGTTTCCATATCCGATTGCACTTCTCGCAGGTATTCCTTGTGCTCGCAGTATTGCTATGAGAGTGTCTGCATACTCCATGCAGACTGTAAGGCCACCATTTAGTGCTTCCAAAGCTCCAAGCCTTCTATTATCCCCCTCTAACTTCTCATCTGAGTATTCAAACCTGTCTACGACAAAGGCATAATTCTTGGTTATTAAATCTAAAATATTTGTTTGTCCCTCCTGTAACTGCTGAGCAATCTCTTTAATCATCTGTGAGTCAGACTCCCAATATTTCTCAGCCTTCGTATACTTGCTTAGATCACTGCTTTTAATCTGTTCAAAATATTCTTCTAGACTAGGGTTGGGCAGTTTCTCAGAAATATCCCTTTCATCTTTTGTTTGTGAAATATATCCCTCAATTATTATTTCGGCCTCTTCGTTAGCAGGGACTTGAAATGTTGCAATCAGGTTTCCTTCTTTATCTCGCTCAATGCTTTCTGGCGCAGGTGACATGTTTTTAATGAAGAGTTTCTGATTGTTCTCTTCAAATTCTCTTGGGAGGGCAAGTTTGAAAATGTTACTTGAGAGAAATGGGGAGAGTTGAGAAATCTGTTTTGGCGTCAGATTATCTGTTTTTGGAGTTTTCTGAACTGTTTTGAAATAGTAGTAC
>CAZCMQ010000069.1:1305-3612 GCA_964500025.1 uncultured Candidatus Saccharibacteria bacterium | reverse complement strand
GCTACAAGAATCTTCATAGCTAGATAATACCAGATTTATTTTTCAAAACGACTGAAAGCTAGTGAAATCTTTTGTGTGAACGAAGGAAGGAAAATGTTGAACATAATGATTTGTACAAGAGCTCTTGTACCATCTTTGAATGCATCAAGCTTTTTACCTTCATTAAATGATCTTGGATAGTAGTGTATATCCATATTTTTTACTTTAGCACCGCTTCTAGCAAGTTTTGCTGTTGTCTCTGGCTCAAGTCCAAATCTATCTGATTGGAATGTAGAGGCAATCTCTCTGAAAAGTTCTCCTTTAATCATTTTGTAACAAACTTCCATATCCTTTACATACACACCTGATGGTAAAGTGAAGAAGTTTGATATTAGTGTTAAAGCTCTATTCCCAATGTAATTTACACCTTTATTCTTATTTCTTTTGT
This sequence comes from uncultured Candidatus Saccharibacteria bacterium, assembly GCA_964500025.1. GTDB lineage: Bacteria > Patescibacteriota > Dojkabacteria > SC72 > SC72 > CAZCMQ01. The sequence continues at coordinate 3,185 of CAZCMQ010000069.1, read as the reverse complement.
TAAATCTATTGCCATATACGGCATCAATTCTTGGGTCACTGCTCATTAATACTGCCATTTTTAGTAAGTCGTATGGTTCATACTCATTGTCGGCATCTTGAACAACGACGAGGTCTCCTGTAGAGGCTAATATTCCCCTCTTTACTGTTCCTGTTTTCCCAAGATTTACCTTGTTTGTGAATACTTTCACACCTTTGTTTTTGAAAGACTCAATTAGCTTTCCTGTTTTGTCAGTTGATTTGTCATTTACGACAATAATCTCCTTTTCCATGCCGTTTGGCATTGGCAAATTAAGGAGTGTTTTCAAAACATTTTTAATTGTATTTTCCTCGTTGTACACAGGTACAATGATGGAAAGTTTTTTCATCTGAATTCTGGGCTAATTTATACTCACAAAAGGTTATGGGTATAAGGAAACCCGGAGGTGGCAGAAGAGAGAGTGCTTGCGCACAAATTTCTTCTGCCGACCTCCTTTGGGTCACCGGTGTGTTCTGGTTGACTAGGGTCGGTAATTGCAGGACGGAATGTTCTGCCCGAATTGGTCCCACCAGATGGTGATGTCGTCCTTCATTGGCTCGTCTACGATGTGGTAGACTTCGGTCGTAGGGCCGCTGTATGCGGTGGTTTGATACCTCCACGACCAAGCGTGAGACGCTGAAGGAGCCTGTACGACAGGCGGGCACTTTTCAGTGAACGCCAGCCGGACAAACGTACCGTTCTCTTGTGTCCACCAGGACACTTGGAGAATGGTGTTGCCTGCAGGCATCGCGGTCTGCTGGTTGTTGTTCAGCATGACGGGGGCTGCGACAGCAGGCGCTGGAGCACTGGTGGTCCTGATCAAGCCACCCAGAAAGGGTAGAAGATAGAACAGCACGAACAATACCAAGGCCAGTACTCCCAGGATGCTCAAGCACCCCAGACAACCTGCACCAACTTGCTTCCCAATGTTATTTGCATTGGGTGTGGTGGCCGGAGCCACTGGGGCTGCGGGCTTACGCGCCGGAGCCTTTTTAGCAACTGCCTTTTTTGTAGCCATTTCTTTCTCCTAGAATATAGTTTTGTAGTAAGACACTACACACTAAGCACGAAAATAACATGCCCACTGTGTAGTGCTTCTACTAAACTCAATCAAATATGGAGAAATTTCACCGGTGTATGTCTAGATAGCTACATCTAAGGATACTAAGTATCACTTTAAGATATAGAATAGACATTATTAAAGAGCTGTCCACTAAGGGACATAACTGAACACTAATGAATAGCATCCAGTAATGTCATTTAGTCTGACTACTTATCCGATTAATTCTTTAAGAACTTTTACGCTACCGATCAAGATTGATCCAATAGTATATAAACCAATCCCTGCGAACACTGATGCCTGGTCTGTAACTCCTGCAATTGCAGTATCTACTGGTACATGACCGTAACCACCATATCCTCCTGCTGCATCTACTCCTACTGAGCTAACCAGTACGAATGCAAATACAAGAGTCAGTGTTAGCAATATATTTTTAACTTTCAAATTTTTCATGGTGGAATTATAACACTCAAAGACCTCGAGTGTCAATACTATGGGGTGTTAGTTCATTCTCTTAGCATACATGAAAATCCTTACCGGACTTTGCCAGTACATTTTACATGTGTAAAGAATTAGATCCGCTTCATAATCAGTAATCTTGGTGTCCTCTGTGCTTTGATACACTTCATATTTATACAACCTCTGCTCCCATATTATTTCAATAGTATCTCCAACTTTTAAATCAGGAAGCTTTAGAAAAGACATCGCGTCTCTCTTGGTTTTATTCCATCCAAGTCCACCCCATCGGTGAGACGCAATAATGATTGGTGCTTCATGGGTGTCTGGAACCCCGAAGTCATTT
>CAZCMQ010000069.1:0-1295 GCA_964500025.1 uncultured Candidatus Saccharibacteria bacterium | reverse complement strand
CATTTACTATCCAAGGACCTTCTTGAAGTGCTGCTTTGTAATCCTCTCCTTCTTGAATGGGCGCATCCACTCCTATTGAGGAGATTCTTAGGTAACTTCCGGAAGGAAGACTTTCATCAAGTGGGGGCCTATCATCTACAGGCTCTGCTTCGGCCTCATCATATTTAGTATCACTCTCATTAAATCCTTTTGTATCATCTGTAAGGTTTTGTGTTAGTGAAGTTAGCTCATTTACTGAAGCTTGCGGGAAAAAGGTATAGTAAAGCTGAGGTAGTGCTGGTGTGAAGATGAGGATTGCTGCCATGATCCATAACAGAATACCTACAATTAAGTATACACTTAACAAGTTTGAAAGTTTTTTCTTCTTTGCGCTTTTCATTGGATTAACATTACATGATTAACTTCACTTTTCAAAGTCTTTAATTCTTCCCCCTTAGCCAAACCTCTAATATCTTCCCACTCCCCTTCCACTCTGCCGCATTCTCAACCCCAATATATCTGTAATGCCAGCTTTCATATGAATAGCCTGTTGTAGCTTCATGCCCGGCAGGATAGCTGATTACAAATCCATACTTCCATCCATTCTGTTCAAGCCACTTTGCAGCCTTAGTATTATTAAACTCCGCCCCTAACCTATCCCCTATCTCGCTACTGCTAAAATCAACGGCTGTACCTAACTGATGCTGACTATGACCAGGTCTTGCAGATATTTTATCTGCTGCTGCAGTACTTCCCCCATTATAGTTGACCCAATATTGATATGTTGAAACCTGGGTTGAATATGAACGATAAGCGGATATTACAGAAAGATCTATAGAATCTTCTTTTGCATTGTCATTAAGCGCTTAAAGATCACCAATCAGTATGCTTCTTGCCATGAGGTTATTTCCTTTGGTACGTATTCCCGAGTCTCCAACGTGAGTAAGATCTTTTGGTGCGTAATTACTTGGAAGTTTATACTTTTTGTTTACCAATACTAATAAGTCATCTTCTGATTTAGTTGTTGATAGGATTTTTTCAGGATATTCCCACCACTGGGACGGTGTGTTATCGTTACCCACCCCTTCCTTATCGTCAGATTCGTCTTCTTTTTCTGGAGTTTCTGGTTCCCTCGGTTTCCCTTCATTCAGATTGTTATCCGCAGGAGTATTTGGATTTACGTCTATAGTCTCACCTTTTTCTTCTTTTTGTGTATTCATATCCTTGTATTTATTATATAAAATCCAAGATGAGGAACCAATGAGTACCATAAAGATTACAGGATATAGAATAAGCTGTGCCCTACTCAATTTTCT
>CAZCMQ010000068.1:0-3620 GCA_964500025.1 uncultured Candidatus Saccharibacteria bacterium | reverse complement strand
AAACAGGTCTGACTTTGTTGTTATTGGCCCAGGAGATCTTTACACAAGTGTTATCGCAAACATAATCGTTCCAGGAATCTCTGATGCACTGAAGAGAAGCGAGGCGAAACTGATATATGTCACTAACCTCATGACTAAAGGAGCAGAGACAAATGGTATGACTGCAAAAGACATGGTTGAAACTATTGAAAAGTACGTTGGAAGGAAGGTGGATTATGTTTTGGTAAACTCTACTCCAGTTGATGAAAGGCTCCTTGCTCTGTATCAAGAAGAGGGAGATAGCCTGGCAATTGACGATTTGGGTAGAAAGTTAGATAGCACTAGCATTATTCGTACAGATCTTCTTTATGATGAAGATATTGTCGTGGACAAGGGAGATACCTTGAAGAGAAGTCTTGTTCGCCATGATCCTGAAAAACTCGCTGCAGAGCTGTACTCAATTTTCAGACGACCAACTTTCGATATTTTCAGTAAATTCATAGGGGATATAACTAATTCTTGGTAGTGTTTTATTACCATTCTTTCCATGCTATATATTATAGAGCGTTAAAGTTATTTTCTGTCCTAAATGGCAATTGAAATGAATGTTCTTGATAATCGTAGAAACAGAAGGAGATCTAAACCCCTTCCATTTCACTTTTTTCTATTGGCCTTCTTTCTACCTGCTCTACTAACATTCTTTGTGCAGAGTCAATCAAAATCGATATTCACACTTGCTGCAGCGTTTGGGATTAATAGAAACTTTGTTCACAAATATGAAACTCACTCTGTAAGATTTTCCAGCAATGTTTCTGAGTCAACTCAAGAAGGGATAAAAGATGCTGTTGATGATATGGAAATGGATGGTAAGAAAAGGTTTTCTTTTTCTGAAAAAGGGGATTTGGAAATAAGTTATTCATTTGATGATATCGGTAATGAAATCTATACTTCCTATCTTGTTCCAGTTGGACATCTATATTGGATAAAAGATAGTGTTGAATCTGAAGACTTTGAAGGAAGTGTTTTGATCTCTTCTTCCCTTGACGGAAAACTTGGGAAAGTTATCAGAGAAAAGTTTCCAAAGGCAAACTTTAAAAGTGTAGAAGATCTTTTAGAAACGCTTAATGAGAGTGAAGAAACCTTTGCTCTTACAGACTTTAGCGAGTTAGATCACAAAATGAAGTTGCTGACTTTAGATGGTAAATACTTTCTTGATGATTCAGATGGAGGAGTTAAGTATTCATTAAGTATTTCTTCAGGAGGTAATGAACATATTACTAGCGTCCTTAAGAAAAGACTTAGTGAAAGCTTAGGTAGAGGATTTGATGAAAACTCAATTGCAAAACTTAATATGACTGGAGTTACCGCAATAACAAGGGGACTAGCCGGAAAGGTAGATAGCTCTGGAAGAATGGGATATCCAGCTGAAAAGATTTCAGACTTTCTAAAAGATGCAGACCTTGTGCATGTATCAAATGAAGTTTCTTTTGTCCCTGGATGTGCCCCTTCCGATGGTATGAGGTTTTGCTCTCGTCCTGAATATATTAAAGCTTTAGAAGATATTGGAACTAATATTGTTTCTCTAACAGGCAACCACAATAATGATTACGGTGCGCAATATAACCTGGATTCTTTGAAAATGTACGAGGATCGAGGTTGGGATTACTACGGGGGAGGGAAAGATATTGAGGATGCATCCAAGATTCTTTATAAGGAAGTAAATGGCACTATAATAGCCTTCCTTGGGTACAACTACTATGACACTATGCTTGGAACATTTGCTTTGGCTGGCACTACTCGTGCAGGATCAAATTCGTACTCTGATACAAAGATGGAACAAAATATAAAGGAAGCAAAGGAAAATGCTGACGTCGTAATTGTAGATTTCCAGTTCCAAGAGTGTTACTCATACCCGGCTATTGGTGCGTATATGCCATTATGTTATCGTCCTCTAAGCTCACCGGATCAAAAAGGTTTGTTTAGAAAGGCAGTAGACTATGGAGCGGATATAATTGTTGGAGTGCAGGCGCATCAGCCTCAAACATATGAGATATATAACGGGAAGTTGATTTTCTATGGACTAGGGAATATCTTTTTCGATCAAATCTTATGGCCGGGAACGAGGCATGGCCTTATTCTAACTCACTATTTTTATGAGGGAGAATTTGTGCAAACAAAAATAACCACTACAGATTATGGTAGGGATATGCAGCCGTTTGTAACAGAAGGGGATAAAAGGGTGCAGCTGCTAGAGTTTTTGAAGAACGCGAGGTAAAGTTGCTGACAGTCTCTCTTGCTTGTATAATCCTCTTAATAAATTACTCCTCATAGTGAAGAATTATGGGCGACGAGCAACTTACAAATATTCAGGAAATGCCTGTAGTTCCTGAAGGTTCTTTTGATTTTAAGAAAGTTTTTGAAGAGGGTACCCCAATCTTTGAGAGAGTATATCGTGGTAATATTGAGCATCAGGTTGGATCTGGGCTCCCTCTAGCGCTAATTTTGTTAGGCGGATCTACGGCAGGTAAAGATACTACAATGAAGCCTCTTATAGGAGAGGGCTTCCTCACTCACGCAACAACAGCAACCTCAAGAGATATTAGAGTCGGTGGTGATCGACCTGATCTTCCAGATTCTTATATTTGGATGGACAGGCCCAGTGCAGAGGATGAGAAAGAAATGCTTAAGTTTGGAAAGCTGCCAAAAGAAGAGAAGGTCTTGGAGAATGCGCCTGAGTATGTTCAAAGAATGGTTGTTAAATATAATTTAATCGAGTGGAATGTTCACCATGGAGGGACTTTATATGGTTTACCTTTCACAAGTTTGACGGATGCTATTTCCAGAAATCCTAATGCGACTGTTGTAATAAGGACTGAGACTAATGGTGCTGCGACTCTTAAAAGGAAGTTAGAAGGAAGATTCAATTTGTTAATTGTTGGGGTACTTCCAGATAGTTACGAACAATTATGGAGCCGTCTTACAAGAAGTCTAAAGAATAAGAATGATTATAAAGATGCTGTCGCAAGATTTCTTGATTCTGTATCAATGACTAATGCTCTACCTGGTCTTGTAAATTATTATCTACATAACCACCAAGATCCCAACTTATCTGAAGAAGAAAATATTTTAAATAGCGCAGAAGCACTAAAGAGACTCTTAATGTGGAGGAAACAATCGGAGTTTATGTTTAATGGGGATTAAATTACTTTCAGCTCCAGTGTTTATGTAATTTTGACTTTCTAAATTCCTTCAAGATTTCTTCTTCGTTATTTGAAGAAACAATCCAGACATGTGGGGGAGTAGTTTGAATTTCTTTTTGAATATATCTTTGGACGTCACTTATTAATAGCTTTTCTGCAGCTTTAGTAAATTTCTCATTTATTATAATCTCTCTTCCCCAAAGAATTGATGTTGCCTTGTTTTCTGAATACGCTTGATTATAGCCTTTAGTATTGGGGTATATGTGCCTGCTGACCTTATCTTCAAACCACTTTCTACCTTCTTTTGTATTGAGGAAAGAAACTGCTTGTTTGAAAATTATTTCATACGCTTCATCAATAGCTCTTTTTACATCTTTGTAATCACAAGCAAATGCAAATGAGTCTAACCAATAGTCTCTAAGCTTCTGGCTTACTGTACCG
>CAZCMQ010000067.1:0-3794 GCA_964500025.1 uncultured Candidatus Saccharibacteria bacterium | reverse complement strand
AACCTCTTCTTCCACATCTATTAAGAGTTGCCGTTAACTGCGCACAGATGAAGCTTGATACTAACTCAATAATTGCCGCAATACTTCATCAGAGCATCTCTTCAGGCTACTTAAGTGAACAAGAGATATCAAAAAACAAGGAAGAGATAATCCGGATTTTCGGCGAAGATGTCATGCAGCTTGTGGAAGATATAGAGCAGATAAACAGAGCAACGGACTCCACACACATAACAGACTTTAAAGTATTCAATAGATACCTACTTGGAACTTCAAAAGATGTCAGACCGATTATGATTAAAATTGCAGATGCATTAGATAACGTGCGCACAGTTTCAGAAGCTCCAGAGGAAGTGAAAGAAAGCTTATGCATGAAAATTTTAAATATCTACGGACCGTTAGCTGAATATTTAAATCTTAGAACAGTGCAAAAAGAGCTGGAAGAATGTGCCTTCCGAGAAATTAAAGGGGAAGACTATAACTCAATTGAAAGAATGCTTAACGAAAACAACATTACTCAAGAACTTAAGGAAGAATATCTTGAATATTTAAAAACCATCACAGACATCTTAGGCTATAAACCAAAGATATTTGGAAGAATAAAGAGTAAGTACAGCATATATAGAAAGTTAAAAAAGTACTTCAAGGAAGGAAAGGGTACACATCTATCCGATATTCTTGACCTTCTGGCATTTACCATTGTGGTTCAAAATGAAAAAGATTGTTTTGAAGTATCCAACGCAATAAAGGCACTAACAAAAGAAATTCAGGAATATTTTACTGACTATGTAAGTAAACCAAAACCAAATGGATATAGCGCTTTACATATAATAACTTCAATCCCTGAGATTTCCGATCTCTACGTTGAAATACAGATTCTAACTTCAGAAATGTATTATATAAATACATATGGACCCGCTTCCCATATCGCATATAAAGCAAGTCAGAGTCGCTTCGCTCAGTCCTCAAATGAATACGAGTGGGTAGAACAGATCCATAAAGCAATAGATGACCATATTAATAACAGAGAAACAGAACGTTCAATCCCAATACCAGGAACAATCTTTGGATCAAGTATTTTTGTGCTAACTCCAAAAGGAACAATAATTGAATTAGAAAAGGGTGATACTGCGTTAGACTTTGCATATAAAGTGCACACACAGATTGGACACAAAGCAATTGGGGCAGTGGTCAATTCAAAAGGTCAGAAACTTTCCGCAAAATTAGAGAGTGGTGATGTTGTAGATATTGTCACAGACCCTAGAAAGAAGGGTCCCAGCAGAAAATTCTTGGAATACGCAAATTCAAGATCAACCATTCGTAAAATCAACAATGCCCTCAAAGAGAATGCTTAAGTTTGAATATTTCATATTTAAGCAGTACAATCAGCTAATGAAGAAAAAGACAAAAGATCTATTAACTAAAACCCTTTATATATTGGCTGCGGTAGTACTCATAGGAGCAATGGTACTGCCTACGATAGTATTACTCTTTACTGGACTTTAAAATGTCCCAAAGGTTTAAACCAGAACAGAGTGTGAGCAATATTCCGCTCATAGGGGCCGCAAAAGCAGGACTTCTTGAAAAACTCGGTATACTGACAATCAAGGATCTCCTTTTCCACATCCCATTTAAATACAGAGACACATCTGATGTCCTGTCCATAGAGAGATTCAAAGAAGAAAAAGAAGGCACTATTCTTGCTCAAGTATTGGATATAAAAAACGCTTACACAAGATCCAGAAAAGTAATTACCAAGGCTATTGTCGCTGATGAAAGCGGGAGGATGAATATTATCTGGTTTAATCAGCCCTACCTCACAAAAGCAATAAAAGCCCATGAGACATATCTCTTTGAAGGGAAAATACCAAATAAACCTGGAGCAAAAGATTTAACAGCACCTTCATATGAAAAATACGCGGGAGATATCTCAGAGCAAACCCACATCGGCAAAATTACTCCGTACTATTCAGAAACGGAAGGAGTTTCATCAAAGTGGCTTCGCTCAAGAATTAATCATATAAAAGGAGAAGTGGAAGGACTAATTGCTGACCCTATACCCAAAGATATCTTAAAAGAAGAAAACCTGCTCAACTTAGCTGATGCAATTCTGAAAATTCATTTTCCAAAAAGTTTGGAAGAGATTGAGAAGGCAAGAGAAAGATTAGGATTTGATGAAATGCTTAAAATTGCATTACAGATTGAACAGACAAAAAATGAAAACAGATCAAAAAAAGGGATTGAGATAGAGGTGAGCAGTAAAGACACACTACCATTTACAAAGTCTCTCCCTTTTGAATTAACACTTGATCAAGCAAAAGCAATTGACGAAATCATTACAGATTTAAATAAATCTAATCCAATGAGAAGACTTCTAAACGGTGATGTTGGAAGTGGTAAAACTGCAGTTGCAGCAGCTACCGCATATGCAATATTCACTCAAGGATACTCAACTTTATTAATGGCACCAACAACAATACTTGCAAAGCAGCACTTTGATACACTTAAGAAATATCTTGAACCGTTGGGTGTGCCAGTGCAATCAAAAATCTCAGGAAAAGGTGAAATAGATATAGGCAAAACAAGTGTCATAGTTGGAACCCACGCTCTCTTACATTTGGAAGAGCTTCCTACAAAGATTGGAATGGTTGTGGTAGATGAACAACATAGATTTGGAGTCGGACAAAGGCATGAACTTTTAAAAGAGGATGAGAAAGGCAGGTATCCACACTATCTAAGTATGAGTGCAACCCCAATCCCAAGAACTCTCACAAATGTTCTCTTTGGAGATATGGATGTTTCATTCATTAGAGAAATGCCTTCGAATAGAAAGAGTGTAAAAACTCATTATGTCCCATACTCAAAACGAGAAAGCTGTCTTGAGTGGGTGAAAGATAGGGTTGAGCAATCCAACTTCACTGAACAAGCCTTCATAATTTTTCCATTAGTGGATGAATCGGAAAAACTAGAGGCAAAATCAGCAAAAGCTGAATATGAAAAACTGAAGAAAGGAACTCTAAAGGGATTAAAAATTGGATTGATTCATGGGCAGATGAAGAATGAAGAAAAAGAGAAGGTATTAAACGATTTCAGAACAAAAAAATATTCAGTACTTGTAGCAACACCAGTAGTGGAAGTTGGAATAGATATTCCAGACGCAACAATAATGGTAATTGAAAATGCGGAGCGGTTTGGACTTGCGCAACTACACCAATTCAGAGGAAGAGTAGGAAGAGGGGATATGCAATCATTCTGCTATATTATCGCTGGAGAGCATATGCAAGAAATAGAAGGATCTGTTGAGAGACTAAAATACTTCAGTTTTCATAATTCAGGTTTCGATGTTGCCGAATTTGACTTACAAAACAGAGGACCAGGAGAGGTTTACGGATTAAAACAGGCAGGTGTACTCAATTTAAAAGTCGCATCAATTTCAGATATTGAATTATTAATAAAGTGCAGAGATAATGCGAGGGAGATAATCAATAGATACCCAGCAGAGATAGACAATATTTTTGAAAATTCATTTAAATAATCCTCATGAAATTACACATAATCGTAGACAATATCCGTTCTGCATACAATGTCGGGAGTATATTTAGAACTGCAGATGGTACTGGCTGCGCCCAACTATACATATGTGGTATTTCACCAGACAAAAATCATATTAAGGTTAAGAAAACTGCGTTAGGTTCTACTGAAAGTGTACCTTCTCAATACTTTAAGACAACGACAGAAGCTATTGAGAAAATTAAAAGTGAGGGAATTCCCATATTTGCGGTTGAGCTTACTGACAA
>CAZCMQ010000066.1:426-3976 GCA_964500025.1 uncultured Candidatus Saccharibacteria bacterium | reverse complement strand
ACGCGGTACCTTTCTCCCATGAGAATAATATCGTGAAGCTTGCGATGGTGGATCCTTTTGATGTTCAAGCGATTCAGGCTTTAAAAACACGATACCCTGCCGGGACAAAGATTTCGGTTTTCATAACTACTAATGAAAGTGTAAACGCAATATTAGACAGAAGAGTCGGCGAGGAGATGAGTACGGAGGTTTCGTCTGCCTTGGAAGATGTTCAGACTCCAGTCACTGAAATTGATGCGGTTGGCGAGGAGTACACAGGAGAGCTTGAAGGTTCTGATCTGCAAAACGCTCCTGTTGCAAGAATTGTGAACTCAATCCTGCAGTATGCTGTTACTTCTAGTGCTTCTGACATCCATATTGAGCCAATGGAAGGAAGGTTAAGGGTTAGATTTCGTATCCACGGTATGATGACTGAAAAGCTTTCTTTGCCAAAGCACTTAGCTAGCGCCGTTGTTTCAAGAGTAAAGATTCTCTCCCGATTGAAAATTGATGAAAAAAGAGTGCCACAGGATGGAAGAATGCAGCTAAAGATTGGGGATAGGAAGGTGGATGTGCGTGTTTCTACTCTTCCTGGAATCTACGGTGAGAAAACAGTAATGAGGCTTTTGGAATCAGACTTGGGTGGAATTGAGCTGGAAACCACAGGTTTACGAGGTAGTGCGTACCAGAAATTTGTAGACGCAATTAAAGCAACAAACGGAATTATTCTGGTTACTGGCCCAACAGGTAGCGGTAAAACAAGGACTTTGGCTGGTGCTCTTCTTAAGCTTAATGACCCTAAAGTCAACATTGTTACTCTTGAAGATCCTGTTGAAATCAGGGTGCCTGGGGTTACTCAGGTTCAGGTTAAATCAGATATCGGTCTTTCATTTGCAAATGGTTTAAGGTCCATTTTGCGTCAGGACCCGGATATCGTGATGGTGGGAGAAATCCGTGACAAAGAGACGGCAGAATTGGCTGTACAGGCTTCTTTGACTGGTCACATCGTTCTTTCTACTCTCCACACCAATAGTGCTGCAGCATCAATCCCAAGGCTTTTGGATATGGGTATTGAATCTTACCTTCTTGCTTCCTCTTTAAGGTCTGTTGCTGCGCAAAGATTGCCAAGAAGAATCTGTTCGCATTGTAAAGAGGCATATATTGCCCCTCCTGAGCTAGTTAAGAATGTTGAAGATACTCTTTCATCAATAAAGAATTTTGATGTGGTTACGTATGTTGCTAAGTTAAGTGAAAACAGTGGTAAAAGCGAAGATGAGTTTAAACTCATGCCTCCTCAAAAAGGTCCAAATGGAGAAGATCAGATCTATCTTTACAGGGGTAAAGGTTGTGATAGGTGTAATGGCAGTGGGTATAAAGGAAGGGTTGGTATTTTTGAAGTGCTTTCGGTTACTGAAAAGATTGGAAGAATGATGATGCAGAATGTCCCTTCCGATGATATAGAAAAGGCTGCCGTAGAGAATGGTATGATTACAATAATACAGGATGGATATCTAAAAGCTTTGGAAGGTATAACTACTGTTGAAGAAGTTGTGAGAGTGTCTAGAGATTAGAGTTATAGGTTTTGATTTTTAATTTTGATTAAGGTATTTTCTTAAGAGATATTAATTGACTGCCCAGAATGTAATGACTGCCCAACAGGACGATTTAGTAAATAGTAACGGACAGAATGTAACAGACCCTAGTGTTGATGGTGTTGTTACAACAGTACAGCCGGATCCAGGTCAGGCTGCTGCAACAGCTGCGTCTGCACAGGTAATATCTGGTCCAGAAATCACGGGAGAGCCAATAGTAGAACCGGTTGTCGGTAACGAGGACTCTTCTTCTGATATTCAAGCTGAACAAACTGGAAATTCTGAACCTGTGAAAGAGGCAGAGGAATCTAAAGGCAGTCCTCTCAAGTCACTTGCGCAGAAACTTGCCCAGCTTAAATCAGAGCTTATTGAAGAGAAAGAAGATGTTGTTGAGCAGGCTCCTATTGAAACTGTTGTGGAAACCCCAATTCCATCGGAAACCCCTGCTGTTTCTGATCAATTAGAAAGCATACCAAATGAAGAGACCCCAGTCCCTTCTTTAGATACCTCCGTTGATCAGATGACGCAAACACCAGATACACCAGTTGAGAATAGTGGTGTTGATACAGTCAGTAGTGTTGATACTTCTGAGGTGGTAGAAACTGAGGTGCCTGCACAAACTTCAGAGGAGCTTGGTCCTGAATCTTTGGACCCTGTTGCTCTTGGTACTCCAGAAACTACAAATGACATTACAAATACAGTTACAGAGGCGACGGGAGACTCTCCTATTGCTTCTTTTGCTGCTACCCCATCCCCTATCTCCGGTGCTTCAAACCTAGAGGATATTATGCCTGATTCTGTCGTTACAGAGGCTGATGTTCAAGTTGAAGATATCCCCGGAGTCAGCCTTGAAGAAGCTGTCAAAAGTCAGTCTTCTACTGATAGCATGGTTGATACCGGTCCTGAGGCACTTATGGGAATTGGTGAAAATGCTTCTGCGTCAAATGAAACACCGTTGGGTGAGGCTGCGGGTGAGATGTCTAATAGTCCATCAACCCTGGATGAAAATGATACAACTGTTGTTACAACCCAATCTGTGCAGAATACTTCATCAAAAGGAGGAAAATTTCCTCTAACAATTTCACAAATTCTTGAGATTGCGATTGAAAAGCAGGCTTCAGACGTTCAAATTTCAGTGGGTTACCCAGTTATGATTAGAATTGACGGTACCCTCATTGCTGTTCATGAATATATTGTGTCTGCTGAGAATGCTGAAGAGCTCATACTCCCTGTCCTTTCTGAGCAGAAAAAAGAACTTTTGGAAGTAAACCGCGAAGTTGATCTTGCTTATACTCATGAGAATGGCTTAAATGCTAGATTCAGAATTAATGCGTACTACTCAAGACAGAATTTGTCTGCTGCATTCAGATTGATTCCTACCAAGATTAAAACCATTGAAGAGTTGCAACTTCCTCCTGTTTACAACCAATTTGCAGCAATGAAACAGGGTCTCATTCTAATTACTGGTCCTACAGGTCATGGAAAAAGTACGACTTTGGCAGCAATACTGCAGGCAGTAAATATGACTAGAGCCGCCCACATGGTGACAATTGAAGATCCAATTGAATATATCTTCCCTAAGGGTAAGGCTGTTATCAATCAGAGAGAGATGCATGATGATACCCACTCTTGGTCTATTGCTCTTAAGAGTGCTCTTCGTCAAGATCCTGATGTCATTTTGGTTGGTGAAATGCGTGATTATGAAACAATCGCTGCGACAGTGACTTTGGCTGAAACGGGGCACTTGGTGTTTGCAACACTTCATACCAATAGCGCTTCTCAGACTGTGGATCGTATTATTGACGTATTCCCTGATAACCAGCAAGCACAAATAAGGGCACAGCTTGCCAACATCCTTGAGGCTGTCATTGCTCAAAGACTTATTCCTCTTGAAGGAGGTGGAAGAAGAGCTGTTTCCGAGATCCTCCTGGGTAGCCCTGCCGTTAGAAACCTTATTCGTGAAGGAAAAACCCATCAGA
>CAZCMQ010000066.1:0-416 GCA_964500025.1 uncultured Candidatus Saccharibacteria bacterium | reverse complement strand
ATTGATAATGTGATTAGGACAAGTGCAGACGTTGGAATGGTCTCACTGGAGCACTCTCTTGTAAAACTTGTAAGGGAAGGACTTATTACTTCTGAGAAAGCTCAAGAGTATGCTGTTCATCCAGAAGAAGTTATTAGATTACTAAAGGGATAGTATGCAGAAATTTAAATTTGTAGCCAGAAATCAACAAGGGAAAGAGATTTCTGGAGTAATGGAGGCTCGAAATAGGGAAAGTGTGATTGATATTCTCAGAAGCAGAGGACTTTTGATTGTGAAGGTTGAAGAGGACCTTGGTTTAAGCCTTGACGCTTTAAAAGAGATTAATGTTGGTCGCGTTCCTATGAAGGAAAAAGTTGTTTTCATGAGACAGCTTGCCACAATGGTTGGAGCGGGTCTTCCTCTTACCCAGTCTATTG
>CAZCMQ010000065.1:0-4028 GCA_964500025.1 uncultured Candidatus Saccharibacteria bacterium | reverse complement strand
TCAAACCTAGGCGGAAAAGGAGTTTCAATACTTCCAAGAACAGTTGAAGATCTCAGAAGCGCATATCATTACGCTAGAGAAAATGACAAGAAAGGAAAAGTCCTTGTTGAAGAGTTCATTGAAGGAACAAATTACAGAGTTCTCGTGCTAGGGGACAGAGTTATCAGCGTAGTTAAAAGACTTCCCCCGCATATTGTAGGAAACGGTCAGGATGATATTAAAACTCTGATTAAAAATACTAATGAGATGAGAAAAGAAAAAGGGTTAATGGCAATCCCTGTTGATGAGTTGACTGATCAGGTTCTAGAAGATCAAGGAAAAAATATGTTTACAATTCCCGCTCTAGGGGAATACTTAGAGGTAAGGAGAAATGCGAATCTAACAACAGGTGGAACAACAGAGGAAATTAACGATATCGTTCACGAATACTACAAAAAAGTATGCATAGATGCTGTAAAAGCACTTGGTTTGGAATTTGGTGGAGTTGACCTAATCACTCCAGATATAACTCAGCCTGTAAAATGCGCAATTAACGAAATCAACTACTGTCCGGGCCTTAGAATCCATTACAAAGTAGAAAATTCACAACCACAAAGGGTTGCAGTACCTATAATGGAATACATAAGAGATAAATATCTTCAGACTAGACCCACAGGAGATACAGAATAAAGGTCATAAGTAAGACTACAATAAGAAGGAGGAAACCAACAATAAAAGTATTCCTCTGCAAAACATCTATCATTTTACTAACTGTTGCCTTCATAACAATTGATATTATGTTATTTCTAAAATATACTGTAACATAGTTCATCTTAAACTGCCAAGGATATGAAAGTTACTGTCCTTCAAGGTATCAACCTTGAAAGTCCAATCACAAAGATAAAGTTTACCTGTGAAAGAGACCCCAAGTCCGACATTATCGAGATGGTCAAAGGTTTTCACCCAGTTTTCCTTGAAGATTACACTATCAGCGGAAAAGATGTGGAAATCAGATCAAAATTACCAAAACTTTGGAAAGAAATTGCAGTAGCAATAGATAATGAAGCTAAGGGCGACTGGACAATGGAATTTGCTCAAAGGTATGTGAAAGAAATTATTCTTACAAAACAGATAAAATCAATGTCTACAATTCCAATCCTTCAGGCCGCCCACAACATGGGCTTAGAAACTATTTTGACTTTCGTAGACGAAGGAATAAAGGAAGAGGCTGTAAATAGATATTACACAATCGGGGTCGGTCATGAATCTGCTACTACCCTCTCCGTTGGCTCTACAAAAGACACATCAATAGGAAGGACAATTCAGCGGGATAAAATACTTACAAACATTCTTATTGAAAGACTTAATCTCCCAATAGCAAAGTGGGCAAAAATCACTTCAGAAGACCATTTAAAGGAGCTTTTTGATTCATTTAACAAACCTGTAGTTATAAAACCAACAGGGCTTGTAGGTGGAAAAGGCGTTTCTACTAAGATAGAGACCAAGGAACAAGCAGTGAAAGCGTATAAATTTGCAAAAGACACAGTTGATTCAAAACCAAGAAATGAGTGGCAGAAATCAATAATGATGCAGGAACAGGTTGAAGGCGAAGACTACAGGATCTTAGTTATCAACGGTAAAATGGAGATTGCTACAAAAAGGATTCCCGCTTTTGTAACTGGCGATGGGCTAAGCACAGTCCAAGAGCTCATCGAAAAAGAGAACAATGACCCTAAAAGAGATGTTAGCAACCCTGCACATATACTTAAACCTATACAAATAGATGACCCTCTGAAAGACTTACTTAAAGAACAAGGAAAAAACCTCACATATACAGCCTCAAAAGGTGAAGTGATTCCACTTCGAAAGGAAGCAAGCATGAGTAGAGGCGGCATAACAAAAGATTTCACAGACAAAGTAAATCCGCAGATAAGATATATTGTGGAAACCTTAGCAGAAACGCTAAAAATATATGTTCTAGGAGTAGATATAATCTGCAAAGATATCTCAAAACCATTAACAAATGATAATGGATCAATAATTGAATGCAATATGATGCCTGAAGCATTCCTAAATTTCTTCCCAGTGATAGGGAAACAATACCCACAGGCTGGTGAAACCATCGTAAAGGGACTTGTAAACACAGAAAATCCAACTAAAAAGCTTGTGTTTCTTGGTGGAGAGCTAAACAAGATCAATTCTATCTTAAAAATGCAGCTTGAAACCTATAAAACTGAGAAAATCGGTACTTACTCAAACGGTTCTACCTTCATAAACGAAGTAAAAATCGCAGCAAACTCCCCTACTGCAAAAGCAGTTGAAGCCCTCAAACTTAATGGATCTGTAACAACCATTGCCCTTCACTATGAAACAAGGAAAGAAATTGAAGAGAATGGCCTTGGATTTGATTCAATCGATAAAATCATCATTGATTCAAAGTTTGCTCAAGAAAATGAGGATATAGTCTCAACACTAGAAGGCTATCAAAACCTTGGTATTCCTTATGAAATCAAAATAGTGTAAGGTATTAAGGATAAACTAATACTTCTAGATATGAGATTTTTAATTATTGATAAAAAACAGAGGATAGATATCCCCGGTCAGCACTCATATGTCATTACTAGACTTGTAGAAGAGATTGAAGCACTTGGAGGAACAGCTGAAATTGGATACAACGATAATATAGAAATGCTCTTTGATGAATCCGGAGCAAAAATCACCTCGAATGGGATAGACATTCGAGAGTTTACCCATATTATACCCCGCGCACACCGCCTAGAAAGGCCTATTGAGTATGAAACAAAAAGAATGATTGCGGACTATATTGAGCAATATAATATGAACAATACGCAGAATAAGGTCTTAATGCAAAACGCAGAAGCAATAAAGAAGTTTCCATACTACGATAAATTATATATGAGTCTCATTTGCGCACAAAATAATATCCCCTTAATCCCCACATACTATGAGACTAGTGGGGCCTACTCTGTGAAACAAGCACCCCTACCTTCACCTTGGATCACAAAAGACTATCAAGGTAAGAATGAACTACGCTCGATTAATGGCGTAGATAAAGTAAAAAAGAATGTTTTTAAGATTACTACAGATGAGGACTTTAGCCAAGAAAACCTTTCAGGAAAGGATTTGCGCGAGTATATAGTCCAGGAATTTATAGACACTGGAGAAGATATTCGCGTTTTTCTCAAAAACGGAGTTGCATTTGCAGCATTCAAGAGAAAAGCCACTGAAGGTTTCATGACCGTTCTTAGAGGTGAATATACCCTCTTTGATTTAGAGTCAGAACCAGAAACTAAGCAGCTTGCGCAACATGTTGCCAAAGTATTCAAGGCAGACTTCATGGCAGCTGACTTTATGTACAAAAATGGGAAACCACTACTTCAAGAGATCAGTTTCAACCCAGGATTCAAGGCGATGGAACAGAAGATCGAAGGAAGTAGTATAAATATGGCAAAAGAGATCGTTACAGCTTTCTAAATTCCCGCCTTTTTGAATGCGGCTTCGTATACATCAGGCTTAAACACAATCTTAGGACGAGGGATTAGACCATCATCTACCCACTTTGTTTGGCTGAAGCCGATTTTCCCAGCATATAGCTTGTCATAGAGGGATGCGTCTTTCTCAAGCTTTGCCCTAACTCTGTGAAAACCTCTTAAATACACAACGTCTTTACAAAAGATTCCCGACTCAGAAGTATCACTCAAACCTCTTTTCACACGATAAGCAATGTTAAATGCCTCCAACCTGTGAACAGAACCTAAAAGCGCATTAAATAATTCCCGAAAAGTCATATACTCACCTATTTGAATAGACCAAACCTGCAACGCTCTCTTTCGAAGTTCACGAAAACTCAGAACCTTCATATTCTCCTCATTCCACAAAGCCAGCCCTTCTTCAATATCAAGATATTCCATAACATTGGGCTTATATAATGCATTAAACCCGGTTAATTTACCATTGTATGAACGCAACACATGCGTACCAATTTCATGAACAATGGTTTTTCTCAAACCCATGGCCTTCTTTCTAAT
>CAZCMQ010000064.1:0-4049 GCA_964500025.1 uncultured Candidatus Saccharibacteria bacterium | reverse complement strand
CGGAGTTATGTTGGAAGAAGCAACTTATGAAGGCTTTGGTCCTAGTGGTATTTCAATAATTGTTGATGTGCTAACGGACAATACAAATAGGGTTGTTTCAGACCTGAGAAAGCTATTTTCCGATTTAGGAGGTAATCTTGGTGATACGGGTTCGGTTTCTTGGAATTTTGATGTAAAGGGGCTTGTTCATGTTATGCCTGGTCGTATGGTGAAGGCGGAGAAATACGGTCAACCCGATGAATATAAAGCAGATGATAAAGAAGCTGTTATTATGGAGCTAATGGACATAGAAGGAATATTAGATATTGAAGATAATGGAGAGGAGGGTTTGAATGTATATACCAATTTTAAGGACTTAGGTCGGGTTAGAGATGCAGTTTTGGAGAAAGGTTATGTAGTAAAGAGTGCAGAGGTTGTTAAGCTTGCTAAAATGCAGAAAACATTAAATGATACGGAGTATGAAAAGGCTGTTAATGCTCTTTCTTCAATAGAAGAGTATGATGATGTTCAAAATGTTTGGACGGATTTGAAGGTGGAATAATCCTTCTTAAAATATGTATACAAATAGTCATCAGTATGAGGATTTTAGGCATTGACCCTGGATTGGCTACGACCGGATGGGCGGTAGTGGACTTTGATTCTGCGGACAACCCGGCTGTGGCGGATTTTGGCGTTATCTCAACAGAAAAAGGCACTCCAATTCAAGATAGGCTAGGAGAGATACATGAGGATGTCCTTGCATTAATTGAAAAATTTAAGCCTGAAAGAGGCGCATTAGAGTATTTGATTTTTAATAATAACGCGAAGACAGCCATGGCTGTCGGTGAGGCTAGAGGAGTTATTATCCTTGCTATGCAGCAAAATGTACTTCCTATTTCACAATTTAGCCCTGTCCAAGTTAAAAGCTCTATTGCTGGAAGCGGTAGGGCGGATAAGAGGCAGGTACAAGAAAACGTTATGAGACTGTGTAAACTTGAACAACTGCCAAAGCCTGATGATGCTGCGGATGCAATAGCAATTGCTATATGCTGTTACGACTGGGTAAAAAGCGATAGAATAGGGTAGGTTAATTTGAAAAATTCTTTTCGTGATCTCATATATAACTGGAGAAATCTTAAAGAGAGGGGAGTCTGAGAGGCATTCCTGGGTTGATGTTTTGACTCAATCAGGAGTGGGGTATAGAGTTCTAATTCCTTCCAATGTAAGTTTTGATGCCCAAAAGAGTGAATTATTCACAAGTTTTCAGGTTCGTGAAGATAGCCAGGTTCTATACGGCTTTTCCTCTCCTTTGGATCGAGATTTTTTTGAACTTTTAATAACGGTATCTGGGGTTGGTCCTAAGCTTGCTATATCAATAATGTCTGTATACACGACAGACCAAATTAAGAGTTTAATTGTGAAAAAAGACCATGAGTCTTTAAGTAAAGTTGGAGGGCTTGGAAAGAAAGGGTCACAGAAGATAATTGTTGAGTTAGAGAGTAAATTGGAGGGTTTTGTAGCTATGGATGGTGTAGAAAGCTCTTCTTCTATCCTTAAAGAGCTTAAAGTGGCTCTAAAGTCCTTAGGCTTCAGCGGTGAGGGGTTGGAAGAGTATGTTAGCGCAGCGCAAGAAATCCTTTCAGAAAAACCGGAAACTTCTTTGGAAGAGTTGATAAAATTGGTATTAAAATCTAAGTAATTATGATTCAGTCATCTGTATCTGATAATAAAAAGAAGAGTCGCAAGGTAGATCCTACTATTTATGATCAGGAAGATGTTTTAAATGAGAATAGAATAAGGCCTGGTTCACTTGCGGAAATGATAGGGCGTTCCCAGGAGAAAAAGACAGTGCAGATGATGGTGGATTCTGCGCGTAAAAGAGAGGAAGTGGTAGATCACATACTCTTTTATGGCCCTCCAGGGCTGGGAAAAACAACATTTGCTATGGCAATTGCAAAGGAAATTGGGTCTTCATTACGAATTACATCCGGTCCTGCCATAGAGAGGCAGGGTGATTTGGCCGCAATTTTGACTAATCTTAAGCCAAATGATGTGCTTTTTGTGGACGAAATTCATCGGCTTTCTAGAACAGTAGAAGAGATCCTTTATCCTGCGATGGAGGATCGTGCAATTGATATTGTGATGGGTAAAGGACCTTCTGCAAAGACTGTTAGACTCACTTTGGAGCCGTTTACCTTGGTAGGTGCCACAACTCAGATAGGGAAGATCTCCTCACCGATGAGAGATAGGTTCGGTCTTATTCAAAGACTTGATTACTTTGGACAGGAAGATCTTGTAAAGATTCTTGCTAGAGCAGCTGATTTGTGGAGTATGGATTACGACTCTTCAGCTTTGGGTGAGATTGCCAAAAGGTCTAGAGGTACTGCTAGAATTGCTCTAAGACTCCTCAGAAGAGCTCGAGACTTTGCAGATTCTGAAAATCTTAAGGTTATAGGGGAAGAGGATGTTATAAAAGCACTAGATTTACTTGGTGTTGATGAATTAGGTCTTGAAGATATTGATAGAAAGCTGCTTTCTGCAATGTACCAGCATTTTAACGGAGGGCCAGTAGGTCTTTCAACTCTTGCAGCATCTATTTCAGAAGATATTGGTGCATTGTCTGATGTATATGAACCTTTCCTTATGAAATCAGGATTAATTCAGAGGACGTCTAGGGGTAGGGTGTTGACCCAGAAAGGCATTGAAAAAGCTGCTAAAATACTAGAAATTAGTTCAATCTTTTAATTATGGCTGAGGTTAGGGGAGTAATAGACAATATTAAGAGGGGAAGAATACTAACATTAGCTTTGCTAGTATCTATCTCCCTTTTCTTTTTGAAGGTCTCTCAAACAGCAGATGTTGTGAGTATTCCTTCAGTTTATCTCAAAGCAATTGTTTACTTTTTCCTCTCATACATCGGTTTGTGGTGGGCTTTAAGGTTTCAGGTTAGTAAAAAAAGTGCAATCTATGTTCTACCTCAAAGCTCTCTATTTGTATTTACACAGGTTCTCTTCATTGAGCTTTTCTTTTTCCAAAGATTCGGTAGAGTTTACGAAGCATTCCTACTATTTTTTCTGTTGATTTTGATGTTTTTAAGTACCTATATCTCGTTTTTAACCACAAACGTTTTTAATGTTGGAAGTGTCAAAGAAATTCCTCTTTTGCAGGTAGGAAAAACCACCTCTTATATTTTAAGTTTATTGATGGTCTTTTTCTTTACTTTCGGTCTTCTTGAAAGCAGCTTTAATCCAATCCTTATTCTCCTCCTCCTTGCAGGCTTTTATGCCTCCATTATCTTTATGCACTTTAATCATTTGGGCATAGGGCAGGGGAGTTTTAAAGGAAAAGTCCTGCTTACTGTTCTAGCTATGCTATTCATGTTTATTGGTAGTGCATTTATCGGCTCAATGCATGAGGCAATAGCTTTTGCACCTATGGTTACTATGTTTGTTATGGCAGGGGTAGTGATGAGGGTTGATAAGAATCAGTTGAGAGTCTGGGATATTATTGAATATATTGTGCTTTTGGTTGGTGCTTGTGCATTAAATATCTTGTATTAATAACATTTATCTTTTTTGAACAGTTGGGTGTTAGAGTAGGGGGAGGGGAGTTTTGCCCTATAGCACGCGGTATCCTGTAGTAATTAACTCGCAGTGTGGATAAGTAAGTGCTAACACTACCGCTTTGTTTCATGTAAATTTGCGAATAAATGTGTTTATTCAAAATAAAATATTTTTAGATTTCTTTTTATTTGTACCCATTAATGAGTAGTGTGCTCTATCATTGACATATACCTAATAAATGGGTAATGTATAACCGAGTATAATCGCCCTTATATGCGGTTCTGGATCTGTAGTTTAGAGAATCGCTTGTTTAATGCATTTTCTTTTGTACTCATTAATTTCTTACAATCTGCCCAATTCATATGGACTCCCCGCTTATTTCCTTCTTAATTATTTGTAAAAATCCCCCTTTTCGCCTACCATATTTAAAATTAACCCCCCTACTCTAATATGGAAAAAATAATCATCCCTAAGCTCCCTGACCAAGATGATTTTCTTTTGGAGCTG
>CAZCMQ010000063.1:0-4062 GCA_964500025.1 uncultured Candidatus Saccharibacteria bacterium | reverse complement strand
TCGTCTCTATTTTAAGCATTGAAGTGAATACAGTTATAGATAATGAAGGTGGAGATGTGTATGTGTGTAGCTGGGAAAATTTTCTAATTGAAGATCCTTCAGAATATGCCACTCTAATCAAATGGCAGAAATACCCTAGATCTAATGCAAGAAATGGCTTAAATAATAATTCAAAAGAGATTGAAGTCTACAAAACAGTTCGTCCTGTTGTATGCAGAAAAGAAATTATATATGCTGCAAATGCATATGATATTTTAGAGGTTGGGTTTTACGAAATATCTGTGGATACCGAGGAATTAAAAAGTGTAAGTGAGTTTGCAAGCGAACCTAAGGATACGAAGATAACTGGAGTGACTGTAACAGAATATGGAAGAATTCTGGTGAACAATACACCTGAAGATGTTGGAGATAGTGACTATGATATACAGGAAAAGATTATGAGGAGACTTGAGGACTTCAAAAAGAAAAGATATTACTGGTTTTCAAAACTCTTAGAAAGATTACCTGCTAATTAGAAGTAACCATACAGAGGCTGTAATCGCAGTAATTATGAATTTAACAAATATGCCAGCACAGTAACCAACAAATGTGCCAATCCCAGCTTTTATTGCTTCATCCCTCTCTTTTTTTGCAAAAAGAAGTTCAAAGGCTACTGCACCAATGAAAGGACCAAAGATAACGCCGATAACATTGGCTGTTAGGAAGCCAATCAATCCTCCAACGATTGCGCCAGTCACTCCCCATTTGCTGGCTCCTAGCTTATGAGCTCCTGCAGCTAGCAATATATTATCAACAATTCCAGAGAGAATTGCTGCTACCAAGGAGATTATTATGAACCAAAGTGGAATTGTTTCAAGCCCTAGAGTGAAGGCAGTTAAAACAATAGCGGCACAAACTAACCAAATACCAGGTAGACCAGCAAGAGAGATGAAGACACCCGCTCCAGCTAATATGTAGGCAATTATGTTCATAATCTAATTATATAGTTTCCATCCAAGATTTGAAAAGAATTAGTACCTAGGCGCTTTCAATCTCAAAATCTCTCTATCCCCCACCTTTCTATTCTTCTGAATAGTAGATCTTTTCTTCAAAGTCTCTGGAAGTTCAGAGAGGAAATTAAACATTGATTTAATATTTGCAAATAATATCCCTGGATATCTGTAGTACAAAGAGTGATATATAGCTTCGGCAAACATCCTACCGGAGAATAAAGGAAGCATATAAAGGATTGTAATCATGGAGAAATTTTTTACGATAGCTTTAGCCTTCCCGTTATAGTACGTCAGGTCGTTTTTAGCATACCTTTCCGGATCCATCCTTCTGGCGAGTCCTGTATGAATTATGTATTCCTTGTTGTACAAGTAATTTTTGTACCCATATATCATTGCTCTGGTAGAGATATCGTCATCGTCTAGGTTAAAAAGCTGAGATTCATCTAATCCACCTATCTCCTCCCAGATAGCCTTCTTTATGAACATAGCGCCTCCTTGTGATATTGCAATTTTAATTGGTCCCTTATGTGACATAACCGTCTCTAGCTCTACCCTCTTTCTCCTCTTAATTATTCCGAATGGGAAGTAGTATGCACCGTATGCTCTTGTCTTTCGGTCTGTTTCTAATTCTTCTTTGTCTATGAATAGTGGCATTACAAATCCGGGGTTTAGTCCTTTCTGTTCAAGGCTCTTATAGTAGTCTGTGATGTTTTTGAGGAAGGCTGGATTTTCGATGAGCATGTCGTCATCAAGTATTAGGAGGTATTTTCCTTTTGCTGCTTTTACTCCTTGATTTTTTGCTACTGTTATTCCTTTATTCTCATTATTTTTTTTTCGTGTAATGTTTTTGTATTTTTTTTGAAGTTTTTCTATGTATTGGACTGTGCCGTCTGTGGAGCCGTTATCTATGTAGATCAGGTCTTGACTGAATTGATCAACTAGGCCCTTAAAGTGGGTTTTGACAGTATTCAATGAGTTGTAGGTCAGGATTATTATTGAGACACTCTCTGACATTATGAGTACTAATCTATAACATTATCTACCTATGCCAATTATATACTTTAGTGAGCAAAATCTAAAAGGGTACCTAAGATAAATGTTGTGTATTATGATAAACTAGGAAACTGAATTCATGATACTAACTAATTAAAAAATGGCACACAGTCTAATTGCATCAAATCTAGAGCCTAATCTTAAATTCCTTAAAAAGAGCGGACGCCTCAAGAAGAACAAGAAAATTTTAGAAATTGGCAGTGGTCAGGGAGTTCTTTTAGATCTGCTAACAAAAGAGGGGTACAACATTCAGGGGACAGAATACGATAATGAAAATTTGAAAATTGCAAAGAAACTTTTCAAGGGAGTTAAGATTTTAAAAATGTCAGGAGACGACATTACATTCCCAGATAACAGTTTTGACTTAGTAATTAGTTTCGATGTTTTCGAACACATAAGAGATACGCAGAAACACTTGAACGAGGTAAAAAGGGTTCTTAAACCAGGTGGCGCCTATATCTTCTGTACACCAAATAAATTTACAAATATTCCATACGAGATTCTAAGGTGGAAGTCTTTAACTGCATGGGCGCAAAGCCACGTGGCGCTCCACACATATTGGGAGTTAAAAAGAGCATTGACTAAGGCCGGATTTAAACCTATTTTTGGTGACGTTAAAGTTGTAAATGAGTTCTTCTTGAACAAAATCCGCCTAAAGTTCGGAGCAATTGGAGTAAAAATTGTTAAGATAATTAATCCTGATAGATTCCCTATTCCTTTAAGGACTAATTATTATGTGATCGCAAAGAGTGATTAAAGTCTTTCATAAATCTTAACAGTTTCTTCAGTACACTTTTTCCAAGAAAAAAATTTTTCTCTTTTTATCCCCTTTTTAATGAGGTCCTGCCTTAGCCCATTATTGTCTATTAGCTGAGTAATTTTTTCAGAAAGTGAATCTACAGAGTAAGGATCAAACAGCAAACCAGCATTTCCTGAAACTTCCGGTATAGAACTAGACCGTCCTGCAATAACAGGGCAACCAGACTTCATGCTTTCTAGGATTGGTATACCAAAACCTTCATATAGCGAAGGGTAAACAAACATCAAAGCATTTCTATATAGATATACTAATTCATCATCCGAGACGTCTGCCTGAAAAACTCTCCCATCGAGGTTTAATGATGATATTTTTCTTCTTTCAGATTTAGAGAGTCTACCTCCACCAGCAGAAATTACATTAATATTTGGGAATTTTTCTGAAATCTTTGAGAAGGCTTCTAGCAATAAATTAAAATTTTTATATCCTCCACGCACTCCAACAAATAAAATATACTGTTTGTTTTTAGCAAAGGTAACTTCTTTAGGATTTTCTACATCTAAGGAGCACGCCAGGTGTACGACAGAAATACAACCTTCAGGAATCTTTAAAATCTTAATAACATCTTTTTTTGTGTTTTCTGAAATACATATAACATGCTCCGCTTTTGTCGCGAGTTCTTTTTTCCACGCGATTGTTTTATCCAAAGAACTTGAGTACTGTGGGAATTTTTCATGCACCATATCATGTACAGTTAAAACAAACTTTTTACCTTTTAAATTCTTAAGAAAGTAAGGATCAAAGTACGTTGGGTGAAATATGTCAAAATCATGCTTACTCAAATAGTTATTCGTATATACATTATTGAATAAACGCCGTAGCCTTCTAGCAACAGTAATGGGAATAAGATTCTTTGCAGGAAGTTCTCGGGTTTTAATATCGACCTCCTTCAAATACTCATTATTTGAAAATAGTATCGGCAGTTCAACATTGATGTTATTGTAAGAAGTATCAAGATTTTTAATAAGCTCAGAGTAATATCTAGATACCCCTCCATACTTCTGACGTGAGAATATTTGATGGTCATAAACAATTTTCATATTGTCCAGTTATTCAATTAATTACAGACTAGCTTGATACCAGAACCTTCAACTTCAGTTTCGTACTTGTTCCTTATATACTCCACTGTTTCCTCATTTAGTAAAACTTCTTCAGAGTAATTCATAAGAACAATACAGACTCCTTTTGATTTTGTGATCC
>CAZCMQ010000062.1:0-4186 GCA_964500025.1 uncultured Candidatus Saccharibacteria bacterium | reverse complement strand
CCAATACTCTGGCATCACTTGTGACTAAGGAAGTATTGCTATTTAAATTACCGAACTCACTTTGTAGTAGTAAAGAAGAGTATTGATCTAAAGTTTGAGAACTTGATGTAGATGAAAGAGGCGATAAAGAATTTTTGACACCAAATCCTCTAGAAAGAGAATACTCCCTCATTCCATTCTCTACAAAACCTTCTAAAACTGGGCTAATTGTGAACAAATATACAAGGAAAACCGGTAAAATTATTACAACACTTTTTAAAATAGAATGTGCTCTATTTAATAGAGCAGAAAAAGTTTGTTTTTTAGCGGGTTTTTCGTTCACTTTAGAAGCATCTATTTACATAAAACTACTCAGTTAATAGAATAGCATAAAGTAATAGAAAAATATTAAATGTTTACTCACCTTCACTTACACACAGACTACTCACTCTTAGACGGAGTGTTGCGCATTTCTGACCTTGTTACAAAGGTTAAAGAAAGCGGGATGACTTCATGTGCAATCACAGACCACGGAAGTATGTACGGTGCCTTCAAGTTTTATCAAGAAATGACCAAAAATGGACTGAAGCCAATAATTGGCTGCGAAATTTATATCGCACCTAGAACTAGACACGATAAGGAATATGGAATAGACAATAAATATTTCCATCAAACTCTAATAGCCAAAAATTTAAAAGGGTACCAAAATTTAATGAAAATTGTATCTATTGGACACATGGAAGGTTTCTATTATAAACCAAGAGTAGATATCGAAACCCTTGAGAAATACAGTGAAGGAATAATTGCTCTCTCAGGCTGCCTACAGGGAGTTGTTGCAAAGCCGTTAAATGCAGCCAATTATAAAGAAGCTCTTGAAAATGCAAGAAGGTATTCAGAGATTTTTAAAGATAATTTCTTCATCGAGATTCAGAGAAATGGAATTGATGATCAGGAAAAAATAAACCCTGATTTAATTAAAATTGCAAAAGAACTAAAACTTCCTTTAGTCGCAACATGTGATGCCCATTTCTTAAACAAAAAAGATGCTGAGGTACAAGAAGTCCTTTGGTGCATTGCAGATGGAAAAACTCTTGAAGATCCAACAAGAAGAACACTTCATTCAAAAGAATTTTATGTTAAGACACCTGAGGAGATGCAGGAGCTATTTAAAGATCTCCCTGAAGCACTAGAGAACACTCAAGTAATTACGAATATGGTAGAGGAGTATTCCATTTCCTTTGGACGTGTTGAACCCGAATATTTAGACCTTCCAAAAGGTAAAAATGCTGCTGAATACCTAAAAGAACTGGCATATGAAGGAGCAGAAAAAATATATGGGAAAATCACAGATGATCTTAAAAAACGTATAGATTACGAGCTTTCAGTAATTAATGAAAAGAAATACAATGATTACTTCCTTGTTGTTTACATGATAGTAAATTTCTGTCGCGAAAACGACATAGTCGTAAGTATGAGAGGCTCTGGAACAGGTTCCGTAGTTGCATACTCATTGGGAATTACCAGTATTGATCCAATTAAATGGGAGTTATATTTCGAAAGATTTCTAAACCCAGAAAGAAAATCATCCCCTGATTTTGATATTGATCTAGAAGATAGGCAAAGAGATAAGGTAATGGACTTCATAATTAGCAAATACGGTGAGGAGAATGTAAAACAAATTATTACATTCAGCAAGCTTCAAACAAGACAGGCCATTCGTGATGTAGGAAGGGTACTAGGAATAGACTTAGCAATTACAGACAAACTGTCAAAAATGGTTGAGATCCTGTTCGGAAAATCTCGAAGTATTGATTATATGATTGAAAATAACCCTGAATTTGCGGAATTGATCAATTCTTCAGATGAATTAAAAAGATTAGCCGAAATAGTTCGTAAAGTAGCAGGGCTTGCAAGAGGAGTATCAAAACATGCATGTGGAGTTATCATTTCACCTCAGCCAGTTGTTGAGTATGTACCGATACAAAAGGATGCTCACAACGAAGGTCTCGGGATAACCCAATATGAATTTATGCAACTTGAAGATGTTGGTTTATTAAAATTTGATCTTCTTGGACTTAAAAATCTCAATGTCATAGGTAACGCTCTTAAAAAAGTTGAAGCAACAACCCAGAAAAAAATAGACCTAATCAGACTCAATTGGGATGATGAAAAAACTTTAAAGCTTATACAAAAAGTTGAAACGGTTGGTGTTTTCCAGATGGAGGGAGAGGGCATGAAAAGGACGATAAGAATGATTTCACCAAAAGATATTGAAGAAATCTGTTACGTAATCGCTGCATATAGACCAGGGCCAATGTCACTTATTCCAGATTACGCCGATATTAAAAAAGGTAAAAAGAAACCAGAATATATTCTTCCGGAGTTAGAACCAATTCTTTCACTCACAAACGGAATTATTACATATCAGGAGCAGGTAATTAGGATTGCAGTAGACATTGCAGGTTATACCATGGGAGAGGCAGATGGGCTCAGGAAAGCTATGGGTAAGAAAATTAGAGAAGCTATGGATGCAGAAAAGCCAAAGTTCATTGAAGGTGCAATAAAGAAAGGGTTTGAGGAGAAGAAAGTAATTGCTTTATGGCAACACCTAGAAAAATTTGCAGACTACGGTTTTAACAAGGCACACAGCGCAATGTATGCAACAGTAGCCTTTTGGACTGCTTATTTAAAAGCCCATTATCCTCTTCAATTCATGGCTGCACTCTTGGAAAGTGACTTGGAAAACTTCGATAGAGTGGTTCTTGATATAGAAGAGAGTTCAAGACTTGGTTTTAAAGTACTGCCCCCAGCAGTTAATGAAAGTGACTACTACTTTTCAATCGAAGGAGATGATTCGATCCGATTTGGGATGGGCGCAATTAAAAATGTTGGAAAAGATGTGGTTAAAGAGATTGTCGCAGAAAGAAAAGAAAATGGTAGATTTGAGTCATTAGAGGACTTCATAGCAAGAATGTTTCCCAGAAAATTACATCCAAAAGTTGTGGAGTACCTAGTTATGTCTGGGACAATGGATGAATTTGGGGATAGAGATGCTCAACTACTCGTGATCTCAGAGCTATTTGAAAAATACAAGAAACAGAAGCAGATTCAAGATCTTGGACAGATGGATATGTTCGGTAACATTCAACAACCTCTTGCAGTAGAAAGTAACCCTCTTACCATCGCCTCAGAAGGGACTCCTACACATAAAAAACTCCAATGGGAGAAAGAACTTCTTGGTATATATTTCTCAAGTCATCCTCTGGATAATCTACAAGAATTCCTTACAGGAAAGAATGTAACCACTATTAAAGATGCAAAAGAAAAGAAAAATAGAGAACTTGTTATTCTTGGAGTTTTAATCTCAAGCGTAAAAAGGATAACCACAAAAAAAGGAGAAAGAATGGCCTTTCTCACAGTTGAGGATAAAACAGGAACAATTGATGTTATTGTATTTCCCAGGACTTATGAGGAAATAAAGGATGAATTTCAGCCGAATAAGGCGACCCTAATCGCAGGAAAAATTAATATCAGAGAAGAAGAAAAAAGTATTGTGCTTGAAAGAATGCAGTACATAGACGAATCGAAACATAGTGACAGTTTCCAAGGAGTCACATTTAAAATCAATGGGAATCATAGTGGTGAAGAACTAGACCATCTTAAGAAGTTCATTAAAGAAAACCCTGGAGAAGTTCCTGTAAAAATTCTTATGAAAAATGAGGACGGCTTGAAAACCGTCCTTTTAAAGCATAAAATTGCTATAAATCCTCAGGTAAAAGAATTGCTTGAGAAATTTTCGTAATTTTAATGCATTTTAAAGTGAACTTAGCTGACACAGTCTCACTACTACCCAACAAACCTGGAGTTTACAAATTCAAAAATAAATCCGGGGAAATTATCTATATTGGAAAAGCTCTTAATCTGAAGAGTAGAGTATCTTCATATTTCTTAAATAAGCACATGGATAGACCAAGAATTATCCAAATGCTTGAATTTGTAAACTCAGTGGAGGTTGTAGAAACAGAAAATGAAATTGAGGCCCTCGTTTTAGAATCAGCCTTAGTTAAAAAGGAACAGCCAAAGTTTAATTCTGATCTTAAGGATGATAAATCATACGCATGGCTCTATATTAATACTCAAAATGAGTATCCAACGGTAAAAATTGTTAGAGCAATAAAAAGGGAGGAATTTAAAAAAGGTAGGCTAT
>CAZCMQ010000061.1:0-4303 GCA_964500025.1 uncultured Candidatus Saccharibacteria bacterium | reverse complement strand
AAGAGATTCCTATACATTCTGCAGTGCTGGGGGATACTTTAGAGGTTGCAACAGTTGAAGAGAAAGTAAAGTTAAAAATTCCTTCTGGAACCCAACCTGGAACAGTATTTATGATTAAAGGCAAAGGTGCTCCTGTGATAGGTAGAGAGGGTGAAAGAGGAGACCAATATGTGAGAGTGAATGTTGAGATCCCGAAGAAGCTGTCAAAGAGCGAGAAGAAGTTGTGGGAGGAGTTAAGGAGTCTTTAGTTTTTAGTGGTTTTCATGTATAATTAGCGATTACCGAGTGCTTTTTAAGCCTCGAAGATCGTTAAAAATGAGGTCTGATTTCAAATGTTTTATACGACTTTTTTCACATATGATTTTTGTGTGCAGGAAGTCGTATAAAACGACTCTGTATTCTTTTATTTCTCTTGGAGGAGAAAAGATGTATCGCTTTTGGTTTTACTTCTTTCTATTTGTTTGTGCTGTACTCGTTATTGGAGGGATGATCTATGTCGGCTATCAGGG
Organism: uncultured Candidatus Saccharibacteria bacterium; assembly: GCA_964500025.1. Lineage (GTDB taxonomy): Bacteria > Patescibacteriota > Dojkabacteria > SC72 > SC72 > CAZCMQ01. The sequence goes on along the minus strand of CAZCMQ010000061.1, from coordinate 3,794 downwards.
TACCCTTGACCCGATCGTTGGGTATAAGAACAGGTATCCTGCAGATATAGTTTTCCAGCCAGTAGAGTGTTCTGCACCTCCATTGGAAACGGCTCAAGTGATTGAGCACTTTTCCAAAGATAGGAACGGGCATCCTATCACTGAGGGAAAGGTCTTTACGCTCGAGTATTACGCCAGACTTGCCTTTTGGCAGGACGGAGAATCTTTGTTCGTTTACGATAAAGAAACTGAAGCCTGCGTATCTGCAAATATTGCAGAAAATATCGGAAAGTCTCTTGTAACTAAGTCGGCACTGATCCTTATCCAACAGAACGGGTTGCCCCGGGTGATTCACCATAACAGAGTTGATCGTTAGGGGGTGGATCGCCCAAAATCAGACCTCTTGGGAGGGGAATATAATGCCATTTGGCAAAAATATCCCCCTCCTACAGGTCCCTTCCTGTACAACAAACAAAATTTTTGATATCATTCAAACATATTAGGTCATGTACAGGTGAGAATATTAATCTCACCTTTTTTTCTGCAACCTTAAAATATCATTTTAATTTAAGACATTTACAAAAATGGCTATCACAACAGACTTCTTAGCGGCAATTAATCAGATCGCAGCTGAAAGAGGAATCAATCCAGAAGAGGTATACGAGGCTCTAAAATCAGCAATCCTCGTTGCATATAAAAAAGAATATTTAAGAGACTACTACACACAGGATCAGAACAACTATTTTGATGTTGAGTCGGTAGAAGGTGAAGAAAAGAAAGAAGATGAAACACTTTCAGTAGAGATGGATAGAGATACAGGTGGTTTCAAGATCATCGCAAGAAAAGAAGTTGTCAAAAAAGTTGAAGACGAAGTAAAACAGATTGCCCTTAAAGACGCAAAGTTAATCTCAAAAGACCTTAAAGAAGGTGATGTTGTTGAAGTTGAAATGCCAAGTGATGACTTCGGAAGAATTGCAGCACAGACAGCAAAGCAGGTGATTTTGCAGAAAATCAGAGAGTCTGAGAAAGATGCAATCCTCAGTGAATTCAGCGGAAAGATTGGTGAAGTCTTCACAGCACTCATGCAGAGAATGCAAAGGGGAAATGCTGTTTTTGAAATTGGAAAAGCTGTTGCGATCATGCCACCTGAGGAGCAGATTTCTAATGAATTTTACAGAATTGGTGAAAGGTACAAGGTTTTGCTTAAAGGAATTGAAGACTCAGTAAGAGGAAAGGAACTTGTTGTTTCAAGAGCTTCAAACGATTTCTTGATTGCCCTTTTCAAAATGGAAGTTCCAGAAATTGAGTCAGGAGTTGTTGAAGTTAAGGCTGTCGCTAGAGAAGCAGGTTCAAGAAGCAAAATGGCTGTCATGTCTAACCAGGATGGAGTTGATCCAATCGGTTCATGTGTTGGTCAGAGAGGAATCAGAATTGCAAATGTAATGAGTGAGCTTGGTGAAGAGAAAATCGACATCATCGAATGGAGTGATGATATTGAGGAATTCATTGCAAATGCATTAAGTCCTGCAAAAGTTGAATCAGTAAAGATTGATGGAGATAGTGCAATTGTAACTGTTGCTGAAGACCAACTCTCCCTTGCTATTGGTAGAGACGGGCAGAATGCAAGACTTGCTTCAAAAATCACTGGAAAAGGAATTGATATACACAACCTAGATGGTTCAAAACCAACAAAGAAAGAAGAAGTTGTTGAAGAAAAGTCCGAGGAAACTGTTGAAGTAGTGGAAGAGACTGCTGTTGAGCAGGTAAGTACTGAGGAATCAGTTGAACCTCAACCAGAAATCCCTGTAGAAACTGAAGCAGTACAAGAAAGTGTAGAAGAAGTTCGACCAGAAACAGAACCAGTAGATAATGAAGAGGAAAATGCCGATGAAGGAGAAAAAGGCGAAGAAACAGCTGCACAATAAGCATGTGCCGATGAGGATGTGCGCAGTTTCTAGGGAGAAACTGCCTAAAAGTGAGTTAGTTAGATTTGTAAAAACTGAAGAAGGAATTGTTCTTGACGAAACAGGGAAGTTGAAGGGAAGGGGTTTGAATATGAAACCGGATATTGAAATATTAGAACTTGCTCTAAAAAAGAAGGTTTTTTCCAGAAACTTTGGAAAAGAGCTTTCAGAGAATGAACTTGGAAGAATTAGAGAACAAATCTTGAGTAGGGCCGATGGGAAAAAGGTAATCAGGGTGACAAGTGATGAATTAAATAAGTTAAAGGAGAAGAAGAGTGAGTAAGACACAGAAAGTACAAACTGAGAATCTAAGAGCTCCAATTGTTTCCATATTGGGTCATGTTGATCATGGAAAAACAACTATCTTAGACAGTATTAGAAGTGCGGATGTTCATGCAAGAGAAGTTGGTGGAATTACTCAGAAGATTTCTTCATTCACAATCGATATCAAAGGAAAGAAAATTACTTTCATTGATACGCCAGGTCACGAAGCTTTTGACTTGATGAGGGTTCGAGGAGGAAATATCGCAGATATCGTTCTTCTCATTGTAGCCGCTGATGATGGTGTAAAGCCACAGACGAAGGAATCCATTGACATCATTAATAACTCAACTGCAAAACCTATTGTTGTAATAAATAAGGTGGATTTGCCTAATATTGATCTTGAAAAAGTAAAAAGAGAGATTGCAAATAATGGAATGCTTATTGAGGGTATGGGAGGTAAAATTCCTGTAGTTGAAGTTTCGGGTAAAACAGGGAAAGGAATTGATGAACTTTTAGATATGATTCTTCTTGTTGCAGACCTTGAAGGTTTAAAAGCAGATCAGGAACTACCTGCAGGAGTTAGCGGCAAGGCTTATACGCTTGAGTCTGTAAAAGAAAAGTCTAGAGGAAATGTGTGTTCAATTATTGTTTCTCAGGGTGAGTTTTCTAGAGGCACAGTAATTGGGTATAAGCAGGGCGATTCATACCATATAGAAAAAATCAAAGGCATTATCTCTGAAGATGGGGAGCAGATGAGTACTCTACAATCAGGATTTGGAGGGAGAATTTTGGGACTTTCACAGTTAATCGACCTCGGAACTCAGGTATATGCCCTTGATAAGAAGGATGAGAAATTACTTAAGTCTCTTTATGCACAACCAACATCCCTTAAGACTGAAATTGAATCTATTGAACCAACCGAAGCCTCCACAGAAGAAACTGAGCCTGATCTCTCATTCCTTTTTGGAGCAACACAGCAAGTTGAAGAGGTTAAATCATTGAAGGTGATTATTAAAAGTTCTTCAGAGGGTTCTTTGGAAGCAATTAAAAAGTCATTGCAGACAATTGACTTTGAAGGTCATAAAGTTGAGATTCTTCACAGCGGTGTTGGTGATGTTTCTCAGAGCGACATTGTCATGGCTGAAGTTTCAAAAGCAATAATCCTTGGATTTGAGGTTTCTGTCGATCAAAGTCTGGTACAGATGGCTCGTGAGAAGAAGGTTTTGGTTAGAACATATGACATTATCTACAAACTTATTGATGAGATTAAAGATGTTGTTTCTGGAATGTCTGAACCTGAGGAAGTAGAAGAAGAGATTGGTCAGGCCGAAGTTCGTGCTCTATTTACCCTTACAGATGGATCTCAAGTTATTGGGTGTAGGGTTAAGCAAGGAGTTATAAAGAGGGGTGGGAAGTGTTACATTGTTAGAGGTGACGATATTATTGGAGAAGGAAGAATTGTTTCATTAAGAACACAAAAAGAGACTATTAATGAGGCAAAGGATAAGCAGGAATTTGGTGCAATTTTGGATAGTAAGGTGGATGCACAGGTTGGAGACATATTCTACTGTTACAAGATGGTAAAAT
>CAZCMQ010000060.1:0-4309 GCA_964500025.1 uncultured Candidatus Saccharibacteria bacterium | reverse complement strand
AGGGGAAGGATAATTTTGAGATCCCGTTTTTATGGTGTTAAGCCAATTACTCTTCTGTATACCATCAGAGCAATTACATAGTAGGGGGTGTCAAGAAGATTTGCAAAATCCTAGTTGTGATAACTAGGGGATTATTATCTTATAAGTAGGTTTAGGAAAAAGTCTAAGGTACTTGATATTAGAGTTGAGGTAACTGTCCTTAGAGGTGAGAATGGTATGAAAAGTAGAAGGATTATAAAGATAGAATATCTCTCGAAAGATTCCCAGTAATACCTCAGTTGCGGTGGAAGTAGTGCTCTTACAATCTTGTGTCCATCAAGTGGAGGGATTGGAATTAGGTTGAAAATCATCAAAACAACATTGATGGAAATGAAAGAAATTGCAAATAGCTGCACCATTATAGTCGGCTCAGAAATTAGGTTGTAGACAAAAGCCGAAACTAACAAAAGAATTAGATTGCTGAATGGTCCCGCTGCCGCCGTTAATGCAGTTCCAAGAACCGGTTTTTCAAAATTCCGTTCATTAATTGGAACTGGCTTGCTCCATCCGAATCTTGCGATAAGAATGAGAAGGGCACCAATTGGATCAATATGAACTAATGGATTGAGTGTAAGCCTTCCTTCTGCGCGTGGGGTAGGGTCTCCTAGTTTATCGGCAGTCCACGCATGAGCGTATTCGTGTACTGTTGAAGCAATCAAAATTGAGGGTATTGCAAAGAGTATCCAATACATGAAATCCATAATTGTGTTAATGCTTGTCAAAAAGTAATCTTTTTGATAATATCACCATGCTTTTAGCATTTCAAATTACTTACTATGGCAACAAAAGTTTGTGCAATCTGTGGAAAAGGCAGAATTGCAGGTAGAAGAATTCAACATCATCACTCCATTCAGTGGAGGTTTAAAGCACCAAAGACTCCAAGAGTTTTCAAGCCAAACCTTAAGCAGGTTGACTTAGAAGTTAATGGTGAAATCATGCGAACATATGTTTGTATGAAGTGCTTTAAGAAGATGAGAAAAGAGCAGAGTAAGTAGATTTTCCGTGTGGTTTAATTATTGTATGATCCTTTTAAGGTGATTTTTCTTGGCAGATTTGATCATATTGCCTATACTGATTTTAATGGTCATTAAGGATCTACCTGCAGACATACGAACACAGCTTCTAGAAAAGCTTGATCATAGGCAGTTTTTAGACTCCCTCCAGATTCAATCTGCATATATCCATAACAACATGCCAAGCCTTTACTGGAAGTCTTTAACGGAACTTAGGTATCACATCCGTAAGCAACAGGAACGAATTGAAGACTTTAGGGTTTTTGTAGTAAATATAACAACAGAGAATATAGCTGAAATAGAAGGAGATCTCTTTGATCCGCATATCGTGTGCGCTTGGTATTCTAGGGAATTGGAGGGTGTAGATTTTAGAATTATTGGAGGTATAGAAACGCCCTTGGATTCTACTAATAGATGTTTTGCTCCTCCTGAGATTATGTTTATTTACTCGTTATCTGAGTCTGCTCCAACTTTTTCCTTTTAAGGTTGATCTGAAATGCAGTGGTGTGGTATATTGAGGTATCACCATCGCCGGGGGGCCTAAGGTTTCGACCGACCGTGAGTCCCGCAAATTTTTCCTTTTTCTAAAACTTCTTATCTTTTGGTCTTGATTGGGCACTAGGGTTTGTGATATATTCAGACATCACGATAGCCAGGCGTGCCTAAGGTTTCGACCGACCGTGCCTCCTGGCTGATTTTTCCTTGAATCCAAAAGTCTGTATTGAATCTCCAATTTCTATCACGCTTCCCCTGAATTTTTTTAGTATTTTAGAATATTTACTACTTGGTGCTAAAACATAAGCTAACTTTTCCCGTTGCAAAAGAAAGTCTATCAAGCATGCAAAATCCCCATCCCCAGTAACGATTATTGCTTTATCATAGTTTTCATACTCAATAGCGGCAGCATGCAAAACAAGTTCCGCATCAACATTTCCCTTTATATGAAGCCTTCCTCTTTTGAAGTATTGCGAGATGTCTTTAAATACCAAAATAAACCCAGCTTTCTGAAGCCTTTTGTACAGATCTTCATTGCCAGGTATGAATCCAAGAAACATAAAAGCTTTTTCAACTCCGTATTTATTCGTCAAGTACAGCCGAAACCTCCTATAATCAATCCTCCAACCCAAAGACCTAACTCCAAGGTTGAGGTTTTGGCTGTCAATAAAGGCATATATTGTTATATTTCCCTGTTTTTTAGTAGAAATTTTATTCATAGATGCCGATTGTACACGAGAGTTCGTGATCAAGAAAGACTTAGATAGCAGCATTTATTGCATATTCATTAAGGTTTAAGATACTTCTTGATGTGATATAATCATCAGATGAAGTATGACTTTGAAACTGTAGAAGAAAGATTAAAAAAGAAGTGGTCCTCAATGGACTTGTACAGAGCTTTGGATGGAGATTCCCGAGAGAAGAAGTATGTTTTAGTTGAATTCCCATATCCAAGTGGAAGTGGATTGCATGTCGGTCACTCATTTACATTTACTGGTGGTGATGTTTACGCGAGGTTTCTAAGAATGCGTGGATACAATGTTCTTTTCCCAATGGGTTGGGATGCTTTTGGCTTACCAACAGAAAATTATGCCATCAAAATGAAGCGAAAACCTCAAGATGTCACTAAAGAAAATACTCAAGCTTTTAAAAAGCAGATGGATGACCTTGGATTTTCATTTGATTGGAGTAGGGTGGTTGATACTACGGATCCAGATTATTACAAATGGACTCAGTGGATCTTCATTAAACTTTTTGAAAAGGGTCTTGCATACAAGGAGGAAAGACCGATTAACTGGTGTCCTTCCTGCAAAATTGGTTTGGCAAACGAAGAGGTTATTGACGGCAAGTGTGAGAGGTGTGGAACTGAAACTCAGAGGCGAAATATTAACCAGTGGATTGTGAAAATTACTGAATATGCAGACAGGCTTTCAGAAGGATTGAAGGATACTGCGTTTATAGATAAGGTAAAGGCGGCTCAGATTAATTGGATAGATAAGAAAGAGTGGGTTGATATAACTTACCCTATAGATGGTAGGGATGAAGGGGTAACTGTTTCAACCACTAGGCCTGATACAAACTTTGGAGCGACATTTGTTGTTCTTGCCCCAGAGCATGAATTAGTTTCAAAACTGGTCGCTGAGCAAATTGAAACGGATGAGGATATTTCTAAGATTTCGGAGTACGTAAAGAGCGCTTTAAATAAATCTGAGCTCCAAAGAAAGCAGGAGGTGGTTGGTCGAGAGAAAACTGGGGTCTTTACTGGGTTATATGCGGTCAATCCTTTGAACAATTCTAAGCTTCCAATTTGGATTGCGGACTTCGTTTTGGGCACAGTAGGTACTGGTGCGGTAGTCGGTGTCCCAGCTCATGATAAAAGGGATTTTGAATTTGCTTGGCAATTTAGCCTCCCGATTGCCAGGGTTGTGAGGGGTCCTGAGGGCCAGGATGTAGAGGTTAAAAAAGTTGAAGATGTCTATGAAGGGGATGGAGTGGCAATGAACTCTGACTTTTTAGATGGTTTGGCTACGCAAGAAGCCAAAGAAAAAATCACAAATCATTTAATTGAGAAAGGTTGGGGTCAGAAAAATACCAGGTACCATTTGAGAGATTGGATTTTCAGCAGACAGCACTACTGGGGAGAACCGATCCCGATGGTTGATTGTGAAAAATGTGGATGGGTTTCAGTACCAGTAGAGCAGTTGCCCATAGTTCTTCCTGAAGTTGAGAATTATGAACCAACAGACACAGGTGAAAGTCCACTTTCTCTGATTGAGGATTGGGTAGATACGACCTGTCCAACATGTGGAAGTCCTGCCAAGAGAGAGACTGACACAATGCCAAATTGGGCGGGTAGCGATTGGTACTTTATTCGCTATACAGATCCGAAAAATGATGGGCAAGTTGCTGATATGGAAAAGATGAAATATTGGCTTCCTGTCGATGTTTATTTCGGTGGTGATGAGCATAACACCCTACATTTGCTTTACTCCAGATTTATATATCAGTTCTTATACGATCTTGGTGTTGTGCCAACCCCAGAACCTTACTACAAAAGGATTTCTCATGGTGTAATACTGGGAAGTGATGGTAAAAGAATGAGTAAATCAAGAGGAAATGTCATCGTTCCTGATGATATTGTCAAAAAGGTTGGTGCTGACGCAACCCGTTTGTATCACATGTTCATGGGTCCTTTTGATGCCACGATGGCTTGGAATGATGATGCTTTGTTTGGTGTGAAAAGGTTTGTTGACAGGGTAGAC
>CAZCMQ010000059.1:0-4706 GCA_964500025.1 uncultured Candidatus Saccharibacteria bacterium | reverse complement strand
CTTCGGTAAGTGCCTGACTTATACCAACTCCACCTTGTGCAACATCATTTATTGCTGTCCTTATGCTTTCTTCAACGAAGAACTGCTCTCCCATTTTCCACGCCTTCATAGTTGGTGCCATTTGCATAAATGCAGCAACATACTGATGGCTTGAAAGTTCGCTTGCAAGACTTACTCTACTGTAAGGTTCTCCAAATGCTCTTATTTGTGAGGAATTGGAGAAGAACTGCTTTTGTTGTTCTGCTTCACTTAAGAATTTAATAAACTTCCATGCTTCCACAGGATTTTTACTTGTTCTTGTAACAGCTTCTCCCCAGTACATTGCATAATTTATTGGTTGATTACCAGGTAATTGTGGTACAGGTGCAATTCCAAACTCAATTTCTGGTGCGGAAGCAATTACATCAAACGCTCTCCAGCTTGGTGCAAGCATCATGCCAAGTTTGCCTGAGTAGAAAACTTCAACGTCATTTGCGAGATCTGGAGACCATGTTTTGTGCACCTTTACAAAGTTTGTGTAAAATTCCATTGCGGACTGAGCTCTTAATGAACTGAAATCTACTTCTGTTGCAGTTGTATTTGTTATTGTTACTCCATTTTGCAAAAGAAGTAGTGAGTAGATATCTGCAGAGTGTTTAATGTTTTGGGATGTTCCCATTGCTGCACCAGCCTGAGTTATTCTCTCGCCTTCCGTCTTAGTTAACTTTTTAGCCGCTTCAATGAAAGCGTCCCAGTCCTGAGGTGGCTCGGTTATTCCCGCGTCATTAAACAGTTTTTTGTTGTAAAAGAGGGCAAGTCCATCAATTTCTAGTGGAATAGCGTAAATATTACCGTCAGTTCCTGTAAAGTCTGAGACAGCTGTTGGGTAGAAAGTTTGTGAATATTGAGCTGGCGTCATTACAGATGAAGGCATTGGTACTAGATGGGATTGGAATTTTGGAAGCCAGCTATTTCCAATTCTTACAATATCGGGAGCTGGTGTACTGTCTGTTACACTCTGGGAGATTCTTGTAAAAAGAGTGCTGTCATACTGTGTGAAAGGTCTTTGTACGTATTCAATATTGATATTTGAGTTGAGACTTTCATACTTTTCAATAAGAGGTCTCATTACTGATTCAGGCTCCCACAACCCCCAATATGTTAGGGTAATTTTCTCTTCCGGCTGATTAGATGTGTTTCTTCTTGTGAAAATATAAAGGAGAATCCCTAAAAGAAGGATGACTCCTATTACTGCACCAATTATTATCAACGTTCTTTTATTATTCATATCTTTCTGCAACAACTATTAATCTGTTTGAAGGAACACCAAGTGGCCAGCAGGTCATCATGGTTATTGTCTCTTTATCACCCTGAGATCTCAAGATCGAGAAGTCTGTGGGTTCAACAATCTTTTTGCTCCTGACGATGTATTTTAGGTCAACTCCATCCTTTTGTACAATAACTTCATCACCGATCTCCACGTCTTCAAGCTTGGAAAAGATTGTTTCCGGTAGATTACGGTTTCTTGAGAAGAAACTTGGTACTGCACTATGTCCGTATATGAAGGAATTGCCTCCATCTCCTGGAAGTGGAGTCCCTTTAAAATGGGCAAGGCCGGATTTAAGGTAGAGGTTATAGACTTTTTCATCATAGCTTTCGATATTTGAACTAACTTTAATATTGTTAATACCTGCGCTTACAACAGAAAGGGTCATATCTTTCCTATACTCTTTATCTATAACGATTGGCTTAAGTTCTTTTGTGGAGACATCAAAAGATTGAGTCCCAAGAACCTGGTCGGTTGATTGAAGAAGGTTTTGGAAGTAACTTTGCCCCGGATTGTAATATGCTAGTTCTCCTTGGATGAATTCCTTGTGTGAGTCGGGGATAGGGGCAGCTAATATCCCCGCTTTTATTTCGTATATCTTACCTGTTAGAAAAGATCCTGCAAGTGGGAACAGCTGGCTGAGTAGTAGCAGTAATCCTGTTATTCCCAATAGAGAAGATACTACAATCCTGGTTACTACGGCGATTCTTTTCTCTTTCAGTTCTTGATTTCTTGTATCCCACTCGTTTCTGTCCATTATTACAGGTTAGCAGATGTAGATATGGAAATGAAGTTAAGCTTCTTTGATTGCCGTTGAGTATGTACTAGAATCAAAACCTTTCTGTGTAGACCCTATCCCTCGTTTTTCTAAAAGCATTCCCAATTCGTTTTTACTCATGGCATTTGAACCGAAAGTTTTAAATACTTTGTTGTGAATTGCCCAAGGAGTTTTACCTAAAACTCCAACAAAAGCTGGCAGTTTTATATCTTCATTCTCTTCTGCCAATTTTAGAGCAGCAAGAACTCTATGATTTCCATCTGGCAGGTTCCCAAAGTCTAAACCCACTGGTTTAATTACCATTATTGGTGGGATTGTTCCGTCGATAATGGATTGATACATTTCATCTGTCATTCCCATGAGCCATCGGTTTATCTCTTCGTCGTTAAGAGATTTGAGTTGTTCTAATTTGGAAGCTACATCCCCAGCTTTTATCATTCCTGTTTTATTGAAAATCCTTGCTGTTGCTTCAACTCTCCTTTTATACGTAAACGTCCTAACAAAGAGTTGAAGTTCACTGAGTTCCTTTTTATCAAGAAATTTCTTTTCCCAAGTGGGAATAAATCGTGCGATGAATGGATATGATAGCCTCTGATATGCATCTTTATTTTCACTTGTCCATTTGAACTCTTCGGATTGTCTCCAGATTTCTCGAATCTCTCTTCCTGTGTACATCGTTTTCTTCTGATTGGTTTGACTCATAACCTGTGATTGTAGCGCAAAAGTTCTGTAAAAAGAAAGTACAATTATGTCTAGAAAATTCTTCAATAGAAAATACTATTGTGATATATTCGGGGTGGGTAGCTCTTTAAGAAAGGAAGGGAAATACACTATGCGATATAGTTTTAATCTTTTGCCTGCCTATGGCACATCCGTGCTTATGGGCATATTCTGGGGTTGGCTCTTAACATCTAGTCTGAGCTACGCGATTCCTATATTCATGCTTGTGTCTATCTTAGGGCTAATCCTAATTATGGATATTTTCTACTCTGGAACTCGCGCGTACTTCAGGGATGAGTTTCCAGAAGGAGAGGGTTGGCTCGTTTTCGTCATGGGCGTACTAGCCGTACTGGTGACCTACTCCTTTTTCAACTCATAACTTTTATCAGATGCTACCCAGCCTAAGGGCGTATATTTTACTTGTATACGCTCTTAGGCCCTGCATTCTTCTTTGATCTGCCCAAGATAAAGCAATATATCTCCTTACACTTTTGAGTATTTCTTAATATCCAAATGCGCCTAATTGGCACGTCTTATAGTGTTGGCGTATGTGCAGTTGAAATATATAATTCTTACGCCGATTGCTCTTTGAGAAAGGAATTTCATGAAAACGCTTTTAATCTTTTTTGTTGCAGTAATATCGTTTTATTACCTAAGCAATGGTAACACCATCTCTTTTGAGGTGGTAGAACCTAAAAGTGCCCTGCCTTGGCCCAACTCTCCTATGCGGCCTGAGCCGCTACATGAGGAAGAGATTGAATGCATAACTTGGGACGCCAAAACATGCGAAATTTTGGTTACGGTGCTTGGTCTGGCAGTAGGAGCGGTAATTGTTATCCCTCTACTTGCTATTGTAGGGGAAATCCCTTCTACAGATGAAAATATAATGGAGAGAAGGAGGTATAAAGGCTACGACAGCGGTTATATGGATTCTCTATTCTAATTCTTTCAATCGGCACCGGCAGGGGGCACAAATTATCGTACCCCCTGCTGGAGAAGTTCTAAGATTGTTGGACTTAAATCGCTTGGCACTTTCCCCATGTCTTTGCTAAAATCTCCGTATGGAAAAACGTGACTACTATGAAGTACTTGGAATTTCCAAGGGTGCTTCTGAAAAAGAAATTAAAAAAGCGTATAGAAAACTAGCTAAGCAGTACCATCCTGATGTAAACAAGGAAGCTAATGCTCCTGAGAAATTCAAGGAGGTTCAGGAGGCGTATGAGGTTCTTTCGGATCAATCTAAACGATCCGCATACGACCAATTCGGACATGCAGGTACGCAAGGTTTTGGTGCAGGAGGCTTCAATGGGTTTGATTTCGGCGGTGGAACCCCATTTGATATGGGTGATGTTTTCAGCACATTCTTCGGTGGTGGCTTTGGAGAGAACTTTGGATTCTCATCAGGTGGTTCACGACAGACTAGAGGTAATGATTTGAGATATAGAATCAGATTGGACTTTATGGAGGCAATAAAGGGTGGTGAATATGAGTTGGAAGTGGATCGGGAAGTGGAGTGTGATAACTGTGAGGGGACAGGTAGTGAAACTAAAAAGACTAAGGAATGTACAACATGTAAGGGGCAGGGAAGAGTACAAAGAGTCCAGCAAAGTATCCTTGGACAGATGGCTTTTGTAACTGAGTGTGAGACCTGCCATGGTTCAGGTCAAATTCCTGAAAAGGAGTGTAAGGTGTGTCATGGAAGAGGTGTTAAGGTTGAGACTCAAAAAGTAAAGGTGAAAGTTCCTGCTGGTGCATATGATGGAACGATTTTAAGGTTTAGGGGAAATGGAAATGAAGGCAAAAAAGGTATGGAGTCTGGTGATCTGTTCATTGAGCTTGAAGTAGAGCCTCACGAGCATTTTGAAAGAAGAGGTAATGATATTTATATAACAGAAGAGATTC
>CAZCMQ010000058.1:3408-4810 GCA_964500025.1 uncultured Candidatus Saccharibacteria bacterium | reverse complement strand
ACGTTGATATATCAAAGGAAATAGCCCAAACTCGCTCTAAGGGGTCTAGAACGCACGAAACGGATTTGGGTGCTGTATCCAGTCCTTCGCAAGAGCCGGAAATTGTAGGTGGTAATGAGAAATCACCAGGTTTGTTTCTGGACAACGTGTACAAGAAGGTATTTGGTAATCTTGGGGTCACTGGCAAGCCTAAGAATACTTCCAGCCGATCTGAGAAAGGTTTGGATGCTCGAAGTGTGAATAGAATGTTGTCAGCAATCCGCTCCTATCTTAAATTTAGGATTGATATGGACTTGGATGTTCCGATTCCGCCAGATGCTATTAAGTTGATTAAGGCAGAGCGGAAAAAGTCTCAGGTTGCAGAGTTAGATGAATTGGTTAAATTGATTGAATGCCCAATTGAATTTGAAAAGGATGAGAAGGTGGCTATACGTAATCGTGCTATGTTGGAGATTCTTTTCTCAACTGGTATGCGTATTTCTGAGTTGATTAACTTGGATTTGGAGCAATTAAGCCTAGACGGGAAGCTTTTCATTTTAGGTAAGGGGAAAAAGCAGAGATTTGTTTATATGACTCCAAGAGCAATGGGATGGTTGGATAAATACCTTGATATAAGGTTGAAATATGCCTTTGTACTCGACCGTGAAACATCTGGAAAGGGGAAGGTTTCTCAGGAAAAAGAGTCTTTGGTTGGTAATATTTCTTCGGAGTATAAGTATATTTCTATGGTTGAGGAGTATAGAAGGGGTGGGTATCTTAAGAAGTTTGATTCCCCTGCCCTCTTCGTTCCTTTTAGCGGGGCAGATGCTAAAACTGAAGGGGCACGTCTTTCCACTAATTATTTTCAGGAAAAAATTGCTGAGTACAGGCGAAAGCTCGGTATTTTGGTGCCTACCTCTGCACACAGTTTGAGGCATGGATTTGCTACGTACTTGGCTGAAAATGGTGCTAATCCTGCAGCCATCCAATTGCTTTTAGGCCACGAGAGTTTGAATACAACAACAAGGTATGTGCATGCTTCCGACAAGTTTGCACAGGAGACTGTGAAAAAAAATCACCCGTTGGGGTGATAGGAACTGCGGCCTGTGGGGGTGTATTTTTGGTTTACGACCCCCACAGGCTTTTGGAGACAATATGTTGTGTTGCCTTAGGTGGTTTTAGTGGCCAGGCGTTTGGCTGTGGTTGCTGATGCTCTTAACTTGAGCAGCGAGTGCATGAATGAAAAAGAACAATGAGCAGAAAATACTAAGTATTTCCGCTCTAATTATACTAAATCTCAAAAAGGATGTAAATACTATGGGTCGGTTGGGTCTACGAGAGTTCAGACTGTATCTCCTCCGCCATACCCTTAACCTCTGGCATATTCTGTAAGTCATCAATAGCCCTCACTGTTTCTGGATCA
>CAZCMQ010000058.1:0-3398 GCA_964500025.1 uncultured Candidatus Saccharibacteria bacterium | reverse complement strand
CCTGCTGATATTTACCATACAAATCTCGCATTTTGTTTGCATCTGCAAGAAGGTCCTCAAGTACAACTGCAATTATATCCAGCTTAGCCTTTTGCGCATTTTCTCCGTAAGTAATAGCTGAAATTTCAGACATCACAATTTCCTTTTCCTCTGGTGTTTGTGCGGCTTCAAGCCTTTGTGCATATTGTTCAAGCTTGGCCTCATCTGTAACAGCATCAACAAAGTCATTCATGATAATTTCTGTTACATCAGACTGACTTAACTCTACGATCTCTTCAATCTGTTCCTTTGTGAATCCAAACTCTACAAAAGACTTTATTACATTGTTTAATTTCTCAGACATTTTGGACAGTATTATAATTTATGTTTAGTTACCTGCGGCTCCTACTGTTGCTCGCCCAATCCCGGATAGTGATGAATTAGATTGAATTATGGACTGTAAAGGTTCTCCCATTACCTGTTCATACGCTCCAGCAAAGTCTAATGATGGATTTGCTTTTAGGGTATTAATAACCTGATGTGCGTTTGCAGTAAATGCACCAGTATCACCAGAGAATAAAGCTTGGGTTGAAAGGCCAGTTGAATCAACTCCTGTCTGGAATTTGTATGCAGCCAATCCTTCGTTACCTCCGTAGAAGTTTGAATGATTTTCCAAACCACCTGGAAGCATATTTTCAGGTGATGCATGCTGTAAAGTTGTCCCGTGATATGCGCTGCCAGGCAGGTCTAGTGACGAAGGTGTTGTTCCTGATCCGATTCCAGAAGATACTTCAGGTGTTCCTGCTCCACCAGTACCTACTCTTGTTGCATTACCACCCAACTCAGTAGCTCCAGCCGTTTTTGCTCCTACTGCACTGTTTATTGTCTCACCTAAAATAAGTTGTGTTGCTGAGCCAATTGCTGCTCCCATACCAAATCCATATCCTGCAGAAGAAGCATAAGATGCTCCAGTTGTGAGTCTGCTAACCCACTTCCTCTTGTTCTCAATTCTCTGCGCATCTGCGACATTCGTTTGGATCATCTCCTGCATTATTACTCGATTTGGATCATTTGCCCTTAGACGACGTGCAGCTTCGGTAAGTCGATTAATTCTTTCTGCATGACCGCCAATCTGTGTGGCATATTGTTGTAATTTTTCATTTCCTTTCTTCGCTAGGAATCCACTTGCTGCTCCAAGAAGACCTGCTCCGATAATTACGCTAAGTCCTACTGGTGTAAAGAATGTGGTGGTAAAACCAACTGCAGCTGCAGCAATTTTGACTAATCTATGTCGTTTATCATTCTGTGCTTTTTGTTCCGCAGCTACTCTTTGCGCTTCATAATTTGCAATCGTTTGTTGCTGTGTGGAAACTTCGTTTTGTAGTGTAGTTATTTGAGACTTTAATCGTCTCTCAGCTCTTTGAGCACCTCTTTTTACTTCTGTTGTGACAGCAGCTGTTACAGTTGCGGTAACTTCTTCAATGAGGAGAGTGTTATTTTCTTCTACTAGCTTTCTTCTTTCATCTGGAGTTATATCCGGTTGTATCAATTTCTCAACGATTTCTGCTCTTCGGGCTGCAGGAGTTAAAGTATCTGGTGTTGCTGGGGTCGTATCTGGAGCAGCTGGTGCTGTTGTTGCGGGAGTTGTATCAGGTGTTGCTCCTGGTGTTCCTGGTTCTGCCATAAAATTGTTCTCAAAGTTTAAGTTCTTTTAATAAAGTAACAGATATTTTATAGGCGCGCAAGTAGCCTATAATCGCAATGTCTGTCACCATACATATGGTTCTTCTTGCACATCCTTTGATTCAACATTCCATATCTGATTTCCGTATCCTTCGATAAATTCTCTATCTTCAGCCATCCAAAGTTTTGTCCTTGGTGTAAATACAAAACGAGTATAAATACCTTGTTCAAGATTTTTATTATAGAAATCTAAAAATTCTTGGCTAAATTCTGAAGTATCCTCTATTTCGATTCCTTCGGACATAAGTACTGCTCTTTCACGTAGCTTCTTTTGATTTTCTTCAAGTTCTCTCAAAAACTCCCAGTTCTGAATTCTTATTTCTACCTTTGTGAATAATCCTCCAGTACTCTTCGCTTCAACGATCGGCTCTAACATATGCATTGTAAGTGGGTCGGAGATAATCAATATTTCCTTGTAATTGTTATCTAGCAATATATTTTCAATTTCTTGGTTGAGTGTATTGGCTAACTCATACTCATAACTCATTATCACTGTATTATTCTCTCTACCCCTGAAAATATCTTTAAATGTATCTGAATTTACCTTAAGACTAAAGGCTAAACCTGGAATCATTAATGCAACTAAAAATACAGACTGTGGCAATTGAAAGAATTTGAAATGTGAGAGCTTAATTGCTGTAATTAAAATTAAAGAGTAATGAATCGCGAGTAAGAGCTTATTGGAGTATGGGAATTTAATTGAAATAATGAACATTGTAACTGCGGTTATGAATACAAGCCCCTTAACCTTCCAGTCTTTCTCAAATATTCCATAAATTAGGTAGAAAATTGGCAGAACTGCGAGAAATCCAAAATCACGAAAGATTATATTTACTAAATCAATTGTTCCTATAGGTACAAGCTCACTAACCCTTTGTGCAAAATCTGGGTATATTTGTCCTATTGCCTGAGAAATATCTAAGGATATTACTTCGGAAGTGACAACTAGAAATAAGAGCACAAAGATTGATATGGAAAGTATTCCAGACAGCGATTTATTAAACCTTTTAAATAACAGAAGTGCTGCGATTATGAATATGAAAAATGGTCCTATTAAGAAGTGAGTTAGCACCATTATCACAGATGAAATGGATAGCAGTGGAAGATTAATTTTCTCTGCACTTAAAATATAAGAAACGAGAGCTACGCCGAAAAGTGCAGCAAGAGTTTGAGGTAGTAAGAAGAATGATGTGTAAGCTCCAAAGGATTCAAAAGCGAAAAGATGTAGCACTGCTGCCATAACTGCTAGTGGGAGGCTTTTTGTTAATACTCTGACTGATTTATAAACAATTAGACCTGAAAATCCGCTAAACAATATTTCCAGTAAACGATATGCAAGTACTGTTTCGGTTAACGGTACTGCTGATATTGGGAGACCGAAGATGTAGTGGAATATTGGCAGGTATGTGGCTAGTGTAAATGTGTCATTAATACTTGTTAGAAGTATTGCGTAATTCTCATTTCGGAAAATCTCTTTTATTGCTGTTAGGTGATGATATGCATATATTTTGATAGACTGATTGAGCTTTAAACCATCATTGAAAATGAAATGTGAAATGGTTAAGGAAAGTAAGATGAAGGCAAGCGCAATAACTGTGTCCTTATTCCCTTTCTTAGGCTTTTGTGTTTTTTTAAAGGACAACAGATTTAAAGTAATGAGTATTAGAAACGATAAA
>CAZCMQ010000057.1:0-4933 GCA_964500025.1 uncultured Candidatus Saccharibacteria bacterium | reverse complement strand
CTGGCTTCCAAATGGACTTGTAATCTACAACGAGCTTATTGATTATTGGAGAAAACAGGAAGTAAAGAATGATTATAAGGAGATTGCGGCACCGATTGTAAACAAGATGGATCTATGGAAGACATCTGGACACTGGGATCACTATAAAGACAATATGTTCATTGCTGATATGGGTGAAAATGAAGTTTATGGTGTAAAACCAATGAATTGCCCTAACGCAATGGTCTACTTCCAGTCAATGCAAGTTTCCTACAAAGATCTTCCATTACGAATTGCAGAAAAAACCAAACTTCACAGATATGAAAAATCGGGAACCATGAACGGACTATTAAGAGTTCGAGCGTTTCAACAGGACGACTCTCACAGCTTCATTGCAGAGGATACAATTGAAGAGGAGTATGAGCACATCTTGAATATGTGTAAAGACTTCTACGCAATATTTGGAATGGAATACTCATTCAAACTAGGCACAAGGCCTGAGAAGTTCATGGGTGACCCAGAGTCGTGGGATAAAGCAGAAGAGGCTTTAAGAAAAGTGTTAGACAGATCAAAAATTCCATACATTGTTGATGAAGGGGATGGTGCATTTTATGGACCTAAGATTGATGTACTAATGAAAGATGTACTTGGAAGGGAGTGGCAGTTGGGCACAATTCAGCTTGACTATCAAATTCCTAAAAACTTTGACTTAAAATATACTGATAGTGACGGAGAAAAGAAGACTCCTGTGGTTGTTCATAAAGCTATTTGTGGTTCAATGGAGAGATTCATTGGCATTCTGATTGAACACTTTGGAGGTGCAATGCCACTTTGGTTAGCTCCAGTTCAAGTAACAGTCGTACCAATTGGTGAAAAACACCATGAGTATGCACAAAAGATTGTAGATGAGATGAAAGAGAATGGGATAAGGGTGGAACTAGATGACAGAAACGAGACTTTGCAGGCGAAAGTAAGAGATGCACAGCTTCAAAAGATTCCATATCTTGCCATTGTAGGGGACAAAGAGATTGATACAAAGACTGTTTCAGTTAGAGCAAGGAGTACAAAGGAAGTAGGGCTTTTAATGCAGGATGAGTTCTTGAAGAAACTCAAAAAAGAAATTGATGAGAAAGTAAATAATTAATTTTAAACAGTTACTGAATGTATCAGAACAACTTTAGAGATAGAAGAGAGTTTAGACCAAGAAAAGATTACGGTCCAAGAAGAAATGAATTCATAAGAGTACCAGAGGTTCGGGTAATTGGGGCAGAGGGTGAAAATTTAGGCGTAATGGCAACGCAAGAAGCCCTTAAACTTGCTCAACAGGCAGGGCTAGACCTTGTCGAAGTAGGAGCAGAAGCAAAACCACCTGTTTGTAAGATAATTGATTTCGCTAAATATCAGTACGAACAGAACAAGAAACAGAGAAAAAGCAAACAAAAAACCAAATCAATGAAGGAATTCCGCTTTAGTCCTGTGATTGCAGAGCATGATTTGGAAACAAGGGTGAGAAGAAGCAAGGAATATCTAGATCAGGGACATCAGGTAAGACTAACAATGAGGAGGAAGGGGAGACAGACACATGAGCAAGCAATCGCGACATTCAACGAAATATTGACTAAATTCGCGGATTATAGTACGATTGAGCCCGCTCCAAAGACTGAGGGCAGACAGATAACAATTACTCTTAAATCAGATGGCAAGGCAAAAAACAAGAAAAACAGCGATAAAACGGGTCAAGAGAACCAATCCGAAGGGAAACAGGAAACCAAAGCTGATGTACACAAAGACAGCTCAACATCACCTCAAGACAAAGAGATCATCAAGAGCGAAGAGGAGAAAGAGTAATACTGTTCCAGCAACACAAGCAAACGAAAGAAATCTAAGAAAAATTATTATTAATCTCTAACCATGAGAGTACCAGCAGGAAAAACAAGAAAAAGAAGGCACAAAAAGATCCTAAACGCTACAAAAGGATACAGAATGTCAAAGAGCAAGCTTTACAAAGTTGCTAAAGAAGCATACATGCATGCTGGTCAGTACTCATATGCTCACAGAAGAAGAAGATTAAGCCAAATTAGGAATCTTTGGATAAAGAGACTTAATGCTGCAGCTCAAGACAATGGCCTCAAGTATAATGAGCTCATTAAGAACTTGAAAGCTTCAAAGATTGATATAAACAAGAAAGTTCTCTCAGAAATTGCCCTTACACACCCAGAAGTATTTTCACAGATTGTAAAATCCTTTTAAGGAATAAACAAAAGCACCCAATATGATGTATACTAAAACATCTAAGGGTGTTAAATTACTATATTATGGAATTTACTAATAAACAGATAAACCAGGTTTACCAGCAATTAGATACAGATGTTAAAGGTGGAACAAATTTTGATGAAATTAAATCCAAGTATTTAGGAAAAAAAGGATTAATAACAGAACTTCTTTCAAAAATCTCTGAAATCTCAGACAGTGAAAAGAGAGAATACGGTAAAGAAGTTAACACACTTAAAAAATATGCACAGGAAGTACTCTCACAAGCGTCTATAACCACTCAAGGCATAAGTTCAACCACGAGGATAGATCCGACAGCACCTTTTGATATCAATTCAAAAACAAAACCGCAAACTCTTGCCAGAAAAGGTACGGTCCATCCACTAATGCAGGAGATGGAAACAGTCTTAGATATATTCAAGAGAATGGGTTTTGATATCCTTGAAAGCAGGCAGCTAGATAATGACTACAACATGTTTGAAGCCCTCAATATTCCAAAAGGTCACCCAGCAAGAGATATCTGGGATACATTCTGGACTGATGACGGACTAATACCTCCTGCACACACGTCAACAATGCAAAACAGGGCAATGAAGAAGTTCGGACCACCTCCAATAAGGGTGGTAATACCAGGAAGATGCTATAGAAATGAGGCAACTGACGCTTCTCACGAACACACCTTCTACCAAGTCGAAGGGGTGTATATAGACAAAGGAATTTCAATGGGAGATATGCTAGGAACAATCAAAACATACCTTGAGGCATTCTTCGAAACAGAACTAGAGATTAAGGTACAACCAGCTTACTTCCCATTCACAGAACCAGATTGCGAATTCATGATTTCATGTCCATTTTGTAAAAAGACAGGATGCAATGTATGTGGATACAGTGGCTGGATGGAGATAATGGGTTGTGGAATGATTCATCCTTTTGTCCTAAAGGAGGGCGGAATTGACCCAGAAGTGTACACGGGTTTTGCATGGGGATTCGGACTAGACCGCCTTGTCATGATTAAAAATGCGATAAAAGATATTAGAAGATTCCATTCAGGCGAGCTTAACTTTTTAGAGCAATTTTAATGAAACTCCCTACAAACTGGCTACAAGAATACACAAGGTTAGAGTTGGATAATGAAGAGCTTAAAGAGAACATTGCAACCCAGTTAGGTGCAATAGAGCATATTGAAGATTGGGACAAGAAATACGAGGGAGTCCTAATTGCACAGATAGTTTCTAAAAAGGATCACCCAGATGCAGATAAACTGGGTGTATACAAAGTAAATATCGGTGAAGAGGAACTTCAAGTTGTTGCGGGAGATAAGACATTAAATGTAGGAGACAAAGTTGCATACTTCCCAGTAGGTTCAATTGTTTCTTCAACAGTAGGAACGGCAGATGAATTCAGAATATCGGCAGTAACATTAAGAGGAGTTGAATCAAATGGGATGATGGGTTCTGAAAAAGAGCTAGACTTTGGAAGCGACCATTCAAAAGTAATGAGGCTTGAAGAGGACGCTCCAGCTGGAGAGTTTTTTGGAAAGCATTACGGACTAGGTGGAAAAGTAATTGATATTGAAAACAAAGCACTTGCAAATAGGGGGGACTGTTTTGGAATTCTTGGACTTGCAAGAGAAGTATCAGGAATACAGGGTTTAAAATTTGAAAGCCCAGCATGGTATCTTAATGAAACTTCAATAAAGGAGGACGATAGACTTCCAATTATTGTAGAAAATAGG
This sequence comes from uncultured Candidatus Saccharibacteria bacterium, assembly GCA_964500025.1. Lineage (GTDB taxonomy): Bacteria > Patescibacteriota > Dojkabacteria > SC72 > SC72 > CAZCMQ01. The sequence goes on along the minus strand of CAZCMQ010000057.1, from coordinate 948 downwards.
TCTGGAGGGCACTGTGCTAGATATACTGCGATAGTCATGGATAATGTAAATGTAGGACAGTCTCCAGCCTGGCTTAAGGCAAGACTTCTTCAGTGTGGTGTCAGACCTATCAACAACATTGTAGACATCACGAACTACTTAATGCTTCTTACAGCACAGCCATTACATGCATTTGACTATGACAAGATTCTAGATAAGGATAGCAAGTCTAAAAATATTGCAAAGATAGTTGTGAGGCATTCAGAAAATGGAGAGTCTATAACAACACTGGATGGAAAAACTGTTGAGCTTCCAGAAGGAGTTCTTGTGATCGCAGATAGTGATAATCCAATTGGAATTGCAGGAATAATGGGAGGACAGAGTACCGAGATTGATGAAAACACAAAAAGGATTGTAATTGAGTGTGCAAACTTTGATAGATACAACGTCAGGAAAAGTTCAATGAAACTTGGTATTTTTACAGAGGCTGTAACAAGATTTACAAAAGCCCAAGATCCTAGTAGATGTGCACCAATCTTGGCAAAGGCAGTAGAAATGATTGAGCAGTTATCCCAGGGTCAGGTTGCAAGCCTTCTTCAAGATAACTGGGAAAATCCTCAAATCCAAACAGATATTGAGGTTGAGATTAACCGAGCTAATACCCATCTTGGAACAAACTTAACTGAAGAGCAAATTTCAACCATATTAACGAATATTGAGTATGAGGTAGAAAGAGTAGGGGACGGGTTACTGAGTGTAAAAGTTCCAACGTTTAGGCCAGATATCCAGTTAAGGGAGGATGTTTTTGAAGATATTGGCAGACAATTCGGATATAACCAAATTGAAGTTACGCTTCCCTCAAGAAGTATAAGGCCAGCTGTAAATAACTAATTACTTGAATTTAAGAAGCTCTTAATAAAATCACTAAGCTCAAACGGATTGAACGAAATTTTTACCTACAATTTTGTT
>CAZCMQ010000056.1:0-4990 GCA_964500025.1 uncultured Candidatus Saccharibacteria bacterium | reverse complement strand
CCCTGTCATCCCACAACACTTCAACACCTGCCTCAGTAAGTTTCAGATATAACTCTTCTGCCTCTTTCTCCACTCCATCTAAAGAAACAATATGAACCTGATAAGGTGCGACGGCTTCTGACCAGATCAAACCTTTTTCATCATTAAAAAGCTCTGCAACAGTAGCTAATGTTCTACCTACTCCAATTCCATAGCAGCCCATGTAATATTTCTTTTCAGCACCATCTGAATCAACAAATTTTGCGTTCATTAAATTGGAGTAATGGTATCCCAGCTGAAAGATGTTACCAACTTCAATTCCCCTCTTCTGCACAAGCTTAGTTGCACCATCTGTATACAAATACCCATCTTTTGCAGTTGCAATATCTGCCAGTGTTTCACATACAAAATCCCTCCCATAGTTGACATTTATTGTGTCTGTTTTATCCTCTTTCTGACCACCGATGAAATTTCGGACTGACTCAAGCGATAAATCTCCAATATATCGAGCTCCTTGATGACCCCAGCAGTGCACATAACCACTCTTTGTACCTATACTCTCTAGGTCCTCATCTGTAGCCTCTACTAATTGACCAACGGCATCAGCAACATGCTCTAGTTTCACCTTGCTTACTTCTAAGTCCCCTCGAACAACAGCAATTATAATTTCACCAGTAGTCACATTTCGGTATACAACATTTTTAAGAAATCTGGATTTAGGAAGTCCATAGTGCTTCTCATTGTCCTCCATTGTTTTGACCCACTCTGGCTGCTCAATAACTTCCATTTCTTTTACTTCCTCATCCATATTTACTGGCTCTCTATAAAATTGGGCAACATCTTCATGTTCTGCATTTTTACCATCTTCAGTTTCAAGGTATGTTGTCTCACCAATCTCACTATCCACAACAAACTCATGACTGTAATCACCACCGAAATAACCATTGTCCGATAGAATTTGCTTTGTTTTTAATCCAACTCTTTCAAAGATTCTTCTATATGTATCTGCCATATTTTGATACTCTTTTTTGAAATCTCCTTCATCTGTATGGAAAGAATATGCGTCTTTCATAACAAATTCTCTAACACGAAGCAGTCCACCTCTGGCTCTCATTTCATCTCTGAATTTATTTGAAAGCTGATATATATTTATTGGCAGATCTCTATACGAAAGGTTGAACTTTCTAACAACATCAACAAACATCTCCTCACCAGTACCGCCCAATGCAAATTCTGCTCCTCTTCTGTCTGTAACCTTCATTAACTCAAAACCTGTTGTATTTGTTCTGTTTGTTTCTTTCCAAAGCTCAAGTGGGTGTAAGATTGGGGAAACCATTTTCTGTGCACCCGCCCTATCCATCTCTTCTTCCATTATCTTCATTAACTTGTCTTGAACTCTCATTCCTAAAGGAAGGAGGAAGTATCGACCTGCAACAGACTCACGCACATACCCTGCTTTATACAGCAACTGGTGGGACTTGAATGTAGCGTCTTTTGGTACAGATTTAACTGTTTTGCCAAAGAGTTTTGAATATCTCATGGTTTATATATTACATTAAGTTATACAAAAGCAAAACGCCCTCACAACATGAAAGCGTATGCTTTAATGTTGCAAAGGCGTTAATCGCGGTACCACTTTGCTTTGTAAATTCGTCACCAAATTTACCTTTTTAACTGACTCCTAAGATATCAGTTTTTCTGTTTCTTGCCTTAACAGAAATAAGGAGAGTTATTTATTCCTCTCACACTCCACAGCTGGGAACTGCTTCTTTGTGTACTTGTTTATTCTAACAGATAAGCAACAATATTTCTACAAGCCGTAAGGGGAAGAATTCTCTTTAAGATTTTTGAGTTTCTCTAGGATTTCAATCTCCCCTCCTTCGTCCAAAGGATCTACATCACCATCGCTTTCTCTTTTCATTGCAAGCTCAAAATCCTCCTGCTGAAATTCGGTTAGCCTTCCTGCTCTCTTAAGCGAAACATAATAGTCATGATGTAGTTGACTAACTTCTTTCATAAGCCTTTTGGCTTCTTCTTTCTCTGCCGCACTAAGGTATGGACTAGGGGAAGTCATTTCTAAAAAAGACATGTTCATAGACTGTTATCTAATTTAAGGTTTTCGCTTTCAGGAATATCCAAAAGCTCATCAGTATTACTTTTAGTAATAGAACCTAATCGCCAATCAATCACCTTTTTCATATTTTATGTCCGAAGACAATAAAGATATGGGATGATTGAGAGTTTGTGTTAGGTTTGAGAGAGTACCCGCCAGAAGCGAGTAATACCACTTTGACGGGTACTCTTCTCATGGCCATGGTGCCGGGTTAACTTCGCTGCAGAACTTGGAGCGCCGGGAGGTAGAACCACGACGTTGGTTCTGGCGGAGGCGTGTGCCCAACCCATACACGCACCCGATTGGTGCCCATGGTCAACTCACTCCAGCCCGGGGAAACCCCGTTCTCACCAACCGGCAAGCGCGCGAGTACGCCGACCCACCCATCTTCAGTGGAGTAGCTCTTACTCGCAAAAGCGAGCTTGATCCAGGGACCACCGTCCAGACTGCGGATGTGTACGTCACAGCCATTCGAGTCCCACCGAAGCTCCACATTGGCGTCCCCGTAGGGGATCCAATTAGGCGCCGAAACGGTGGACATGTTGCAGACGTCCGGAGAAGGGCTTGAATGTACGGTGGTGCTACCATCGCTCGATTTGAGGACGTAATAGCGGTACCACTCGTAATAGCGTTCATCACCTTCCCCACCGTAGGACATACGAATGTCCACATGCGAATTCGCAGGGATGAAGATCGTCTGCACCGGGCTACTTGTCCCATGGCCACACAGGTCGCGGAACCGACCATCGGCCAGCAAGGGGGAAAGAAACAAGTAGGTGTGGGGGAAGACCAGAGGCGCTTCGTCGTCCGCACGATACTCGACGCAGCTCCACAGATTCCTGGGGGCGTACAGGGTAAGCCACACACCGCCAGCCTCTTCAACCACCTCATGGTAGGCCCAACCTTTCGCTTTGTTGTCGTCCGGAGTGGACGGCGCGAAGGCAGGCGCGGCCATGGCAGGCATCACCGCAGTCAATGAGAAAGCGAGGACACCAAGAAAACTTAAGATCTTGAACAACTTACTCTTCATATTAACCTCCAAAAAGGGTTGAGAGAAAAGCTTTTTATACTCCTTTCTACGGTTCGTATACCGTATCCAAAACACAAAATGTTCTAAATACGGTATACGAATACCTAACACAAAAACACTATAAAAATATAGCGTTACGATTTGATTATTAAAGAACGAACAATCTGTTATGGGATACAACCCACTAAGATTGATTCTAGTTGGGATTTTATCATAAAAATCCTTGAAAAAACAAGGTAAAACATGAACTAACAAACGCACTCACTGACACAACACTTCTCAGAGAGGAGATACTACAAGATAGAGATATCGGGGTGACTCGACTTGAACGAGCGACCTCTACGTCCCGAACGTAGCGTTCTAGCCAACTGAACTACACCCCGTCAAAATCAAAAGAAAATTACATCTTTTCAACCACACTTATCCCAATCAAATGCAAACCATTCTTAATTACATTTGCGACACCTTTCACCAAAACCACCCTCTTTTCTAAATCCTTCCCTTCAGAATTGGAAACATTAACCTCCTGATAGAACCGGCTGAAAAGTTTTGCCAAATCAAAAATATAATCAATAATGATATTTGAGGACATAGACTTCACTGCCATCAAAACAACCCTTGGATACTTCTCCATCATCCTTACAATCTCAACCTCAATCCCTTCTAGATCAACCCCATCAACAGAATCCACATCCATATCAACCTTACTTAAAATAGACATTGCTCTGGCATAGGCATACATGGCATAAGCCCCTGTATCACCGTCAAAGTTAGTAGCCTCGTCAAAATCAAAAGTTACATTTTTACCCAAGGCAACCTTCAAAAAGGCATACTTCACAGAACCGACAGCAATCTTGTCGGCAATCTCCTCATCTGCACCCTTGCCCATCTTTTCCAAAACCTTAGCTTTAGTCTCATCTAAAAGCCACTCTGCAGAGGCAGCACCCCCAGCTCGGCTGGCCATTTTTTTCCCATCTCCGGCTAAAATCAAACCATGCCCCAGATGAGTTGTAGCTTTGCTTAATTCTGGATTAATCTGCTCTAAGGCCTTCAATACAACCTTAAAATATGGAGCCTGTTCAGAACCGGTAATAATGATAGATTTGTCATAATCAAACTTCTCCTTCTTCATTAAAGGCAAGGATAAATCTTTAGCATCATACGTTGGAAGACCATGTCGATTTAGATATACACGAGTATGCAAAGAAGGATCATACTTGTCTGCCCGGAAAATAATTGCACCCTCATCTTTTTCAAACAATCCCTTCTCTACACCATCTAACACAATCCTGTAGCCTTCCCTTGAAGATTCTGTTTCAAAGAAATAATAATCAAATTTGGTATCCATCCTTTTATAAATTCTCTCAAAATACTCAAGACACCACTCTCTTCCTTCTTTAAACATTTTTTCAAACCCTCGTCCCTTCACACTCTCACTAATATCCGGGAAAAGAACAGGATCAACCATATGGAATGGGACATAGTTAATCTTGTTAATATCGTCAACAATACTCTCGTCACCTTCTTTGTATTTTGCAGCACCAAGAAGGTATGCCTCTCCTAAGAAGTTAACCCTTTCTACTAAATCCAACTTTGAAATATCACTCCAAGTCAATTCTTTCTGCTCAAGCAATTTCTCAATACCCCACAGACTCTTTCCAACATGTAGTCCAATATCTCCTTGATAGTTTGCCCTTTTAACTTCCGCCCCACTCACCTCATACAATCTCGCAATCGATTCGCCAATCATATTTGTGAAAAGATGCCCAACATGCAAAACTTTAAAAGGATTTGGATCTGTATATTCAACAATCACCTTCTGTCCTTTAAATTCTGAGTTACTTCCAAAATCTTCTTTTACTGAATTA
>CAZCMQ010000055.1:0-5042 GCA_964500025.1 uncultured Candidatus Saccharibacteria bacterium | reverse complement strand
GTTACCTTAACTGTTTTTGTATATCTACCTATGATCCGTAGTGCTCTTGAATTCAGGAGTGAAAGAATCGAGGTTAATACGAAAATTGAAAAGCTTCAGTCTCTTAATAATGATTTGGACAGAATTGAAGTGGTCCAACTTCAAAATGATCTGGCGGTTTCAAGAAGCGTCATCCCTTTTTCTCTGCAAGTTTCTGACTTCCTCTCATATGTTGATAACTTAGCAAGGGAAAAAGATTTAACATTCAGAGAGATCCTGGCTGGTAATGTGCAGGTTCGTTCTGGTGAAGACAGTCGTACAGTAGATCCTGTTGTTAAAGGTGTAAGCGGACCTTTAAGATATACGGGGTCATTAAATAATATTACAGCTTTCCTTGATGGATTGCAGAATGCTTCCCCGTTCATAATCTCAGCAAGTGATATAGAACTTAGAAAATCTCTTGAAGGAGAGATTTGGGATCTTTCTCTTTCAGTGATTGGGTTCTACTTGGATCAAAATAATCTACCTGCTCCTAATATTTATGCCTCATTTACTCCGTACAGGCAGTATACAAATGTCTTGGAGATATTTAGAAACAAATCTAATAGTCTTCCTGCTGGTAGAATCCAGGAGGTTGATCTGGATCTTGATTAAGCTCGCTTTCTAAGTCTTATTAGTGGTGTATAAAAAAGGAGCTCCATTGTATGGAACTCCTAAATTTCAATATTCTTAATACTTAAAGACTTCTGGAGAATTAAATCTCGTCTTCAAGCATATCCTCTACATCCTCAGATACTGATGTTTCAGTTGTTTCTTCAGATGGAGTCTCTTCTCTTTCGCTTCTTCTTGGTCTTCTTCCGCCTTCTTCTCCCTCATCAAGAAGAACCCTTATTCTCTTATCTGTTCGGATTGCGTGAATGGTCATTATATCTCTGATGGCGTTGATTGTTCGTCCCTTTCTTCCAATAACAACACCTTTATCCTCTTCAGCGACCTGAATGCTTAGGATGTTTAAACCTGGAAAGTCTACGCTCTCTTTCTCTTCAATAACGACTGCTTCAGGATTGTTTACAATTGACTTTACAATGTGCTCTAGTAGCTCTTTCATTTCAGTTACAGTGTTAATTTAAGTTATTTAACTAAAATCTACTCTGCTGCCTCTTTCTTCTTCTTTTTTCCGACAGGTTTTGTAGATCCCTTTCTTCCTGCCTTCATTATACCCTCTTTAACAAACCATTGTGCAACTGTCTCAGTAGGTTGCGCACCTTTTCTGATCCATTCCTTTGCAACGTCTTTGTCTACCTGGAAGGTTGTAGGCTGAGTTCTTGGGTTGTAGTAACCGATTTCCTCTACAGCTCTGCTATTTCTGCTCTTTTGAGAGTCCATAACAACTACTCTGTAGTGAGGCTCTCTCTTCTTCCCTGTTCTTTTTAATCTAATTTTTAACATATGATGGCATTCTATCAGATATAGCCTGTTACTTTCAAGTTTTTCCTGAATCTAAGGGGTTTTGAAAATGGTTTAATATGGCTGTAAATCTTGTTGTTTACCCTACTCAGCTGAGTCGATAATTTCTAGAGCCATTGCAGCTGCGGCTTCTTCTGCACGCTGTTTACTTGCCCCTTCTCCTCTACCAAATTCTTTTTCTCCTAAAAATACCCCTATTACAAAGGTTTTGTCATGATCTGGTCCGTGTGAACTGATCACTTTATAAGTAGGAGTAAGTTTGAACTTGGCTTGTGCTTTCTCTTGGAAGAGTGTTTTAGCGTCAATATCCAGTCTTTTCTCTACTATTTCAGGTATTAAAGGAAGTAGTGTTTTTTCAATAAAACCCTGACATGCTTCGTAGCCCAAGTCTAAATAGATGGCACCTAATACAGCTTCAAAAGTGTTAGCTAGAAGATAATCTTTACTTCTCCCTCCGGTTGCCTCTTCACCTACCGACATTTTTAAATATTCGCCGAAATTTAGGTCTTTAGCAGCTTTAGCCAGAGTGTCGGTTTTTACTGTTGCAGCCCTAAAGCTAGTAAGTTCACCTTCTGGTCTATCAGGATAGTTATTGTACAAATGTTCTGAAATTATCAATTCCAAAACCGCATCACCTAGGAATTCTAATCGTTCATTATGTATTAAGCCTTTATTTTCTCTATTCTCATTGAGATAGGATCTGTGAGTGAGAGCCGATTCGTAGATAGTGATATCTTTTGCTTTTATTCCAAGTAATTCTATTAATTCTCTAGTTTCTTTCATCTTTTTTCTTCTCATATATAGCTCCTAAGACTCCGTTTATGAACTTGTCGCTTGCGTTTCCACCAAACGATTTTGCAAGTTCAATCGCTTCGTCAATGGCCACTTTTGGAGGAGTACTCTCTGAGAGGAACCCTTCAAAAATAGCTATTCTTAATATTACCAGATCGACCTTTTTAATTTGTGATATTGGCCACTGAGGTGCGTATTGAACGATTATCTGGTCAATTTCTTCTGTTTTCGTTTCTACACCGTTTATAATAGCTTCAAAAAGCTCTTTATCATATGCGCTAATATTGCTTATTGCTGAAAGCTCTTCAGTTGTATACTGCCCTCTTTCAAAGTTTGAAGAATCAAAGTCTTTTGAAAACATAGTTTGGAGAGCAAGAACTCTCGCTAAATGTCTTGGGTCAGTCGCTTTTTTCATAGCTTACTTTTTATCTGATTTTTTCTGTGCAGTTTTTGTAGAATCTGCTTTTACTTCAGTCTTTGCTGTTTCTGGCTTTCCACCATAATGACCACAGTATGAGCAAACAAAATGAGGCCTCTTTGGTTTACCACATTTTGGACACACAGAAAGTGCTGGCTTTGCTAGTCCATCCTGTGCTCTTCTTCTATTTTTCCTGCCTTTTGAGATCTTTCTTTTTGGAAGTGCACCCATTGGGATACTGTCTAAAATTTAAAGATTTGACTTAGTGATTATATTTGAAAAGAGGCATTTACGCAACCATTGCCGTACTTAATCTACTCTCTATATTATCCACCCTTCTTTAATCTGGATCGCACTTCCAGCTTTTAACTTCTGCTCCAATATCTCAGTAGCAATTCTTCCTTCAATCTTTTCTTGAATATACCTTCTTAATGGTCTTGCTCCAAGCCCTGGCTCGTATGCTTTGCTGGCAATCATCATTGGTACTGTTTCTGCCCATTCTAAAGTCATATTCTGTTCTGAAACCCTTTGTGAAAGCTCTGTGAGAAGAAGTTCGGTTATTTTAGCCAGCTCGTCTAATGTATGAGGCTCAAATACGACAATACTGTCAAACCTGTTATACAGTTCAGGACGAATTTTCTGCTTTAATTCCATAATTACTCGTGCCTCGGCCTCTTCCCACAGTGTATTTTCCTTTTCAAGCTCTTTAAGCAGAAGATCACTTCCTATGTTACTTGTTGAAATTATTATTGTATTTGTAAAATCTACTGTTTCTCCAACGCTGCTTGTAAGTCTGCCTTCATCAAAAAGTTGTATAAACAGATCCAAAACTCCTGGATGTGCTTTTTCAATCTCATCAAAAAGGACTACTGTATAAGGGTTCGTTCGGACCTTGTCCAATAGTGTGACCTCCGCTTGAGAGTTTCCTCTATCTTTTTGTGTCCCTAAAAATCTAAGCGCAGAACCTTCATCTTGGAATTCTGACATGTCTACTCTGACAATATCTTTCTTGTCATTAAAGAATTCTTCTGCAAGTACTTTAGCCAGGTGTGTTTTACCTACTCCAGTTGGGCCGATGAATAGAAATACTCCAATTGGCTTTTCCTTACTTCGCAGACCTGTTCTTGACCGCCTTATTGCCTCCACAATAGTCTTAATAGCTTCATCCTGTCCGATTACCCTTCTTCTCATTTTCTCATCAAGGTTCATTAGCTTGTCAGCTTCCTGTGTGTCAACCGTTTCTACTGCAATGTTGGTCTGCAGGGAAACAGACTTAGCAACATGCTCTGATGTAATCTCTTTCACACCGTTTGCCTGCGCCCATGAGCAAGCCGCTTCCAAAACATTTACTGCACTATCTGGAAGCATTCTGTTTGTAACGTACCTTTGGGCTAGTTCTGCGCTAGCAACAATTGCAGGATACGTTATGTAAAGGTTGAAGTTGTCTTCAAGTATAGGGATTTTTGTTTCCAGAATTTTAATGGCATCTGGAACTGAAAGCTCTGATACTTCAATATTTGTAAAGCTTTGCCTGAAAGACTCGTTTGTATAGAAATATTTTTTGTAATCAGCATGATTCACTGTCCCAACAATCGGAAACTTTCCTTCAAGAACGTATGGGAGAAGAATTCCAGCAATTGAGTTTCCTGATTCTGTTGCCTTGGAAGGAATTAGCTCTTGCATTTCATCAATGAAAAGTATTGTATTCCCAGCCTTTGCAAGCTCATTCATTGCTTTTTGTACGACCTCTTCAATATTTTGAGATCGGCTGCTATAAGCAATGAGTCCATTTACATCAAGCTGAACGATTCGTTTGTCCATCAATTGCGGAGGAACGTCTCCTCTGTTTACCTTTTGGGCAACACCTTTAATAAGACTGCTTTTACCAACCCCCGCTTCACCGATCAGCAATGCATGTTTTTTGCTTGGCCTGCCAAGTATTGAGACTAAAGCTTCAACCTCACTTTCATGTCCAACCCCGTACCGATCCCTCTCCATAGCAACCTGCTGGTTAACATCTTTGCTGAAGTGATTGAGAACCCATGTGTATCCGTAAATCCAGCTTTTCGCAATTCCACCAGTTTTGTAGTATGGAACTGTAGGATCAAAATATCCACTAGCTGCTTTTCTTCTCGTGTCCTGAACGTTATACCTTACGACACCTCTGAGAATTGACATGGAACAGTTAAGCTCTAAAAGCATTTTTTGCGTTTCTTTATGAATTTTTGTTATGGCTAAAAAGAAGTGTATTGGCTCTATATAGTCTGACTCTGTTAGAAGTGCTTCATCAAGTGCGTACATAACAAGGCTTCTTACTGCATAAATGGGAAGATTTGGAAGAGACTCATCGTTTACTGAATAGGAATTTAAATCTTGTGCAGTAAGG
>CAZCMQ010000054.1:0-5047 GCA_964500025.1 uncultured Candidatus Saccharibacteria bacterium | reverse complement strand
GACAAGTCAGAGGACTACCGTCAAGTAGAATATCCAAATGAAGTTGCTCTCCTTCTTGGACATGAAACAGACGGAGTAGTGCAAAATATATTAGATATATGTGACAAAGTAATATCAGTTCCCATGAGAGGGAAGAAAGAATCTTTAAATGTGGCAACAGTAGCAGGAATTGTAATGTATGAGGCGGTAAGGAATGTTAGCTGATATACTAAAACATGATCAAGATTGAATATATCAACGACAAGGAAACTTGGGATTCTTTCGTGAAAAAATCTTCACCAAATGCTCTTTTGCAATCATGGGGTTGGGGTGAGTTTCAAAAAGAATATGGCAGAAAGATTTGGCGAATTGCCGCAGTTGAAGACGGGCAGATATTAGGCGTAGCACTTGCTCAATTGATTCCAACAAAACTAAGGACACACTTATATGTTTCAAATGGCCCAATACTTGATTACCAAAACCATCCAGAAGTTCTTCAAGCAATACTAGGTCATTTAAAGGCGATAGGGATACAAGAAAAAGTAAAATTCATTAGACTTGATCCATTGATTGAAGAGACAAAGGAGAATCGTAGGATTTTCTCTACCTTCAATCTCGTACCTGCAAGAACACACACACAAGCCGAACATAAGTGGTTACTTAATATTGAACGTAGCGAGGAAGAAATTCTCTCTCAAATGAGTAAAGATACAAGATATGAGATCAGGAAAAGTGAGAGAGAGGGCGTTACTGTATCTTCCAGTACAAATATTGAAGACTATCAAAAATTTGAGGAAATCTTTCTAGACACAGTTAAAAGGCATAAATTCATAACTCATCCAATCTCATACTACAAGAAGCAATTTGAAGTACTTACTAAAGAAAATATGTACAGGGTCTATTTAGCTAAAAAGGATGGGCAGACTGTCGCAGCTGCTTTAATAGCCTTTTTTGGAGAAAGTGCCGCATACTTACACGCTGGGAGTTTAAACAGCACGGAAGTAAATAAGTTGATGGCTCCTCAAGCATTAATTTGGCAGGCAATTAAGGATGCGAAGGCTCAAGGCTGCAAGATCTTTGACTTCTGGGGAATTACAAACAGTACTAATCCAAAAGATTCGTGGGCAGGATTTACTAAGTTTAAGAAAGGTTTTGGGGGATATCAATTTGATGTTGTAAGGGCTCATGATTTACCACTTTCATTTGAATATTTTGCAATCTCAATCCTGGAATCAACAAGAGAAGTTTGGGGAAATTTTTACAATTATTTCTCAAAGAAAAAAGAGAGTCAAAAATAGTCAAAATGCTTTGACACTACAGTATTAAGAAGATATTATGAAAGGGTGAAAAAGCATGAACTGTCCACCCAAAATTTCAAGAAAATTTTCCAGGGAATAATACGACTCTGGCCACTTATTCTTTTCAACCTAATTCCCGTTTTTACATACTTTGTATATAAGGAAATAACAAATCCCGCACCTGTATTTCAAAAGTCTGAAGATTCTGGATATATTTACACGGCTGAGGGAGACAGTTTTAAGGTAGATCTTGGAGAAAAAGAGAGTTCTGATGCAAAGGTAAGGTTCAGTAATGATAAAGGGGAGGCAATCTCTTTCAGATTCCTTCCTAAAAAATCCTCAAAAGTAAAGGTAGAGGAAGATGGTGCAAGGGGAGTATTTTTCAATAATGTTGAGAAAAATATTGACCTGAAATACGAGACTCTGGGGAACGGTCTGAAAGAATATATAATTCTGAGAAAAGATGTTGAAAGAAACTTTTTTGTTTTTGAAGTTGAGGAGGAAGGGCTGACATTTGAAAATAATTATAGAAATTCAAATGCACCAGGGTTTTTCGGTGAGAACGGAGAATATTCATTCAATATCGAAAAGGGATATGCTTTTGATGGTAAAGGGAAACGGACTGATGATGTAAATATACGCTTTGTCCAAGTTGATGACAGAAAATATCTTCGGGTAGAAGTTGATGAAGATTGGATGAATTCTTCTGAAAGAAAATTCCCAATTTATATTGATCCTACAATTGTTATTGATGAGAGTAGTGAGTTTGGGAATGGTGAATTCAACAGAAGTTTAGATATAGGTTCGGGATCAAACCCAAGAATTGAAACTTATTATCAAGAACTTGCGAGTGATCCATATACAGTAAGTTTATGGCATATGAACGAACTTTCCGGAACAGTCTATGATTCCTCAGGTAATTCCAACAATGGTACACCGACAGGAACAAATGTAGTTGATGGGGTCTTAGGAAGGGGAAGAAGTTTTAATGGCAGCAGTGATTATATTAGCGTCACATCTCCAAATGGGATGAATTTTGGAACTGGGGATATAACAATTGAGGCCTGGATAAAAACAAGTGATTGCCCCGATACAAATAACTGCAGAATAGTTACGATGAAAGGCGGCATCAATAGTAATGATTATGTTGCACTCTCACTCTCCAGTACCGGACAACTACAGGGGGTGATACGTGATAGTGCCAATGGGACAGGAGTTACGCATCAAACAAGTTCCACATATGAGGACAGTAGGTGGCATCACATGGCCGTCACTATAGACAGGGATAATAGTAGTGGGCTAAAACTCTACGTTGATGGAGTTTTCATGGGAAGTGCTGATCCAACAGGAGAAAGTGGTGCTATGAATATAGCAAGCTTAGCCATAGGTTATACCCAAGAAAGTGGTACTCGTTATTTTGCAGGAACTATTGATGAGGTTAGGGTTTCAAATATTGCAAGAACCCCTGAAGAAATATATTCATCAGCCACCCGCTCACCATACTCTACCTACACTTCTGAAGCTATCGACTTCACTAAAGATATTTTTACATGGGAAGGTTTTGAATGGATAGAAGCAGGTTCTAGAACAGGTGATGGAGAAGCTTTATTTGACGATACTGGTCTTGTAGCACAGTGGAACTTTAATGAGACGACTTGGACCACAGCAGTAAATAATGCAGGATCTTGCGGGGCAAGTTGTAATGGGACCTTAACAAATTTTGCATCTATATCATGGCAAGATCAAGCAATCGGCACTGGGTGGACATCAATAAATCGTCGTTGGGGAACAGGAGCATTAATGTTTGACGGAACCGATGACGAGGTAAGATTAGCTGATAATTCCTTTGACAGTCATGGTGATACAGGAACGATAGAAGCATGGATAAACATAAATCCCGACACATCAGACCAACATTCAATATTTACTTACGGTGATAGTGCAAGCGCAAATTACTACTTAGCCTTTTTTGTAAATACAGATTACTACCTATACGCGAGAGTAAGACTTGCAAACTCTAGTAATCAATGGACATGCATAACACAAAACCAGATTATTCCGAGTACCTGGCAGCATGTAGCTTGGGTCCAGAGCACTTCAGCAGTAAAGATATACATAAATGGCAAGGAGGAGGTTCTAAGTTGTACCGAAGTAGGCAGCGCAGTTAAAGAGACAACTTACTTTGACGACATAGCATCAGATGCAGAATTAGCAACAATTGGTGCGAGAAGGAGTACTGTACAAGAGGACCAGATGAACGGGACAATGGACTCTTTAAGAATTTATACTAGAGCCCTATCTTCGGATGAAATTCTCTCTAATTACAATTCCTCTAACATCCAGTTTCAAACAAGAGTAGGTGCAACTTCAAATCCTAACGACGGATCATGGGAAGAATGGAAACCATCAACAAGTGAGACTACTATCGACTCACTCAATGGTCCTGCAGGGTGGAACAAAAGCCCTTCAACACCAGGCCTCAACCTTCTCTCAACAGAAGTGGTGAATACAGGGACTGGGTCTGACGGAGCCATAACTGTTTCTACCAATACTAACATAAACACAACTTCCCTTATTTCAGGACGAAGCTGCGCTGATGGGGGAGACGCAGTGAATTATTCCGTTACAAGCCTAACTTCCACAACAGCAACTTTGGAATCAGCTCCATCCGGAGGATGTCTTGCACAAGGAGATGAAGTCTTACTCATCAATCTCAGAGGTACAGCTTCCGCATTCGGGAATGTCGGGAACTACGAAACTTTAATAATCGGTAATATATCCGGAGATACTATTACCTTTACAACATCCAAGAAAAACTACTATGGAGACGGCCTTTCTAATGATACAAATATCGGCTTAGGTGTAAGCAACCAGGCTGTAATGCTTCAAAGAGTCCCTAATTACACTAATGTAACAATAAGTAGTGGTACTTTTTCTCCTTCAGCTTGGACACCACCTTCTGGTTCTGTTAATAACGGTGCAGGAGAGGGAGGAGTAATGTTCTTCCGAGCCACTGGAACAGTCTCTGTTGGAAGTGGAACAACTATTCATTCAAATGGGGCTGGATATAGAGGAATGACTGGTGACACTACAAAACCAACTCTAAATGCAGAAAGTTATGATGGAAACGTAGGAGATACTTTTGGTACCGCACCTACAGGTGGAGCAGGGTCTGATCCAGCAGGTATTGCAGATACAGGCTCAATCGGGGTACGTGGTGGTGGTGGATCCGGTGGAGCTGGTGGCAATACAAGTGCAAATTTTGGAGGCGGTGGTGGTGCTGGTGGTGGATATGGCGGTGGGGGGGGTGGTGCTGGAGGTGGTGGTGACAACGGAGGAAATGGTGGAAACGGTGGCGCGGGTGGAAATACTGGAGTAAACGCAGGAGGAGGGGGAGGTGGAGCAGGGAACGGATCAAATATTGCAGGAGGTGCAGGTGGTAATGCTGGTAGTGCTGGTAATAATGGTGCTGGTGGAAACCCAGGATTTGGTGGAGGAGTAGGAACTGGAATAAGAACTGGTGAAGGAGGTGGATCCGATTCAAGCCAATCACCCACTGGAGGAGGAGGAGGTGGTGGTGGTGGTCGATATGGTTCACAAAATCTCGAAAAATTATTCCTAGGATCTGGTGGAGGTGCTGGAGGAAGAGGCGCATTATCCGATAATCATGTCTCAGGAAAGAATGGTGGTAATGGCGGAGGAATTGTTTTCATTACTGCAAACACAATTTCTGGAGCCGGAAACATTCGTGCAAACGGATCTAATGGAAC
>CAZCMQ010000053.1:0-5107 GCA_964500025.1 uncultured Candidatus Saccharibacteria bacterium | reverse complement strand
AAGCTGCGATTCAAGTTGCTGAGGCTGCAATTAAAAAGTATGGTTTGAAAGAAGTTAAGGTAATTATTAAAGGACCTGGTGCAGGAAGAAATGCTGCAGTTAAGGGTTTTGATACTGCTGGATTGAGAGTTACAGGTTTGGTGGATAAGACACCAATCCCTCATAATGGTTGTAGACCAAGAAAGAGACCAAGGAAATAATATATAAGTAATAACAATGGGTAGATATACAGGTGCAAAAGAAAAATTAAGCAGAAGAGAAGGTGTAAACCTATTTTTAAAGGGTGAAAGATCTTTCTCACCAAAAGCAGGTATAGTTAGAAAACCTTATCCTCCTGGACAGCATGGAAATCAGAGGAGAACAAGACTTTCTAACTACGGTCTTCAGCTTCGTGAAAAGCAGAAGGTAAAAAGGATCTATGGTATTAGAGAGAAGCAGTTCAGGTCTCTTGTTAATGAGGCTACTAGACTGGCTAAATTACAAAATAGTGATAGAGGCCTTGTACTTCTAAGACTTTTGGAGATGAGGCTTGATAATGTTGTGTACCTACTTGGATTAGCTCCATCACGACCTGCTGCAAGGCAGTTTGTTGTACACGGTCATGTTTTAGTAAATGGCGGAAGAATGAGTGTCCCATCCTATGTTGTAAGCGAAGGCGATACTATTGAACTTAAGAGCGCAAAATTGGCTCCTGAAAAGACCTCAATTGTGTCTCCAGTGTGGCTTAGCAAGGATAGTAATAAAGGAAAAGTTGCATCAATGCCTTTAAGAGATGATATTGATGAAGGTATTAGAGAGAATCTAATAATCGAGTTTTACTCTAGATAATTTTATATTTTATATACAATGCTTAACTTCGCAGATATTTCAGTAAAGGTAAAAGAGGAAGACGGTACAACAGGTTTGTACGAAATTACCCCTTTACCAAGAGGATACGGACATACACTAGCTAATTCTCTAAGAAGAATTCTACTCTCAAGTCTTGAAGGATGCGGAGTAACAAGTGTTAAAATTAAAGGTGTTGAGCATGAGTATTCCACTCTTAAGGGTGTTAAAGAAGATGTTGTTGAGATTTTGATGAATGTAAAACAGGTTAGATTTGCAATGGCTGTTTCTGAACCTCAGATTTGTAGAATTGAAGTTACTGGCAAGAAAATCATAACTGCAAAGGATATTTCATTGGCTACAGGTGTTGAAGTTACTACCCCAGATGTTGTAATTGCAACATTAACAGATGAAAAAGCATCTCTAGTTATGGAAATTGTTGTAGAAAAAGGTGTTGGATATAGAGAAGCAAGTGAGTCTGAAAGATCAGAAATCGGAAGAATTCCTATGGATACAGATTTCTCACCAGTTAAGAAGGTTAGCTTCGATGTCGTTGGCGCAAGAAAAGGTCAGCTTACAAACCTTGATGGTGTTAATATCTCAATCACAACAGACGGAAGCATTGCACCTAAGGAAGCCCTATTGGCCTCATCAAAGATTTTGCAGGACTTTGCAGGTAAAGTAATGGTTGCTCTCGGAGTTTCAAAGAAAGAGGTTGAAGTTCTTGCGGAGGAATCAAGCAAAATTGTTGTTCAAGAGAGTCCTGAGAATGTAACAGATGAAATCAGCAGTTGGAAGATTGAAGATTTGCCAATCTCAAAGAGGTCTAAATCAGGTCTCTTGGCAGGTGGTTATGTAACAGTAGGAGATTTAGCAAAGATCAAGACAAGTGAGCTTCTTGAACTTCCAGGTTTTGGAAACAAGTCTCTCAATGAAGTTGTAGACTTAATGAATCAGTACGGAATTGATATTAAAGGTGAATAATAAGAATGTATAAAAGAGTTAAGATCAAAAAATTAGGAAGAACAAGATCAAACCGAAAAGCTTTGGTGCAAAACCAGGTAAGGTCTTTATTTAGCACCGGAAAAGTTCAGACAACAACTGCAAAAGCTAAAGTTCTTTTTGGTGAAGCTCAGAGTCTCTTAAAAAGAATGGCTTCAGCAGGCGATCTTAATTCCACTAAACTTGTGTCAAGAATATTGAGTAATAGAGATCTTGCACAGAATGCAATAACATATGCCAAAGGTGGAAACGCCGTTGTTAAGATAATGAAGGTGGGTTTTAGAGATGGTGATAACGCACAGGTTTCAAGAGTGGAACTTGTAGGATATACTCTACCGACAAGAAAGGTTTCAAAGAAGACTCAAAAGAAAGGTAAGGAAACAAAAGAAGTTAAGAGTGATGCTAAGAAAATTAATGTTGCAGCTAAGAAACAGTCTCAAGCTAGATCTGCAGGAAAGAAGGTTACAGGAACGGTTACTGCAAGAAGACAGAGAGCTACATCTAGATCAGGACTTTAATATTGAAAGGTAAAAAATGAACAAGACTACATGGACAAAAAAAGAGCAGATTGAAAGGAAATGGCATCTAGTTGATGTTAAAGATCAGATTTTAGGTAGAAGTGCTACTAAAATTGCTTCTCTCTTGATCGGTAAAGGCAAGGTAAATGCAGTTCCAAATTTGGACTGTGGTGATTATGTTGTTGTTATTAACAGTGCAAAGGTAAATCTCTCAAGGAATAAGGAAGGAAAAAAGATGTACTACAGCCACACTGGTTTCCCAGGAGGTTTCAAAGAGATTACATTCGAAAAGTTAATTGAGAAAGATCCAACTGCACCAATTAAAAAGGCCGTTGAAAGAATGCTCCCTGATACGAAGTTGAGAAAATCAATGATGCTTAGACTATTTGTATATGCAGATGAAAATCATAAGCATGAGGCTCAAAAGCCAGTTAGCTATAATTTATCAAGTAAAAAGTAGTGAAATATTTTGAAGGAATAGGAAGAAGAAAAACATCGACAGCAAGAGTAAGAATATACTCTGGTAAGTCAACAGCAACAGTTAATGAGAAGCCTTTTGATAAGTACTTTGTAACAAAGAATCCAAGTGACCTTATGAAACCTTTTGCAGTTTCTGGGCTAGAAGGTAAGTATTACTTCACAGCTCAAGTAAACGGTGGTGGTGCAACTGGTCAACTAGAAGCTATTCAGCTTGGAATTGGGAGGGCACTGGTAAAAATGGATCCTTCTCTCAAGTCGGAGTTAAGAAAAGCAGGATTCATGACAAGGGATCCTAGAATGGTTGAAAGAAAGAAATATAACCAGAGAAAAGCAAGAAAGAAACCACAGTTCTCAAAGCGATAGTTGTTTTTAGAAATTTTAATACTGCCCTTTTGTTTTAATTGAAACGAATATGGGTGTGAGTGTTGTTGGAATTCCTCAGTCAGTTGATAGTTATCCAGTCTCATCTATTGATGAAGACAATGCATATGTGGAAGCATTTGAAGAAAGATTGGGAGATCCGTTCGGAGAACTCCTTGTGTCAGTCGCAAATCATAGACTTTTAACAAGAGAAGAAGAGATTTCATTAGCAAGGGCAAGAGATGAAGGTATTTGTGCCAGGGAAGAGCTTAGGACTAACTCCGAAAATATGTCAGATTCTGATAGGGAGCTTTTCATAAAGAAAATCTCTAAAGGGAATGAGGCTTTAGAAAGCCTATGTGTCCACAACCAAAGGTTGATATTGTCTGTTTTAAGAAAAGAAGGCTATTTTAGAAAAGACAGGGTAGATATTGAAGATCAATTTCAGGAGGGAAACCTTGGATTAATGCGAGCAGCGAAGAGATTTGATCCAGAGCGTGGACATAAGTTCTCAACATACGCTACATGGTGGATAAGACAGGCAATAACTCGAGGCGACCAAGACAAGAGCAGTGAGATTAGGGTCCCTGTATATATGCTTAACCTATTGTCTAAAGTAAATAGATTTGTATATGCCTTTGAAATGCGATTTGGAGAGAAACCAACTCCTGAACAAATCTCAGATGAATTAGAAATAAGACTGGAGCATGTTAAAACAGCGTTGTCCTTACCCACAACATATTCTCTTAATACCCCTGTTGGTGGAGATGGTGGTGAATCTGAATTGGAGCTTCAAGATACTATTCCAGCTCCGGAAGTGTCCCCATTAGATTTGATAGAGCGTGACTGGCTATGTAAGGTTGTAGTAGAGGAGATCCTTCCTTTGTTAAATGAACGGGAGAAGACTATTATAACGATGAAATTTGGTATAGGAAAGGAAAGTCCAGTCTCCTATGAAGATATAGGGAACAGGCTTAAACTAACTAGAGCAAGGGTCGGTCAGATTGCTACGAGGGCAATGGGAAAGGTTTCTTCTACACTAAAGTTAAGCAACCCAGTTGTTCTAGAAGGAATAAGAGCATATCTCGCCGAATAAATCGTCCACTTGCGAACCATCTTAGTTATGGGCATAATGGTTATACATAAGTTTGAGTACTTTTATGTATGCTAAGCAAAACATCTCCCAACCAGAAGAGACTTTCCCTAATTTTAACCTTAGTTTTAGGTGCCTTAACGATCTATCTCCTTTCCTACGCGTATCATTCAGGTTCTCCATTAAGTAGGCAGAGCAATGTTGAAGATTCTGGATATGGCTATGAAACAGGCCTCCCACCAATGGATTCAGACGCGTCAGGTGGAAAATCCTCTCCAGAAAGGGTCGTCCAGGATCAACTCCTAATTAAAGGCGCAAGTGTTGATATGACTGTTAGAGATTTGGATGAAAGTACAGCTAAAGTTAGAGAGTATGCTAAAGAGATCGGTGGTACAGTAGAAAACCTTAGAGATGTAGGGAAGGATAAGGACAGGGTCGTCATAATTTCAATAAGAATCCCATCTGCTTCATTTGATGCAACCGTAAAAAGAATTAAAGATCTTGGTGTAGATGTGTTGAGCACTTCTGAGGATAGTAGTGATGTAACTAGAACATATGTTGATTTAGAGGCTAGGTTAAAGAGTCAGAAGTCTCTAGAGGAGCAACTCATAGCTATTCTTGCGAAAGCAACTACAGTTGAGGATACTCTTGCTGTACAGGAGCATCTAAGCAGAGTTAGGACAGAGATTGAGTCTTTGCAGGCTCAGATTGATTACTATGATTCTCAAGTTTCTATGTCTACAATAACTGTTTCCATGTCTACAAGTTCGGAAACCGTCGGGATTATGGGCGATGCTTGGAGACCACTTGGAGTGTTTAGAGATGCTCT
>CAZCMQ010000052.1:3157-5273 GCA_964500025.1 uncultured Candidatus Saccharibacteria bacterium | reverse complement strand
AGTCGCAAAAGCTTAGGTGAAAGTAAGTTTAATACAATGAAACAACTACAGGACAGATTTGAGATTTTCTTAGAATCTATTGACCTAAAGACATATCGGGAGGCTTATAGACCAATAAAGTTAGTTGAAATGGATCTTCCAAAAGAGATACAGGCAATTGAACTTCTCTATAAGATTTATTGGAATGAAAAAAGATTCCTCGACTTTGAAGACTTTTACGCAGAATTTTTAAATGAAAAAAGTACTCTGGTAGAAAGCTTTAGAGAAAAAATAACAATGTGTGAGAATTGTTTTTACCGTGGGCTACCAGCGAGGATTTATAGAACATGGGCCAGTATTATCACACAAATTCATGGTGGGTATGTTGCAGAATCTGTTTTCGGTGCCGGGACAGTGAATATGTCTTCTGAGCTTGACCATAAAGGAGCAGACTTTCAAGTTAAGTATAAGGGAGTAATACTCAACTACCAAGTCAAGAAAAAAACCTTCAGCCGAGAAGTAAGAAAAGCCAAAGAGTCAAAAGAGAAAATTCTAGGGAAATTTATACAGATTGGATATGAGGTGCCAAGTGACGAATACTTCCTTAACCCCAAACGCAAGGACGGTACCTATAGGAAACCGTATCAAAGATTTATAGAAAACAAGGAGCTTAAGAGACTTCCAAACGGTTTTGTAGTTTTCACACCAGCAACATTTTCTAAAGAGAAAGAGCTGATTGATAACCTTAAAAAAGCTTAGGTGTGAGCTTTGCCCTCTTTATTGTCTTCTCTGCGAGTAAAACATAATCAGGATTTATTTCAAATCCTAAGTAAGACAGACCTAACTCCTTCCCAACAACACACTCTGACCCAGTACCAACAAAAGGGACTAACAGAAACCCTCCATCTTTGGCTTTGGGCATGGCTGATTTAATAAGTCTCCGTGAAAGTTCAAATGGTTTTTGTGTAGGGTGCTTAACAATATTGTGCCCATCATGTTTGTATAATTCGCGAGACTGATAAACATCACCACAAGTTTTGCAGAGGAATAACCTCTCTACCATTCCAGCCCCCCCAGCCAGAGCAGGAACCTTTAGGACATCTCTAGGTAAAGCTCCATTCTTATGAGCACTATAAATGGTTTCCATTCTACCCTTACTAAACCTACCAATGGTGCTCTTACGAACTTTTCCTGCAGCTCCATTCAAAAAGCCCTCAGTGTAGGGTTCCCTCACGTCATCCTTATTAAAAATGGGCGCATCTTTATAAGCACAAATAATTGCTTCGTGGCTTCGCTGCCAGAAGTTCAAGGAAGCAACATTCTTGTTTGTATAATGCCAAATTAGCCATCTCTTATTTATTCCTATTTCAACTGATAGATATGCCAAGATTTCACTAAAACCGTAAATAAACATCGTTCCAGTAGGTTTTAATACTCTTGTACACTCTTCTATCCACTCCCGACACCAAGAAATATAATCTTCAAATTGCCTTTTATCACTATCGTTGCCGAAATCCTTACCTATATTATAAGGTGGGTCTACAATAATCACATCAAAACTCTCATTTGGAAGTTTTCTCAGTTCCTTGACAGCATCACCTAATATAATTTTGTTCATTAATGATTTTTTAACTTTCATATATTCTAATATTAGATCCCATTTTACTCCAGCAAGGGTACCAAATCAAAACCGGAGGAGATCTGAATCAGAGATGTTTTTGATTGACTAGAAAAATATATTAAGATAGCATTTCCTCATGGAACATAAGGATGTTTACCAGGTAATTCTATCTTCCCTTGATTCAGAAAAGACTATTACACCATTAGACGTTGCAAACGGCTACGCACTGGATGAAATAGTAGAAACAATACAGGAGATCTTGGAAAAAGAGCAAACGAGGCTTAAAGAAAATCGGCAGTTTTTAAGAAATTATTTAAAAATGGTTTCCTTTACAATGGGTGCCCTGAAGGCATTTTTTGATAACCCTCAAGGAAGTAAAGTAAAAATCCCCACATTCTCAGCGGAATTTTCACAAACCCTTCTAGCTCTCCTTGATTATGTAAATCACTCTGAAAACAGTGAGCCATGAATACACCTATAGATCCTTTCCTTTCTACTTCTGGAAATTGGGAAAAC
>CAZCMQ010000052.1:0-3147 GCA_964500025.1 uncultured Candidatus Saccharibacteria bacterium | reverse complement strand
GACAGTATAATCTCTATATCTGTGTTTAAAGCTCTAAATATTTTCGATAAATTCAAAGAAATAGGCTGCAGTAATGCAACTATACACCCAGTAAGGATGGAATTGATGAGGACAAATAAGGGAAAAGATAGAGCGCAGAGACAGGCTCTTTTAGATCTCTATGAGTTTGAAGATATACCCTTGAACCATCCAGATATGCAAAACTATATAGATAGAATTAGGGTGTTCCTTGAGAACCAAGAGAGGTACCCATCCCCAACGGACCTTTATCTTGCATCAACAATCTCCAAGTATTCTAGGAGTAACACATTATTACTGACTGGTAATACGAATGATTTTCCCCTACCTCTTTTTAAGAGAGAGTCTTTCCTCATTCTTCAAAACAAGTACACCTATAAACTTCTTTCATTCATAAGAATTGAAGGAGATGTCTTAGAGAAGTTCGGGGAAACGATTACAGGTACACACCGAAAAGATACCTTACCTACACCCTAAATCCTATATTCTATATAAATGGTAACCTTTGTCTCCAAAATAGACCAATCAGGTAAGATGTCCGACCTATTCTACAACAGTGCGCACACCTACCTTGAAAACGAACTTTCAAGAATCTTAAAAACAACTAGAGAAATTGTACTAACTCCCCTTTCAGGAGGGAAAATGGGGACTATATATCAGTTCGTAAATCCTGAAAATGGAATGATGATGGTAGTGAAAGTGGAAGATTTCAAAGACGTTCACTACGACGCCCAACTAGCATTCCAAGTATGTACCGAAAGAAATATTCCATACCCTAATCTTTTACATCTAAAAATAGAAGAGTACCAAGGGGTAAAACTCACGATTCAGGTAATGGAGAAGATAAATCTGCCAACACTTTCTGAATACATACAGGAAAACCCTAGTGAAAAACCATTGATTAGGCTTGCCGGAGAAATGCTTAGAAAAATTCATTCACAACCTACGGAAAGGTATGGACTATTTATAAGTAACTCTCTTGTTGGATCTCATCAAGATCTCGTCCCATATATGCGCGAAGTTTATCTTAAAGAAGAACTTAGAAATATCTACGTCTCAGCAGGATTCTTGAAGAAAGAGGTTGTTGATAGATTATGGGAAATACTAACTGATCCGATTGAGTTGAAAAAGCAAGAGCCGGTATTTTCCCATGGTGATGTACATCTAGGAAACTGTTTTTATGATAAACAGAAAAATGAAGTGATGTTTTTTGACTACTCCCCTAAAAGCATGCCCATAATTTTTGATCTTGCGGTTCTAAAACATAAAGTACTATCCAAAAATTCTCGGCAACGGTGGCAATTATTCAAAGAAGGTTACGGTGAAAATGAGGTTGATGAAAAATTGCTCGATCTCATGATAGCTTACTTTGTTTTCAGAAGAGCTATAGAGGCTTGGGAAACTGATACTGACAGAGCCATATGGGGATTCGGGTTTCTCCAAAGATTTGTAACGGAATATTCGAACTAAGAAGATGATAGATAAAACTTGGTGTATATAGTTAGTCGTTGATAAGGCCAGGCAACTCAAACCCACTTGAAAACTCAACCACTTCCTTCAACAACCCCTCACTCTCCTCACCCTTTAAAGCCCTATCCATAAAGTCAACAATCTTAACCATATCTTCCTCCTTCATACCTCTAGTTGTAACAGCAGGGGTACCCAACCGTATTCCTGAAGGATCCCACGGCTTCCTTGGATCATTAGGAACAGCATTCTTGTTCACAGTAATATTTACACTCTCTAAAATATCAGAAGCAATACCTCCGCTCATATCTTTTGAAACACCTGACACATCAACCAACATCAAATGATTATCTGTCCCACCCGACACAACACTATATCCCCTCTTCATTAACTCATCAGACATAGTTTTAGCATTCGCAACAATCTGCTTTGCATATACTTTGAAGTCATCACTTAACGCCTCTTTCAAAGCAACTGCAATACCAGCGGTTGTGTGATTATGAGGACCGCCCTGAATACCCGGGAAAACTGCTTTGTCGATAGCCTCTGCATACTCTTTCTTACACATAATCATGGCACCTCTAGGACCTCGTAGGGTCTTGTGGGTTGTAGTTGTTACAACATCAGCAACAGGGACTGGAGATGGAATTACACCACCTGCAATTAATCCGGCAATATGGGCCATATCAACAGCTAGGATTGCCCCAACCTCATCTGCAATTTTTCTAAATTCATTCCAATCTATTGTTCTAGAATATGCTGAAAATCCTGCCCAAAGAAGTTTTGGCTGATGCTTTTTTGCCAATTTCATTACCTGCTCATAATCAATGTATCCATTTGAATCAACACCATAGCTTACTGAATCAAAATATCTACCGCTGATTGAAACTTTAAATCCGTGTGTGAGGTGACCACCAGCGTCCAAAGACATTCCCATTGTCTTCTCACCTGGTTTTAAGAAGGCGAGGTGGACAGCTAAGTTTGCAGGAGAGCCAGAATATGGCTGGACATTCACATGTTCCGCACCAAACAGCTCCTTTGCTCTTTCAATTGCTAGTTTCTCAATTTCATCAATATGTGCATTTCCACCGTAATACCTTTTTCCCGCATATCCTTCTGAATATTTATTGGTGAGGATTGAGCCCATTGCCTCAAGCACAGCTTCACTTACATAGTTTTCAGAGGCGATTAGTTCAATGCCTTCTTTTTGGCGTTTAATCTCAGCCTGAATTGCTGAATATATTTTATTATCTGAATGTTCTATAGTTTTGTAGTTCATCTTGCTGATTTTACCACGAAAAAGACAGATCTGAGGAATTACTACAAAATGCTTACATATCTGCTTAACCAAGATTGATCCAAAACAAAATTTGATATATAATTAGAACATAAACACCTCACCCTCGCGAAAGCTCGGTGAGGTTTTATTTTATCCATACTATATCAATGAAAAAAGCTGTCATCCTAATTGATGGAGAAAATTTCCAGTTCAAAGTTGAAGATGCCTTGAATGGTGCTGAGATTTCTAAAGATAAAGGTGACTTAGCAAGGATAAAGCTAAGAGAATTAATTGAAGAATCAACAGAAAGCTTCAATTTGCAAATAAAGAAAATCATTTATTACTCTGCAAAGCTCCATTTATATCAGGATTCTCTTAAATTA
>CAZCMQ010000051.1:0-5353 GCA_964500025.1 uncultured Candidatus Saccharibacteria bacterium | reverse complement strand
AAACATCACAACAATAAAGGTATTAAATATTGAAACCCCAATCTTCAAAAAGATAAAGGAGACGCTATGGAATCCTCTAACACTTTACAAAAAGAACCATATATTAGGTGAAACCAAATGGGCAACAGGAGGAGTCCTTTTTAGACTAATCTTGGTCGTACCAATTGCCACCTACCTTCTAATTAACTACAGAAATGGACAAAGCATTGAGATTGGAACAGTAAGCGCAATGTTTATGTACCTAATGAGCCTACTTCAAGTATATTACGGACTTGCTGGCTTCTATGGCCAACTCATTCAAAACAAGGCAAGCGTACTAAATGCACAGTCGTTAGAGGAAGATATAGTCAAAATGACCTCAACCAACAGAAAAAGCTACACAGGTTGGGGGAAAATGCAGATACAAAATACAAAATTCAGATACCAGGACTCTGAAAAAGAAGAAAATAATATAAATATTCCTCTTTTTGAAATTTCTAAAGGCGAAAGAATTGCCTTAATAGGTGGATCCGGATCAGGCAAGTCAACATTCCTCAAGGTATTCCACGGAATGTACGAAAATGCTACATCTGAAATCCTCTTTGATTCAGGCAAAGGATTAACAACAAACTTTGCAGACATAGACCTAAAGACTACCCTAGTCCCTCAAGAACCTGAAATATTCTCACAAACAATAAGGGAAAATATAACTCTAGGAATCAACTACTCTGACAAAGAGATAATGGAGATTTCTAAAACAGCAAGGTTTTCAGATGTAATAAAAGAGCTTCCTAAAGGACTTGAGTCTGTAATAAACGAAAAGGGAGTAAATCTCTCAGGTGGCCAAAAACAGAGACTAGCCCTTGCCCGCGCCCTACTCTTCGCATCAAAAGATAAAGAAATACTTCTTCTGGATGAATCAACAAGCTCTGTAGATCCAAATAATGAAGTAAGGATATATCAAAACATCTTTAAGAGATTTCAGGGTAAGACAGTAATCGCATCCATTCACAAGATGAACCTTCTAAAATTCTTTGACAGAATAGTAATCTTCAAAGCAGGCAAGATTGTCGATCAAGGGACATTTGAACAACTTCTTAAAAGCAATAGAGATTTTAAGAAAGATTGGGACCAATACATTCAACAAGAAAAGTCTAACAAATAGACTCTTCAGATTTCATCCCTCTGCTGTATTAACAAGCTTTTTATATCTGCTAAGCAACATCAGACTTGAAAATCATCAAAACACATGATATTATATCTATAATAAATATTATTACTAATGTAATATGAGTAATATTCAGAAAAAGACTTTACAAACAACAAATGTACCTGTTTCTGTTTTAGAGAAAGCAGATAAGCAGGCGCAAAAAGAAGGTTTTAGCTCCATTCAGGAGGTTATCCGCCTGTTCTTACAAAACTACAGCACTGGAAATATCAAAATATCCTTTAATATAGAACATCAAAATATCCCAAATCCAAATGCTCCGACTAAAAAGGCGTCTGAAAGAACTCTCCGAGCCATAAAGAAAGCACTCGAGGAATCTAAAAGAGGAGAAACCCTCGTTGTTGACGATATCGACAAACTAGATGAATACCTAGATAAATATGTCGATTGAGTTTTCTAAAAAAGCAGCACGATACCTAAAGAAAACAAAACTCAGAAATCCATCACAACACAAGAAGATTACAAAGACATTAAAACTTCTAACTATAAGTGCAAACCATCCCTCTCTAAGGCTTCATAAACTCACGAATTCTCAAGAACAGTCTTGGAGTATTTCAATAAACAGAAGCCTAAGAATTATATTCGTCTTTCAACCAAATGGAAGGATTTTAGTCACTGATATAGGGACTCATGATGAAGTGTACAGAGAATAGTCCTCTACTTTCCCCACCTCCATCTTGGCTTCTCCCCTTTCTTGTAAGAAATCCACACTAATAGCCCTGTATAAACCAAAAGCCAAGGGAAAAACTCAGAAAATTTTGCATTATGAATGTCCTTACCCAAGCTATCATCTAAAGCACCAACAACATAAAGGTGGGCGAAGATTGCTCCAAGATACAAAGCAATTATCAACCATCCTTCCCAAGTAGATGGATACCATCCCCATCCAAACAACTTAGCCTTAAACCACACCTTCTTTTGCATAATTAAAGATAACATTTATGAGCACTTTTGTATATCTATAGGTAAAGAAGTATAATGAAGACGGAAACGGGACCGTTCTCCTCCGTTTTCCTAGGAAAAGGTCTCTGCCGCTTTTGCGGGAGAGTGGCAGAGACCTCCCTTGGGGTCAGATAAGAATGTAGCGCTGCTACTTCACAACATCTGACCCCTTGGAAAACAAAATCGAAAGAAACTTCCCTACTTCCTCTTCACAACAATATTCTTTGCAACAACAGAACTGCTTTTATCCGACACTTCAACAACCCCAGATCCACCTTCAAACTTTGCTGCAGCCCAATCATCATTCAATATTTCAAGCTGATACACACCCTTTGGTACCAAGAACTGATACTCACCATCACTACCCGTCACCCTCTTACCCAAATACCTATCAAACTCAAGCTCTTTAAGCGCAACAATTACGCCCGCAACAGCCTTCCCGCCTCTCTCTGTAACGCGACCGTGCGACTGTGAAGCAGAAAGAATCGACCTAAGAAGCAATACAACTGCAGGAATATACACAAGAAGAATCAAAAGATTCTGAGTTGTTGGAAACTTGTTGTACGTATACACAGCTAAACCAATACCAGCAATAAAGATGAGGATATTAAGCTGTTTGAGAATAAAGAGGAAGCGACTCTTTGCCGCAACACTGATACCTGCAAAACGACTAGTTCTCTTTGGATCAAGAGGAACAACATACTTTATTGCACTCTTCTTACTGAATTGAACTAATTCACCTTTGTAGACAGGCTCCAATGGATAGTCAGACTTTCCAGCAATAATCTTGGACGGATACTCATAGCCAGACTTCCTTACAAGCATCTTATACTTCCCAGGCTCCAAGTTTGCGTTAAAAGCACCAAACATATCCGTCACATCTGTCCAAACCAATCGTGATTGAGCATCATAGATACGTACAACCGCCCTGCTCACAGGCTTTTTAGTTACCGAATCATATACATACCCATATGGCTTACCGGTCTTTCTAAAACCAAAGAAACTTAAAATACCAAGAAACATCTGAACAAGGTAGTAAGGGATCTGAGTGAATCCACCGCTCACCGCAGCAACACCAACCGTTACGGTTGCAACAGAGGTAGAAGTTGTAACAACCTGAAGCTCTCTTTCGGGAAGATTACCAACCGTGTTATCCAAAGTCTGCCTCACACCCTGAATCACCTGACTTGCAGCCTGAGGAACTTGTGATATTACCTGCCCTATTCCAGAACCAGAAGACCCTGAACCACCACCCTGCCCGCCTGTTCCACCGGATGAGCCACCTGTTGAAGGCTGTTCGGGCGATGGATTTGGTGCAACAGGAGGCTGACCAGGTTCATAAATGACGCCCTGTCCACCTGTTCCACTTAAACCATCAACAACCCAATATTCTTTTCCATCCAAAATCGCAATTGATACAGAAACCTGAGAGCCCCTCACTTCAAGAGTTTGAGGGAATGGACCAATAAAGAGGACTCGGTTTGTACAATCACTAGAAACAGAACCAAGATCATGAGCATCAGGACACAAAACGAATGCGTTTGTTCCACCTTTAGCTACGTACATTGTATATTTGCCGTTAAATCCATGCTCTGAGCCAACTTTTACAGCTACTCTGCTTGTTTGAGGATCTGAATCAATCACAACAGTTGACCAGTCTCTGTTTGCATCAAACAACACAGGAATATCTGCGACAAGATACTCACCTCTAATAACTCTTACACTCTGCAAACCTCTTTGACCTCCACTAGATTGGGTAAGATCCAGAGAAGCGTTATCCCTCAAAAACACCCTCAATTCTGCCGGAATATTTGTAAGAACAGCCTGAGTTCCTGTCTGTGCAAACGCACCAAGTCCAGTTACAACTCCAACACCATTTCTTGCATTAATTCTGAAGCTATAGTCTCTTGCAGGACTCAACCCCGTTACAACAACTCCGCTGCTTCCTCCAAATTCCGAAACTGTTCCCCAACTCTCATTTGCCTGCAACACACCTGTTGATTTATCTACATACAACCCGGAGATAGTCTCCCTTATCAAATAATGTACACTTGGATCGTTATCAGTCACCCCTATCACCAACCTGATTGCATTGGTAGAAACAGGTGTTGAAGAAGTTGCATTTACCGGTCGTGCTCTTGTGTAAACCTCAGACTGCGCAGTTACAACAGTCTCAACTCCAACAGAGTTTTTAGCCTTCGCAACAAGCCTGCTGCTTGAGCCTGGTCTTAAACCAGCTAAGTCAACAACCAACACACCACTCGCTGGAAGCACTCTATATGTTTCAGTATTAGTCAGCCTTCCATCATTTCCTACAAACTGATTTGTACCAACTTCAACAAGTGCAATCTGAGTTCCAGCCGGATTATTATTTCCACTCACAGTTACTCTTGCACTATCAAAGCTCACCTGATCAACTGTTGGTCTTCCTGGAAGATTTGCAAGAGTGCTTGTCTGAGCACTAGAAGACGGCTCACTTTGGACTGAGTCACCATTCCTGGAAATCGTAATAAATGTATAGGCAGAATTGACCTGTAATCCTGAAATATTTCTGCCTGAGCTTCCTCCAAACTGAGTCTGTGTACCCCAGTCTGCACTATCTACCAGGGCGCCTGAAGCTTTATTTACATATTTACCACTATTTACCTCCCTTATCGCATACTGTGTCATTGGAGGATTTCCACCCGTATTAACAACAAGATTTATCTGTGAAGATGAACTGGCTCTTGCTGTTGGAGCTGCTGGAGTTACAGCTAATGTATATTTCGCAACAGATGTAGAGTTCGCACTTTGAACTGAATTGCTATTTCTTGCCTTCACCCTAAATTCGTACTGAGCATTAGCAAATAACTGACTTACTCCAATTCCGCTATCTCCTCCAAATTCATCCCTTGTCCCCCAAACCTCAGAGTTGGAAAGACTTCCATTTGCTTTGTTCACATACTTTCCAGATACAACCTCCTGAATCAAAAACTGAGTTCCAGCAGGATTATTGTTCGCACCAAAAGATACATTCAATGCAGTTGAGCTTGAAGCTACAACTACAGGAGCGTCGGGAGTATTTGCGAATGTTATTGCAGTTATATTTGTGCTTGGTCCACTCACAGCAACGCTGTTGTATGCAACAATCTTTCGAGTATAAGAAGTGTTTGGAGTTAACCCGAATTCATCACAGTAAGTTAGATTTACACCAACACATTGAGC
>CAZCMQ010000050.1:0-5459 GCA_964500025.1 uncultured Candidatus Saccharibacteria bacterium | reverse complement strand
GTCAACACTATGATCTCTGAGTACAACATTCAAGGGGTTGAGTTTATGGCGTTTAACACCGACCAACAGGCTCTTAAAAATTCTTTAGCTCCAGTTACACTACAATTAGGAGAGGAGCTTACAAGAGGGCTTGGTGTTGGAGGAGATCACACGCTAGGAGCAAATTCAGCAGAAGAGAGTTTAGATCAGATTCATGAACATTTAGCAGGTGCTGATATGGTTTTCATTACTGCAGGTATGGGTGGTGGTACCGGAACAGGTGCTGCTCCTGTGGTTGCAGGAGTTGCAAGAAATATGGGTGCACTAACTATCGCTGTTGTTACAAAACCGTTCGCATTTGAAGGAAAGCATAGAATGGAAATTGCAGAGGAAGGGATTGCCGAGCTTAAGGATAAGGTTGATACTCTAATTGTAATTCCAAATCAAAGACTTCTTGATATTGTAGAAGAGAACATTTCCTTCTTTGAAGCAATGAAAAGGGTAGATTCTGTTCTATCTGAAGGTGTCAAAGGTATCTCTACACTTGTAACAGGATCTGGATTCATCAATGTAGACTTCGCCGACCTTAAATCCATCATGATGAACGCAGGATCTGCGTTAATGGGTATTGGTAGGGCGTCAGGCGATAATAGAGCAGAACAGGCTGCAAGACTTGCTACCACAAATCCTCTTTTGGATATGTCTATTGAAGGTGCTACTGGAGTTCTTTATAACATTGAAGGTGGATTAGATCTTTCTATGAAGGAAGTTGATAGAGCAGCACATCTTATCAAAGAGGTAGTTGATCCAGCAGCAAACGTTATTTTTGGTGTTACAGTTGATCCTGAGCATAGTGGTGATGAAATAAGTATTACAATTGTTGCTACAGGATTTGATGAAAGTAAGCAGCAATATAGTAAAAAGAAGCCTGTACAGCTAGAGGCTTCACCAGTTCCTTCTCAAAAACCACTTGCAGGTGAAGAGGATGATATGGATGAGCTTATATCTGCTGATTCTGAAAGTACCTCAAGTAAAAGACCTTCCTACTCAGCAGAAGCAGATGAAGACATAGACGATGTTCCTGCTTTTATGCGTAAGAATCGATAGTACAAAAATGGCTAATAAAAATATCAAGAAAAGTTTTTTACAGAAAAAGTGGCCATTCCTTCTTGTTATTTTATATGTTCTTTCTCCAATAGACCTTATCCCGGATTTTGTCGCCCCCCTAGGTTCTGTTGATGATACTGCGCTTTTGATCATTGAATTTATAAGACAGTACAATGAATATAGGAAGAACAATTCTCAAAAAGATTGATCTGTCACTACTAATCCCAATCCTCCTTATCAGTTTAATTGGTTTAAGCTCGCTTGCAGCCACTTTAGTTGATCCAACAGGAGTGTTTAGATGGGATAGTATTCTAACTAAACAGATAATTTTCGTTCTAGTTGGACTTATTGTTTTTTTAGCAGTTTCCAATTTTGATTACACTTACCTTAAATATCCCCAAATAGTCTGGAGTTTCTGGATTTTTACAGCGATTCTGCTTGTTTTAACATTAATTTTTGGTGAAGCAAGGAATAACGCTCAAAGGTGGTTAACAGTTGCTGGAGTTCAGATTCAGGCTTCAGAGATAGCGAAATTAGTTATTATTATAACAACAGCACAAATAGCAACTCTTAAAGAGAGATTTTCTCAGCCGGTAATTATTGTCTTGAGCCTGTTGGCAGCACTTCCTCTAATCCTTCTTGTATTTATCCAACCACACGGAAGTATGGCTTTGATCCTTTTATTCCTTTGCTTGTTAACACTTTTCACAGCTTTGAATAATCAATTCAGAAATACGATATATATTGCAATTCTTATACTTTCTGCAGTTGGGATAGCTCTATTTCTTATTACCGGTGTATTAGCATGGTCTATCGCTGCGCTACTAGCGATTATTATTGCTATATTTGCTTTTAATGCTCGGGATGAATGGAGATTAGGGATATTAACTTCCTTATTTTTAGGTATTGTGCTGGGATTTGGAGCAAATTTCGGATGGAATAATGTTCTGCAGGACTATCAAAGAGAAAGAATCCTGGTTTTTAGTGATACCGAAGGAGAATTTGAGCAATCTGCTTTTAATGTGAATCAAGCTAAAATAGCGATAGGTTCAGGGCAAATATTTGGTAAAGGATGGGGAAATGGTATTCAAGGGCGTTTAAACTTTTTACCAGAGCATCAAACTGACTTCCTTTTTGCAACCTATGCCGAAGAGTTTGGTTTGGTTGGTACAATTTTTTTGTTATCCCTTTATCTTTTTATATTGTACAAAGCGCTTAGTACAGTTTTAAATGGAGGAATTGATGATTTTGGTTCAGCACTTATTGTTGTTATAAGTATGAAAATCCTTATAGAAGTATTTATTAATATTGGTACAAATACAGGGATAATACCTGCAACAGGTATTCCTTTACCTTTGATTAGTGCAGGAGGAGGAATAACTGTTATGACCTTCTTTTCATTAGGTCTTATTCAGGGTATAATGTCACGTTCAAGAAAGGATTATTGATGAAATTGACAATTTCTTCGTGTTAACATAAAATATCCCGCTATGGCACAGAAAAAAGCAGTAAAGAAAACAGAGAAAAAAGTTGTAAAAAGTGAAGCTAAGAATGCTTGGGCAGTAGTAGCTGTTTCAGGAAGGCAGTTTATTGTTGAAAAAGGGGGTGAATATACTGTAAATAGTCTTGGAAAAGATAAAGGTTCAAAATTCTCAACTTCAGAAGTTCTGTTAGTTGTTGAGGATGGAAAAGTAAAGATAGGTAAGCCATTTGTAAAAGGTGCAACCGTTGACTTTGAAGTAGTTGCTAATAAGAAAGATAAAAAAGTTACATCATTCAAATACAAAGCAAAAGCTAGATATAGAAAGACAATTGGAAGCAGATCTCATTTGACTAGAATTGCGGTAAAAAAGATTAGCGCTTAAAAGCATGAAATATTTTTTTGTACCGGGCAGGATAAGCAATCTTGCGATTGCTGAACTTAGGGCGCTTACGCATAATGATTATCCACAGTTTGAAATTGAAAAGGTATCAGAAGATCTTTTTATTGTTACATCAGGGAGATCCGAGCAGGAAATGGATCGTTTATTCAACCGGTTAGGAGCATTTGTTAAGTATGGAAAGATTATTGACTTAGATTCTTTCCTTTTAGGCTTTAGTGGTAAAAAGAAGGTCTCTTTTGGTGTTTCAGTCGAGGAAAACTATGGTAATTCCTGGGATAGTACTAAGATAAAGGAGCTCTCAGAGCAAATAAAGGCTGGGTTGAAGGAAAGCGGTATTTCTTCACGATATGTTTTACCTAGAAAACTATCACTCAACGCTGGGCAGGTAATAAAAAACAATTTAATTGATAAGGGTTTTGAACTTGTTATTTTCAATACAAGTAAGGGTGAATACTTTGGAACAACCCTAGGTATTCAGAATATTGACCTATTCAGTCTTGTGGATTATGGAAAACCCAATACTGATAAGAAAATGGGGGTTTTGCCTGTGAAATTGGCAAAAATACTTGTTAATCTTTCTGGAGTTAAAGAAGGAGAAACTATTTGGGATCCATTCTGCGGTTCTGGAACAATACCTCTAAGTGCGCTTTTATCAGGCGTAAATGCTGTTGCTTCAGACATTAATGAGAATTCAGTGACTGATACTATGGCAAACATTACATGGCTTGGAACCCAAGGAGTTTTGGGAAGTGTGAAATACAACACATTTACAATGGATGTGACAAAGCCCGACGGAAAGATTTTAAGAGAACTAGAAAAAACTGAGATTGACGCTGTTGTTTGCGAGCCTTTTATGGGACCACCACAGTATAAGCCACTATCGCCATTAAAAGCCAATGAGCTTTTAGATATGGTACGGGAATTGTACATGGGGATGTTTGAGATTCTTTCTAAAATTAAAAAGAGACGTATTAAGGCTGTTATTGTAATCCCATCATTTAAAACCAGAAAAGGTTGGGTTACACTGAGCCTTAATAACATTATTGGAAAAGGCTGGGATATTGAGAATAAAAAGCTTTTTAAGGAAGGGGACTTGCATTGGGAGCGTCCAAATAGTATCATTAGGCGCAATATATTCATTCTTTCCAAGAGAAAATAATTTGTAAGTCATGAGATATGGCAAAAGTTAAAGGTGCAGGTTCAGTAGTAATTTCAACAAATGTTCCAGGTAAAAGACTTGGAGTAAAGAAATTTGCTGGAGAGCTTGCAAAAAACGGAAATATTATAGTTAAGCAAAAGGGGAGTGTATACCACCCTGGAAAAAACACCCGTATGGGTCGTGATTTTAGTATCTACGCTATTTCTGACGGTCACGTTCATTTTAGAAGAATGACTGGTCATAAGAGAAATAGGTATTATGTAGATATTCTTCCCACAGAATAATGTCAAGAAAGAAATTCGTCCAGATTGAGAGTAAGAACGCGCTGCTTGAGCTTTTGGCTGAAGACCATGAGTTTGAAAAAATCTATATGGCCAATAACGCGTATAAAGACCCAAAAACAACTGAAATTATTGGATATGCCGGTAGAAAAAGAATTCCCATTGTAAAAGTAGCTCGAAAGGTTATTACAAGAATGAGTAGGACTAATAACATCGAGAGCATAATTGGTATGATGGTTGCCGATAATATATGGGGGTTGCAGGAGCTTTTAGGAAAATTAGAAGATGATGGAATTCGGCCCTTTTTTCTTTTACTTGATCACGTCAAGTATGATCAGAATGTAGGAGCTATCCTGAGAACCGCATTTGGTGTTGGTGTTAATGGTGTTATTACTCCAATAAAAAGTGCAAACCTTCTTTCTCACGAGACTATGAGAATTTCAATGGGCGCGTCTGCAAGGATTCCTATTGTTGAAATGAACCTATTCAGTGCTATGAGAGAGATGAAAAAGGCAGGGATAAAAATCTATGCTTTGAGCATGGAAGGAGATGAGTATTATAAAAAGGATTTGAGAGGCCCTGTTGCGTTCGTTCTTGGTGCAGAAGATGTGGGAATTTCAACTAGAGTTATGGAAAAAGTTGATGAAAAGATTAAAATTCCAATGAGAGAGGGTATCGGGTCATTAAATGTTTCAGCCAGCGCAGCAATAATAGCGTATGAGAAGTTAAGGCAAGAAGTTACTGCTTAAGCACTCATTTTTCCTACAATTTCAGAAAGTTCCTTATTGTTATTGTATCTGATTGTGATTTTTCCGCCACTATTTAGCTTTTTAATCTGTACGCTGTATCCAAGCCATTGAGAGAGCTTCTTTTCAGTATCCTTTAGTTCTTTTGAAGCGTCTGTAAGACCCTTATTTGAACCTTTTCCGTAATTGATTTTCCTTACCATTACCTCTGTTTCGCGCACACTCAAATCTCTTCTGATAACAATGCTTGCAGCTGCTACTAATGAGGTTTTATCCGTCAAGCCTAGAAGAGCCCTAGCATGGC
>CAZCMQ010000049.1:0-5597 GCA_964500025.1 uncultured Candidatus Saccharibacteria bacterium | reverse complement strand
CTTTGATATAGGACTTCTTAAGATCTCCACTCAGTCTTATATTCCTCACATTAAATTTTTAGACGAGCCCAATGAATATCTTAATTATAGAGGATTCAAATACAGTTGCACACATAATTTCATCTGTACTTTCTACCTATGATTATAGGTGTACAATAATTGACCCCAGATCAATATACACAGAGCTTTCCCAAAAGAGAAAATACTCAATATTCATAATCAACACATCTCTGAAAAAGATGCAAACCCCAATTCTTCTTAGGACAATTAAAAACCGTGACAGCAATGCATATGTAATAGGGATTTCGACCAAAGGCACTTGGAAAGAGAATGTTGCCTTCCTCAACTCAGGAGGTGATGATGTCCTTGATTATCCCTTCCCCATTCAGGAGCTTGCAGCGAGGGTTCAATCTGTACTAAGGAGACCAAGGGGGAATAACGGAGGAGTTTTAAGGCATGGGGATATAGAAGTTGATACAAACATTAGATCAGCAAGTATAGGAGAAAAAGAGCTACCACTTAGAAAAAAGGAGTTTTCTCTTCTAGAGTATCTAGTGAGAAATAAAGGGCGGGTAGTTAGTCGCGCCGAGCTTCTGGATCATGTCTGGGATTATCGAAGATCAACAATTTCAAATACTGTGGATGTTCATGTTAAAAGGCTGAGGGACAAAATAGACAAGAAAAACCTTATTGAAACAGTGCATGGTTTTGGCTATACAATACGGGATAAGAAAAGGTCCCTAAAGCATCATCGGCATTACAAGATGAATAAAGGAATCGTCTCCTTTAATCTTGAATACGCCTGGCTTTACAGGATCTGAGCACTCAAAAACAATATCGTCCTCACCGATGTTATTGAGAATATCTGAAAGGAACTTTGCACTGAAAGCAATTTTTAAAGCAGATCCCTCAATTTTTCCTGAGAAAACACTTTCGTTACTTCCAACATCCGATTGCGTTGCAGAAAGAGAAATAGTGTCCTTATCCGGTTCAACATTAAGAATAATCTTATTTCCTAAAACGGTTCTTGCAATAATATTTGCAACCTTTAGGGCGTTCAAGAATTCATCTCTTTGAATAGCTGCCTGTAGATTAAACCCTGTTGGGATAATTGCATTGTAATCTGGATATTGACCATCAATAAGTCTTGAAACAATATCAATCTCATTAAATCGGAAAACAATCTGGTTTCTTTCTTCAACTATGAATACTTCAACCATTTCCTTCTCTTTTTCACCACCTAATTCATTTAAAACAAACAAAAGCTCCTGCATTGCCTTAACTGGGACCAAAAACGAAATATCTTCCTTGATTGCACTGCTAAGTTTTACGGTCTGTCTTGAAAGTCTCAAACCGTCAGAGGCTACAAAAGCAATATGATCACCACTAATCTCAACCCGTACTCCTGAAAGAACTGGTTTTACATCATCTGTTGCAGCAGCAAAGGAAACTCTAGAGATAGAAGTAACAAGGTCCTCTTTAGATATCTTTAATAAAGGACTTTCCTTTCCAACGCTAACAACCTTTGGGAAATCGTCTGCAGGAATTGTATGGAATTGTGCAGAGTTATTAACAGTAGAAACATTGAGAGATTGCTTTTCTAATACAACATCGACCTTCTCAGAAGGAATTGAATTTACAAACTCAGCAATCTGTTTTGCAGGCACAGTTACAGTACCTGGAGTTTTAACCTGCGAACCAATCCATGTACTAATACCAATCTCCAAATCTGTTGCAGACATATTTAGCTTTGAGGAAGATGCATCAAAGAGAATGTTGTTTAATATTGGAAGCCCAGGTCTTGAACTAACCACTCTACTGACAATATTTAAGTATTTTGCAAATGTATCTTGGTTACAAGAGAATTCCATTCTTTTAAGTCTTGAATATAAGAAGTAAAGCCTATTGAATTATACTAGGTGGGTTGTTTTTTGGCAAAGGGTATTTAATGATCTGTTCCTCTCTTCTTAATTATTTATATATAAAAATAGTAGTAATAGTAGTAGAGAGTATGGATATGTTGATATCGAAAATTTTAGATTAAAAAATGCCTTTCTTAAAAGGACTTTCCCCTCAAAAAATGGTGTTGATATCTTTCATACCCTTTCGTTCCCTTTACCTTTTAAAAACCCTTTCACCTCAACGCTCCCGTTCATTTTCACTAATGTGCATAACTTATTTGGATAACTACCGTATAACTTCATACCATTTGTGGATTTATTCATTAAAGAAATATTGTCTTTTAATAAAGAATCTTTCTTTAAAGGAAATTTAATCTGTGGAGAAATCCAGAGGTTATCCTAAACTTATACAAAGTTTTCCACAGGGTTATCCACAGGGCTGGGTTAAGAAAGCAGCTCTTTACACTTCTCTATTTTTGTCCTTACTCTTTCGTCTGTTGTGACCATCTCCCCTACCTTTTCACAGGCATGCAAGACTGTTGTGTGGTCCTTCCTGTTTACTTCTCTCGCAACTTTTTCAAGAGGTAGTCCTAGCTCTTCTCTCAATAAATACATGCAGACCTGTCTTGCAAATGCCACGTAAGCAGTCCTCCTGTTGCCTTTAATCTCTTTTGGAGTCACATCAAAAACTTCAGAGACTGTTTTCAAAATCATCTCCGGCTTAATCCTCTTTCTCTTGCTCTCGATATCCACCTGAAGCATTTTTGCAATCTCTTCGTGAGTAATTGGGGTACCGATTCTTTGAAGGGAAATTATCTTTGTTACTGCGCCCTCCAGCTCCCTCACATTGCTTTCAATACTTTTAGCAACCATTTGAATGATGTCAAAATCTACCTGCATACCACTTTGGGAGATTAATTGCATTAAAATTGCAGATCTCGTCTCAAAATCCGGTGCTTGAATATCTGCAACCATCCCGCCTTCAAACCTCGACCTTAATCGGTCTGTAATGTTATTGATCTCTCTTGGAGGTCTGTCTGAAGCCAGCACAATCTGCTTGTTTGCCTGGTGAAGCGCGTTGAATGTATGGAAAAGCTCTTCTTGCGTCTTAGGGTATGTTTCCATGAACTGAACATCGTCAATTATCAAAAGGTCTATCGCTCTATACT
The DNA here is from genome assembly GCA_964500025.1 of uncultured Candidatus Saccharibacteria bacterium. Taxonomy (GTDB): domain Bacteria; phylum Patescibacteriota; class Dojkabacteria; order SC72; family SC72; genus CAZCMQ01. The sequence continues at coordinate 2,527 of CAZCMQ010000049.1, read as the reverse complement.
TTTTTCTAAACGTATCTCCCGACTTTGTTCTGATTGCTTCAATCAGCTCGTTTAGGAACTGTTCAATAGAGACATACACAACTTTCTTATTCGCGCTCAAAGCTTCGTTTCCGATCGCCTGCATTAAGTGGGTTTTGCCAACCCCAGTTGGTCCGTAGAAAAAGACGGGGTTGTAGGCAGTTCCTAAGTCTTTTGCAACAGCTTCGGCAACGGCATGAGCAAGTCTGTTGTGTGCTCCTACAATGAAATTGTTGAATAAATACTTTGGATTAAGCTGAGAGACTCTCAACCTCTCCTGCTTATCATCTCCTTGTGAAAATATGTCTCTTTGAGAGGATGTTTTAACAACTACCTCTTCCTCATTTGCTCCTGCCCCTCTTTGAATACTTGATCTTACAGTTATAGCTAGCTCTAAATTCTGCCCTGTTGCGTCCAAAAGTGCCTTTCTAATCTTTGCCTTATGATTTGTTTCAATCCACTCCCTTCCGAATGCTTGCTCGCAGGAAAGCTCGGCAATTCCATTCTCAATCTTTTCCAACCTAACCGGCTTAAGCCAGCCGATATATTCTTTTGGGGTTACAAACATTCTTACATTCTCCTGAACAATCTTCCAAATTTCGTCCAAGTCATAAGTCTGACCTTGAGGAGCAGCAGTTTCTGAAATGTCCGGCTTGGGCAATTGTGTTAGATCCTGCATTTTGCAAAGTTGCAATTTAATGAATGGGGGCAGTATTGCTTTTTAGCAACACCAATTCTCTAATACCAGAAATGTGGACAACTTGTCTAGTGGTTTGTGGATAACTGTGCAGGAAAAGGATTATTTCTCACGTATACCCTACTCTATTATGCATAGAGGCTTTGTTAGCCAACCATAATTTCTGCTAAACTGAAAGAATGGGATTGTTTGGAAGAAATAAAAAGGAAGATTTAGTGAGACGGGAAAGAGAGTTTCTTGATGTAATTGGTCATGAATTAAGAACCCCCCTTTCAATTGTAAAAGTCTCATTTGATCTGCTTAAGGAGAAGTTAAACAAAACCCCTTCCCAAGAAGACTTTTCAATATATTTTGAGAGAATTGATGAGGCTGTTCACAGAGCAGAAAGAATTCTTGAATCAACAATCAGCAGCGCAAAAATTGAAGAAGGTAGGCTTGAGATGAGGCTGGAGAAGGTAGATCTTATCCCTATTATCAGAAATTCTGTCTTTTCAGTAGAAAAAGCTCTTAAGGAAAAAGGGCTTGGTTTAACTCTTGACCTCCCCGAGCAGCTAGAAGTTTATGCAGACAAGATACGAACACAGGAAATTATGGATAACTTTGTTAGTAATGCTGTTAAGTACACAGAAAACGGTGAAATACAGATTTCAGTGAGAACGGAAAATTCACAAGCGGTTGTTTCAATCAAGGATAGTGGCGTTGGAATATCACCTGAGGATGTACGCAAGCTTGGCAGTAAGTTTTTTAGGGTTGCTCAGGAAGAAAAAGAGGACGACTTGGTTAAACCAGGCGGGACAGGTCTTGGTCTATATATCGCCTTCAACCTTATTTCATTAATGAACGGATCTTTTAAGGTGGAAAGTGAGTTGAATAAAGGATCGTCTTTCACCTTCACCCTTCCCCTTTACACCAATCAACCGGTGAAAAGAGAAGAAAATAATGAACAGAAAGATCTTTTTAAAAGAATGGGATTTACACAAAAGGCTTCATAGGCTATAATCCACTCGCTTTTGTACAGATTTTGCACATATGAAAAGAACATATCAACCGAAAAAATTAAGAAGAATTAAGAGGCTTGGCTTCATGGCTAGAAATAGCACAACTGGAGGTAAGAAAGTTCTCGCAAGAAGAAGGAAAAGAGGAAGGAAAGCCCTTACGGTTTCAGAGGAGTTCAAACTCAAGAGAAAGAAGCCAAAGGCAAAAATTAGGTAGCTAATAGAAAAATGCTTCCAAAAAAGTTTAGATTGTCCCCCAATGATTTCCAAAGGATTTATGAACGAGGTCGTAAGGCTAAAGGCGAGTTTGGCATGCTTATTGCTTTAAACGATGCTTCAATGGAAACCGCTAAAATGGGAATTGTTGTGAACAGTAAGGTGGGAAATGCTGTTCAAAGACATTCTTTGACAAGGAAGATTCGTGAAATTTCAAGACCGATTTTGAAAACTGTTACTACTCCGACCCTATTTCAATACGTCGCTTTCAAATATACAGATGACCAGCAATCTCTAAAAAGAGAGCTAACCAGTCAGTTTCTAACTCTTGTTGGAGCGCAGGCATGAAATATATTTTTCTTTTATTAATTCGGTTGTATCAAAAAACTTTGTCTTACGACCATGGTTTGCTTGGAAAGATTTTCCCGAATGTAAGATTTTGTAGGCATACACCAACTTGTTCTGAATATGGATATCAAGCGATAGATAAATATGGGGTAATTAAAGGTGGTTGGATGGCATTTCAACGAGTTTTGAGATGTAATCCAAGCACCCCAATGGGTGCTTACGACCCAGTTAGGTAATTAAACGTGTTAAAATA
>CAZCMQ010000048.1:0-5615 GCA_964500025.1 uncultured Candidatus Saccharibacteria bacterium | reverse complement strand
CACGAGTTGGTAGCAACCCAATAACAATTAAAGACGGAGTAACAGTCCAAGTTAATGGGCAGGATGTTATTGTTAAGGGCGCAAAGGGAGAGCTATCTATTAATCTGCCTTGGAAAATAGAAGCTAAAGTTGAAGAGAATGTAATTACTTTAACTGCAAAGGATGAAGAGAAAGAAACAAAGTCTTTGCATGGGACGCACCGAATGCTGATTGCTAATGCAATTAATGGAGTAAGTGAGGGTTTTAGTAAGAACTTGGAACTTGTAGGAGTTGGATTTAGAGCAAGAATGGAAGGAACATCTTTGGTTATGGATTTAGGTTTAAATCATGTTATTAAATTTGATGCACCTGAAGGTATAACTATTGAAGTACCAGAAGAGACTAAGGTTGTCGTAAGCGGAGTTGATAAGCAAAAGGTTGGAGAGTTCGCAGCAAAGATAAGAGAGATTAGAAAACCTGAACCTTACAAAGGAAAGGGAATTAGGTATGAGGGTGAATATGTAAGAAGAAAGAGTGCTAAATCAGGAGCATCAGATAAGTAAAAATAAAAATGGATAAAAGACTTAAAAGAAAAAAACATATTAGAAAGAAAGTATCTGGAACAGCACAAAAGCCTAGGGTTTATGTGTTTAAGAGCAATAAGTTCCTATACACAGGTGTGGCTGATGATGAAAAGGGTGTTGTTGTAACAGGAATGAGAGCTTCAAGAACTCAGAAAGGGGCCCAGGATTTAGGCAAGAAATTGGCTGATCAGTTAAAGAAAAAGAAGATTAAAGTAGCAGTTTTTGATAGAAGCGGATATGCATATCACGGTATAATTGCTTCTTTTGTAGAAAGCGTTAGAGATAACGGAATTAAAATATAGTAAATAATAATGGCTAGAGAAAGAAGAGAACAACAAGAAAGAGGATATGACAGAAGGACTGTTGCAATAAGACGTGTTGCAAAGGTTACTGCAGGTGGAAAAAGATTGAGGTTCAGTGCTGTTGTTGTTGCAGGAGATAGAAAAGGATCTGTTGGAGTTGCTTTAGGAAGAGGACTTGATACAAGAAGCGCAGTTTCAAAAGCTGAGAGGAAGGCTTCTCAGAATATGGTGAAGATTGAGCTTGTTGGTGATACCATTCCTCATGAAATTAGGCATAAGAAAGGTGCTGCAGAAGTTCTGCTTAGACCGGCAAGGCCAGGTGCAGGAATTATTGCAGGTTCGTCTGCAAGAACAGTCTTGGAAATGGCTGGAATTGAGAATGTATACTGTAAGCAGCTAGGTTCTAACAACCTTGTAGCAAATACATATTGTACACTTGAAGCACTTCAGTTATTGAGAAAAGACAGGGTTTTGAACAAAATGAGAAAAATGAGAGAAAGAATTGGAATAAAGGAGAAAATGGATGAGGAGAGGAAAAAGAGAGAGCAGAAATTAAGAAGTAAGAAAGATAATTCAAATAAAGTAAAAGGAAAAAGACATGTTTCTAGAAAGGATACCAAGAAGAAATAAAAGAAAATCAAAGTCTAAAAGAGTTGGTAGAGGATATGGGTCCGGAGTTGGCGGTCACACCGCTGGTAGAGGTACTAAAGGTCAGAAATCACGATCTGGTCACAAATCTACAGTATTCTTTGAAGGTGGTAACGTACCTTTCTTTAGAAGAATTCCTAAGTACAGAGGATTCAAGAGACCTTACAAAACTCACTTTGAGCCAGTAAACATATCTGTTTTGGAAGAGGAGTTTAAAGCAGGGGAAACAGTTTCACTTGAAAGCCTAAAAGGGAAAGGATTGGTACGAAAAAGAACAGAAAATGTTAAAATTCTTGGCAACGGAGAGATTTCTAAAAAGCTTAAAATTAGTGATCTGCCTATATCTGAAGTTGCAAGAGACAAAATCCTTGCAGCCGGTGGATCTGTAAAGTAAACAAAATGCTTGCAAAAATCGGGCAAACAATTGCTTTGTATGCCAAGACAGAAGAAATTAGAAGAAAAGTATTTTTCTCAATCTTAATTCTTGTTGTATTCCGAATTTTAGCTGCAGTTCCTGTTGTAGGAATTCCCGCAGACGCACTTGCCCAGCTTTTTGCCGGTAGTAACTTTGGGGACTTGATCTCAACAATTTCGGGAGGTGTTTTAGAGACAGCTTCTGTTGTGGCAATCGGTTTATCCCCGTATATCAATGCATCTATCGCCCTCCAGCTTCTTACTCCGGTCATCCCAAGACTTGAAGCATTAAGAAAAGAGGGAACTCAGGGAAGAAGAGTTATAAGCACTTATACAAGAATTTTGACTATTCCTCTTGCAATAATGCAGTCTTTTGTTATCTATTCAACCTTAAGAGGCTTCGGTCTTATGGGTCAGCTTACACCTTTAGAGCTTGTTGGTATGTCAGCAACCCTAACTGCTGGTGCTGCAATTGTGATGTGGCTTGGTGAGTTAGTAACAGAAGACGGAATCGGAAACGGAATCTCATACTTAATCTTTCTAGGCGTCCTTTCAGGAATCCCTGCAACTTTGACTGGAAATCTTGTTTTCATGGATACAGTACAGAAAATTGTCTTTATACTACTTAATGTTTTCCTTGTAACAGTTGTTGTTCTGATATCTGAGGCAGAAAGAAGAATAAAAGTGCAGTATTCAAGAAGAGTCAGGACGACCGGAATGACAAGCGAAAGTTACATACCTTTAAAATTAACACAATCTGGTGTTATGCCGGTTATTTTTGCAATTTCTATGCTTTCCTTCCCTCAGCTCATTGCACAGTTCTTCATTGGAAGAGGTACTAATCCAACCTTTGTTGAGTACTCAAGTAGGGTGTTGGTTTTCCTTAATGATCAGTATGTCCAAAATATCGGTACATTTGTCTTAATCGTCCTGTTCTCTTTCCTCTATATTACAATCGTTTTCAATACTGATGAAATTGCAGAAAACCTACAAAAACAGGGAGGTTTCATTCTTGGAATAAGGCCGGGTAAATCAACGTCAAAATATCTCAGAGCAGTATCATTTAGATTAACAGCTGTGGGTGCACTTGTATTGGCTGTTCTTTCAATACTTCCAAATATCCTTCTCGCAACAGGATTCATCCAAACAACGCTTGTTTCGGGAACTGGGCTTTTGATTGCAGTAGGTGTTGTCTTGGAAATTAGAAGACAACTTCAATCAATGGTAGTTGTAAGAGATTACGATAGGTACATCTAACTTAACGATATAGATAGATGGCTAAGACATACCTTTTTCATGGTCCTTCTGGTAGTGGTAAAGATACTCAGGTTGAAATGATTCAGAAAGAATTTCAGGTTGAAAGAATTGCTACAGGAGAAATGTTTAGAAAAATGTATGAGCTTGGAGACCCAGATGCTATAGAAGCACACAAACAATGGGGGGGCGGGAATTTCGTACAAGACGATCTTACATATAAGATGTTCTCGAAGTGGATGGATAGATTTGATGTCAATAAAACATGGATCTTCCTTTCTGTAGTCAGAAGTGTAGGACAAATTAGTAGATTTGATGATCTTTTAGCACAATATTCAAGAGATTTAGATGGTTTTGTACATTTTAAACTCTCAAGAGAAGCTGCTATTGAAAGACTTTCTCTTAGAACGATATGTCCTAATTGTCAGGCTACATTTCACAGTAAATATAAAAAAGAAAAGGTTAGTGGAATATGCGACTACTGTGGTACAAAACTAGTGCAAAGAGAAGATGACAAAGAAGAAAAGATAATAAGTAGGTTGGATGAATATAATAAATCTATTGAGCCGATTTTAAATACATATGAAGAAAGAGGTCTTTTAATTGAGATTGATGCTTCAAGGACAATTGAAGAGATATTTGAGAATGTTAAGGAATCTATAGAATTATAATGAAGGTTGACTCAGAAAAAATTGAGAAAATGGCTAAGGCGGGTCAGATTCATCATGAAATTTTTAAAGTTATTTCCAGTATGCCTAAAGCAGGGGTTTCCTTGCTGGAAATTGATAGAAAGGCAGAAGAGCTTTGTAAAGAATATGGTGTGTTGCCAGCATTTAAAGGATATGATGGTTTTCCAGCGTCAGTATGTGTTGGAGTTAATGACATTGTTGTGCATGGTATTCCCAATGAATATGTTTTAAAGGATGGCGATATTGTAAGTTTAGATTTTGGTATTAAGTACGAAGATGTTTTTTCTGATTGTGCTGTAACAGTAATTGTTGGAGAAGTAGATGAATCTGTGAGAAAGTTTGTAGAAACAACAAAAAAGGCTGTTTTAAATGCTGTAAAAGAGGCAAAGCCTGGTAAATTTACAGGAGATATAGGTTATGCTATTCAGTCAACTGTAGAAAAAGAAGGATATTCGGTTGTTAGAGAGATGGTTGGGCATGGTGTAGGTCGTCACCTGCATGAAGATCCATATGTACCAGGATATGGTCAAAAAGGCCAAGGGAACAAGCTTTATGAAGGTCAAACCTTGGCAATAGAGGCTATTGTCAATATGGGCAGTCCAGATATTGTAATTTCTGAAGAAGATGGGTGGACAACTTGGACTAAAGATGGTATGCTTTCAGCACTTTTTGAGCATACTGTTGTAGTAGGTAGAAATCCCAGAATCCTAACGAAATGGTGATTGCAAGGGATCAATCTCTTTGGTATAATCGCAGGGATTATATAATGCTTGAAATGGCGTAATGGCAAAGAAAGATAAGAATGTTATTGAGCTAGAGGGAGTTGTTAAGGAGTGTTTGCCCGACACCAAATTCTTGGTTGAGGTTGATGCAAATGGTCAGAAAGTAGAGATTCAAGGCTATCTTTCAGGCAAAATGCGCATGCACTATATTCGAATCTTGGAGGGTGACAGGGTTAAAATTGAAGTAACCCCGTATGACCCAGGAAAAGGAAGAATTATTTATAGACATAAGTAAAATGAAAGTACAGGCTTCAGTAAAAAAAAGATGCTCTGAGTGCTACATTGTAAGGCGTAAAGGTCGTGTTTATGTCTATTGCAAGAAAGATCCTACACATAAACAGAGACAAGGTTAATTTTGAATAAATAGAAATGGCAAGAATTGCAGGAGTAGACATACCAGATGACAAGAAGATATGGGTTTCTCTAACCCATGTTTATGGTATTGGTAAAGTGACTTCAAAGAGAATTGTTGCTGAATTAGGTTTTGATGATAAGATAAACCTTGGTCAGCTAAGTGAAGCTCAGATTGATCAGCTAAGAAGATATCTTGATGAGAAAATGGTTGTAGAAGGTGAGCTTAGACAGAAGATTTTCAGAGATATTAAAAGACTTAAGGATATTAAAAGCTACAGAGGTATAAGGCATAAACTTGGATTACCAGTAAGAGGTCAGAGAACAAGGCATAATGCAAGAACAAGGAAGGGTAAATCACAACCTGTTGGCGGACTTAAGAGAAAATTAGAAAAGACTTAAAAATAACTAACTATGGCAACTAAGGCAGTAAAAGAGAAAAAATCAGCAAAGAGAAGCGTGGCATCAGGAATTGCTACTGTTCAATCTACTTTTAACAATACAGTCATTACTCTTGCCGATGAGCAGGGAAATACTTTAGCACAGGGAAGTCCTAGTGTTGTTGGTTTTAAAGGATCTAAAAGAAGTACTGCATTTGCTGCAACCAAAGCT
>CAZCMQ010000047.1:0-5708 GCA_964500025.1 uncultured Candidatus Saccharibacteria bacterium | reverse complement strand
ATCTCACCTTCTCCTTTGGTTTTAAATACGCTGCTTCTTATTGCATTACCTACATGTACAGTTTTATCCACCGGAAAATATTTCTGAGATGAAGGGAATGTTATAAATATCTTTTTTGCAAATCTAGCAACTATCTTATTTGAAAGGCCCATTGCTGCCGTCTGTTCATGAAGATACACAGGGATTTTTAAAAAGTGTGCTGCAATTGCTACTGGCACACATACATATCCTCCAGTACTTATTACAATATCCGGCTTGAATTCTTTTACAATTTTTTTTGCGTCAAATACTCCAAATACTGTTCGTAGAGCTAGTGTAACGGTTGAAATTGATAGTCTTCTTTGTAGCTTTCCCGCCCTTATCTTCTCAAATCTTATCCCTAACTCACTTACTTTCCTCTCCTCTAGACTACTATTTCCCTTTTCCCCTTCCATCGCCAAATCTCCTCCAATGAAAAGAAGGTTCTCATCAACATTGCTATATCTTTCTCTTAGTCCTTCAATAATTGCAGTTGCCGCAGAGAGATGGCCTCCAGATCCTGCTGCTGCAATTACTATTTTTTTATCTAGTTTAACTTTGGGCATTTGTTTTGCTGTATCTGCTAATGTTTAATAATATCGCGATACCGGCTATTGTAACAACAGTACTTGATCCTCCATAGGTTAGGAATGGTAGTGGAATACCTGTTAGTGGGACTAATCCTACATTTGCCGCCATGTTTAAGAATGCTTGCAGTGAAAGCCAAATTGTTATTCCTGCTGCCATGAGCTGTCCTTGTTTGTCCGGAGCTCCTCTTGCAATTTTAAGTCCTGTCCATAGGAAAAATGTCCACAACAAAACAAGAATAGTTCCTCCTAAAAATCCCATCTCTTCAAGAATCACTGCGAATATTGAGTCTGTGAAGGCAGTGTTTTCAACCAAATATCCGAATCTTTGTCGCGATTGCCCGAATCCTTTGCCCCAGAATCCGCTTGAACCAATACCTATTAATATCTGACTCATCTGATATCCAGAACCTCTTGGGTCTGCAACTTCTCCGGTTGTTAGAAGATGGAAGAATGTTTTGATTCGTTGGAATCTATATGACTCTAAAAGACCTGCAAGAATTCCAATCAGCCCCATTACCGCTGATACACCGATTGACCCTAGTGTGTGTGCAAAATCTGAGCCTGAAATGAAAAACATTGCAAAAGCTGTCATCGCGACAATCATTGTGGTTCCTAGATCTGGCTCTAAAAGAATGAGTATGAGTATTACTGAAAGTATTGCTGCAAATCCTAAAAACTTGGGAAGGAAATCTTTTTTAAGAGCTTCATTAAAGGATTTGTATGCTCCTTTGTGTTTCGCAAGCCATGAAGCTAGATATACAATAATCACGGGCTTAGCAAATTCAGCAGGTTGTATTGGAACTGGTCCAATTGCAAACCACCGTTTTGACCCGTTTATCTCTTCACCAAATATCAGTACTGCAACAAGCAGCCCGATGATTGTTGCCAGTGCTATCGGTGAGATCCTGCCAAGCTTTCTGTAATCAATGTTATACAGAATTAGTGCCGGTATGAGGCTAACTACAATCCAGATGAGTTGGAGTTTAAGGAAGTGGAACTGATCTCCGAATGTTTGATTTGCAATATAAACACTTGCGTCAAAAATCATTATCACTCCAAACAAGATCATTATTGTTGTGAAAAGGAGTATTGTTCTGTTTGGCTGGTGAGCTGTTAATTTTTGAAGAGTGTTTCTGCTCTTTTTCTGTGTATTATTTCTTCTTGGTATCATGGTAGTATATTCACTATACAAAGTTTTTACTGCCTATGAAAGTTTTTCAAAAAAGACCGAATGATATGGGTATGCTTGTTGTTGTCGGTGGACCTGGTGGTTCTGGTGCCTCGACAATTGCGAGAATGTTGGCTAAAAAGTACGGTTTGCACTATGTCTACGGAGGTTTGTTAATGAGGGAGTATGCTAAAAAAGCAGGTTTTGGAAGTGTAGAGGAGTTTCTTGAAGATATAAGTAATTCTGATGATCAATTTAAGTATGATCGTATTATTGATGAAAAGCTTTTGAAACTAAGCTATCAGCCTGATGTCTTGATTGATAGTAAGGCTTTTGCTGGGTTGGCAACTAAGAGAAGAATCCCGTGTACAGTTAAAATCTGGTTGACCTGTGACATTGAGACTAGAGTTAAAAGGACTTTACACAAGACGGGGGCCTTTGATTTGAAAAAAGATCTTACAAAAGATGACCCTCTGTATCGTATAACCATGGAGAAATTAATGAAAAGGCAGGAAAATGATAGGAATAGGTATATGAAGTTGTATGGCATAGACTTTGATAATCCGAAATTGTACAATGATATTGTGTTCGACTCGTCAAACTTTGATGTTCATCGAACATTTAGTTTACTTGTTAGAAGGATTGAAGAAGGTGGATACTTCAAATAATCAAAATCCTTTGCAACAAGGGAATAATCCCCCTGTTCAGAATACTCCTGTACCCCCTGCTATAAATGGGGAAAGCGGTTCTCAATATGAAAATGATGCTTTAGCTCCTGAGGATTTGGATTCAAGGTGGACTAGGTGGCAGTGTGGAGTTTGTAACTACACCTATGAAGGTTCTAAGCCTTTGAAGAAGTGTCCGAAGTGTGGGAATGAGGATGAGGAGAAGTTTCTGGATGTTGATTAGGTTTTTCTTCACTCTTTCCTACCTCGTCTGGGAATTTTTCTTTTAGACTATCTTGAAGCCATTTTCCAAAATCATCTAGGAATTCTTTAACTTTGTTTGGGTTATCTGTCGGATTTTCTGCCCAGTTCAGTGCTTCCTTCATATCGTCTGCCTTCTCAGGATAGCGTTCTGCAAAAACTTTATAGGAAGGCTCCATATCAACAGTAAATACTTTCACTTTCTCCTCTGCAAGTACTAGCATAAAGCCAGAGCGGACAACTCTTTTCATTATCCATTTACAGGTATCTTTAATTTCATGTTCCTCTGAAAATCTGTCCATCTTTCTTTTTGTTTGTTTTATACGTTCTTCAAGGTTATCCTTGAGAGCCCTCGCAGTTTCTTTATCTGCTTTTACATTGGGTAGTGTTTGTGTTAAATCCTCGTCTCCGTATATCTTTAAACCAGAGGTTTTAATCATGAGTCTTCCTTTGAAATAGTCTTCGTCATTGCGCAGATCGTTTTCGGATACAATTCCCAAGTCAAACTTTGTTGCAAAATTAAATTTTTCTTTAAGATCATTTCTTGCTTTTTCTATCCATTCCTTTGCAACATCTTTGTCATAAACGACAGCAATGGCATCCATATCACTCTTCCCCTTTATCGCCAATCCTCTTGCAACTGAACCGAGAACGTATATGCTGTGTATGTTCTTTTCTCCAAGCCCCTTTTTGTACATATCAATTATTGGTTCTATAGCCTCATCCCAAGGTTCTGGAATCTTCTCAACTACATCGCTTATAATATTGCGATGTTCATCTAATTGCAGTGCTTTCCTTTCGTTTGTTTGTGGTGGAGTTGGAATATCTAACATTTTGTTTTTTGGTGCCGGGAGAGGGAATCGAACCCTCACTCCCTTGCGAGAAAGGGATTTTAAGTCCCTCGCGTCTGCCTATTCCGCCATCCCGGCAATGCCGTTATTTTAACAGAAAAAACGGTTTTATAGAATAAATTATGTGCCACTTACTACTTTAAACTCTTTCCTTGCTTGATCAAGAAGCCCAGGAAGATCTTGCATAAGTTTCCTAACAAATTGAGATTCGCGGTCATCCCCTTTCATTTTGTTCTCTATCGCTCCCTGTATCCCGTTTACGATCTCCTCCACTCTTTCAACGCCACCCTCGACACTGTACTTCTGAGCGATTTCCTGTGGAGTGAGTTGAACTCCATAAATATCTGCAAATTTATATGCTACATAAATATCCATGTTGTCATACTTTGGTTCAGGTTCTGCATTCTCATCCTTTACATACTGATCAAGAAGATCTTGGAAGCTTTTTCCTTTCACTTGATCAGCACTTAAGCTTAATCCAGGCAAGGTTTCTTCTCTTTTGTATTCTGGATCAAGGCTTGCTAGTTGGGACTTGAAATTCATAACCGGTTGGTTATACATCTCTGCTGCATTTGAAATTGCATTGATTCGTGCGTATTCTTGCTGATCTGAAGTATTGGCCATAGTTTGACTTAAAATACTTTAATGGAGGTGACGACGGGATTCGAACCCGTGCATAACAGTTTTGCAGACTGTCGCCTTAACCAACTTGGCTACGCCACCGAAATTATTTTCCTAGAATCTCTTTGACTGTCGAGATCTCGATAATGGAGTTACTTCCTTTATTTGTGATAGAACTGCCCGAGATTATAGCTATTTTATCGCTTAATTCCAAGTTCCCTTGTGCATAAACGACTTCAGTGGCTGCTAAAATAGTCTCATCTCTATCACTCTTAAAATCCTTTATATACACCCCGTGAACACCTCTGAAGCAGTTTAGTTGCCTGATTAGTCTTGGATTAGGGCTGACATTCCAAATAGGGACATTTATTCTGTGTCTTGCAAGACTCCTTAAGGTCTTCCCACTTTGAGAAAGAGAAATCACACCTTTAAGATTTAGGTCGTTGACCATAGAAAAGATGTAGCTGCAGATTATGTCAGTATCTTCACTTGCGTCTGTTCTTCCGCTTACCGCCTGAGGACGAAGAACCTTTTCAGCTTCGTATGCTACCGTATTCATCGTTTTAACTGCCTCTACTGGATATTTGCCAGCACTTGTTTCCGCAGAAAGCATTACTGCATCAGTACCGTCCATGATGGCGTTTGCTACATCACTTACTTCAGCTCTTGTTGGCCTGGAATTCTCTCTCATACTCTCCAACATCTGTGTTGCTACTATTGAAAGTTTCCCTCGCTGTCTGCACTTCAGAATGAATTGTTTTTGTAGTATCGGCACTTTTTCCAATGGAAGTTCTACTCCAAGATCTCCTCTAGCAACCATAACTCCATCTACAACTCCCAGTATTTTGTCAAAATTCTCTACCCCTTCGGCATTTTCAATTTTTGCAATCAATTTTATGTTGCTTTTACCGATCACCTCCTTTATTGCCAATACATCATCCATGTTTCTGATGTATGAAGCTGAAATAAGATCAAAGTTATTCTCAATTGCAAATTGTATATCTGCCGTATCCTTTTCATTAAGAGTTTCAAAATCTAAGTGAACATTTGGTATATTTACAGTTTTCCCGTTTCTTACGATTCCTCCTTGTATAACTTCACACTGAATCTCTTTACCTTTTACAGAAAGTACTTGAAGTCTTACATTTCCGTCATCAATTAAAACCAAATCTTCTGGTTTTAAGTATTCATGTAGATTTGGATATGTGGTTGAGATTGTATTTAAAGGAAGATTCTTTTGACCATTAGCAAGTATTGATACTAGATCACCGTTTTTAAAAGTCCGTTCTTCTTCTATGCCGCTTACTCTAACTTTATGACCCATCGTATCAAGCATAATGGCAACTTTAGAGGAGAGTTTTCTGATCTGAGTACTTACTCTTGCAAGTTCTTCTTGGTCTGCAAAAGAGGCGTTAATTCTTGCTATCTGCATGCCGTTTTTGATCATTTGATGCAGGATTTCATTATCCCAGCTTGCAGGACCGATTGTTGCAACTATCTTAGTGGCAGACAGATTTTGCATGTACAGGCAGTG
>CAZCMQ010000046.1:0-5814 GCA_964500025.1 uncultured Candidatus Saccharibacteria bacterium | reverse complement strand
TTGAAGATTGGTCCGTTTAAACTTAATGAAGCTATTTCAGTAAATGACTTAAATGAAGAAAGTATTAAAAGAGGTATAATAGGGATGGATAAGTTAAGTGAATATGGAATTGAAAGGTAAGCTTTTTGTCATTGGTACTCCGATCGGGAATCTTTCCGATATTACCTTCAGGGCTCTTGAAGCTCTCAAGAATGTTACATTTGTACTTGCTGAGGATACTAGGCATACGAAGAAGCTTTTTAGTGAATATGATGTTAACACTCAACTTGTTTCATACCGTGATCAGAATCATGAAAAAATGTTACCTAAGATTTTGGAGAAGCTGGATGCTGGTTTGAATTTAGGCCTGGTCAGTGATGCAGGAATGCCTTTGATTTCAGATCCTGGATATAAGCTTGTTGAATACCTTAAATTAAACGGTTATGAAGTAATCTCAATTCCCGGTCCGGATTCTGTTGCTTCTGCCCTTTCTGTGAGTGGGCTACCAACGGACAGGTTTACATTCTTAGGATTTCTTCCTAAGTCTGATTCAAAAAGAGAATCAATTCTTCAAGAATATATGAAGTTAGATTCAACTCTAGTTATTTTTGAATCTCCCAACAGGGTGAAGAAATTGCTCGGAGAGGTTATGAAGATTGACGGAAAAAGGAGGGTCTCGGTTGCAAATGACCTTACAAAGCTTTATGAAAAGGTAATTACTGGGAAAGTATCCTCATTGATTAATGAAGTAAGTGATAGTCTTAAAGGAGAGTTTGTTATTCTAGTTGCTAAGGAAGAGGTTTGAGAAATTCTCATCTGATATTTTTAAAAGTCTGTCATATGTACTTCCCTTAATCTTGGCTGCCGTTTGGATAATCTCTTCAATATCCGAAGGTTTTCCAAATTTATCTTTCCTTTTTCGGTCTGAACGGACACTTTGTGCTGGTAATAGAGGTGAGTCTGTTTCGAACAGTATTCTTTCTTCCGGTGTTGCTTTTAATATTTCATGTACACTTGCTCCACTTGGATATGTGATTATTGCATTAAATCCAATATGGAATCCTAGTGAAACTATTTCATTAACATGATCCAATTTACCTGTATAGCTGTGAAATGACCCCTTTAGTCTTCCCTTACCTACTTCTGCAAGAATTTCTAATGCATCTACTGTTGCCATATCTTTTTCAGCAAGATCTCGGGTGTGTATAGTGAGCGGGAGATTATATTGCAAGGCAAGTTGTGCATGTTTTCTAAATGAATTTCTCTGTACTTCCATAATCTCATCTCTTTCCTGTGAGGTTAGTGAAGTGTCTCTGAATATATGGAAGTAATCTAGCCCAGTTTCCCCTACTGCGTGAATTCTATCTTTAGACTGTTCAAGAATATTTTCGAAAGAGTCCAGCAGTTTTTTTGTTTTTTCAAAAAGAGTAAGTCCGTTACTATCGTAGTTTTCTGAGAAATGCTCAGGGTGAATTCCAATAGCATTTAATATTAGACCCGGATACATTCCCTGATACTTATTAAACTGTTGTAGTACAGAGTTCATACTTTCTGGATCGTATGCAACATTCAATATATGTTTTCCACCTCTGTCTAGAAAATCCTTTAGTATGCTGTCTAAATTTTCAGATATTGGAGGGGTTGTTAGGTGTGCGTGTGAGTCATTCATGTCATGATTGTAGCACAACTGCTTTGATGTTAGACTTGGTTGTGTTTAATGAAGTTGTTCAAAAAATCTGGCTTGTTTGCGTCACCCTTATTTTCGTCCTCGTTGGTCTTGTTATAGTTTGGTATTCAGGCACATCTTTATTTTTAGGATCCAATTGTTGGTACGAGGGTAAGGTTGTTAGCGCAGGGACAATTTTTTCAAAGGGAGATAGTGAGTGCGGATGTAACGAAGGGAAAATACTATGTGAGAAAATTGATAGTTTGGAAAGAGATGAAGAGTTGGAGGTTGAGGATTTTACGAGGGATAACCTTCAATTTAATACGAGGTATATTACCAGTTCCGTTTCTTCTCAACTTGAAGTCGCACCACTTAAAACAATGTTTACGAGTATAAGAAACTTGGAGAATGGGATTGAAGTTGTTTTGCATCAAGCTCAGTTGTGTAGTAATGACTCTACTCCTCCGGTTCAGATTGGAATGTATCATGCTTCAGAGGCTTCTCTTATTCTAATGATTATTGCCAATACTGCACCGTCTCTTTACACCCGCCCATGTACTGTTGAAGCTACGTTCACTATTACAGACTTTGGGTATAACCCAGCCGCTAATTATGCTCTCTCTTATAGAAATGAGCCTGGGACAATCATGAAGGCTAATATCTGTTCATACAATGGACGGTTATTTAACCATGGAGACAGATATGAAGCGATTGACAGGTGTAATATCTGCATGTGTGACCACGGTATATCAAGATGTGGAAATGACAGAGTTTGTTCTCAATAGTTGAGAATATCTTCTTCTCTTCCTAGCTTCCAGTACGCAACTCCTGCAATTTTATATTTCTCCGCAAGCTGTATTCTTTCTTTTACGCTTTCTAATGTGGGATAAAAGAGGATACATTTTGATGTTTCAAGGCAGTCATATGTTGCAATGCCTTCATCAAATATTTGGTCATAGGTTGTTTTTGTCGAAGGGTCTGCAAGTATCTGCCTTATTGTCCTATACGAATATGAATTACTCTGTACTGAGGTTTCCAATTCAACTTCCAGGGTGTTTGCATTTGGGTCGTAGTTTTTATTAACCCATTCATATCCATATAAGTGGATCCCAACATATAGTTTGTTGGAAGGTACTTTCGTTACTCCATACTTTATTACATTTTCAATCCATGGTGTTGGAGCGATTGGTCCGGGGATTGGAGAGCGTTGTGATGTGTAATCGTAGGTCATAACCCTAACTTCATCTGCAATTCTTCCTATTTCAGTCCAGTCTTGTACATCTCGTGTCTGTTGAAGTGAGCTATATCGTATGTTATCTCCCCATTTTGGAAGTACGGTTACAGAAAGAGTTTTGTTTCTTTCTTTTAACATTTTACTCATGTCCCTGAGCATTTTAAAGAAAGCATCTTTATCTTCTCTTTCGATTGATTCGTAATCAAGGTCAATTCCATCAACATCTGGGTCGTTTGCAATTGCTGTAACTTCTGAAATGTATCGTGAGTAGTTTTCTGAGCTTTGGAGCATTCCCTTTATTATTGTAAAGTCAAAGGAAGCAATAGAAGGAACGACTTTTACACCATTAGATTTAGCAATTTGAACGAGTTCTGTTTTATGATTTAGAGATTTGGTTAATGAACCGTCTGGTTTCAGACTGTACCAAACTGGCGAGATGGCTGAGAATTTCTTAGGGTCTTTTTTGAATGAATTTACCCCTTCCTTCATATCCCAGGCAGGTATCCATGCAATATGTTTAATTTCATGTGTAGATTCTGTTTCCTTAACGGCCTCTGGTTTGTTAGGTTGCGGAGTGATTTTTTCTTCAGAATTGTCTGTAGTGGACTCTGTATTCTTAATCTCTTGAAGTGAATTTAGGATGACTTCCTCCTTTTTGAAATAATCGAAGAAGAATATTGCTACAGGGATTAAGAGAAGTGGGAGATATTTAAGTAATGACCTAACTTTAGTCATTTTAATACATCAATCCAATCAGTATTCCTAAAAGACTTGTTACTACTGTAAATAGCCAGAACCTCATTACAACCTTATAACTTGGCCAACCCATTGCCTGGAAGTGATGATGAATCGGAGCAATTTTAAAGACTCTCTTTTTAAGGAACTTCATACTTAGAATCTGAATCATGCTTGAAGCAAGTATGAGCCATGTGATTGAAGTCATCAAAAAGTATGGAAGGAGGTTGTCTGTAAGTAAAGCAATTATGAATGTTGTAAACCCAAGTGGCATTGCTCCAGGTCCGCCGTTAAAGAACCTTGCTGGAGGAATATTAAAGTAAAGATCGACAATAACAACACCAATGATGATTGCAATTATTGGGACAAATACATACTGACCTTGTGCAACCAGGAGTACTGCTAAAGATGAAAGGATTATGCCAAAGATTCCTACTAACAAACCGTCCAACCCATCCGTAACTTCAGCTGCATATACTGCGAATTGGCTTATTACAGAAAGGATCACGATAACTGGTCTGGCTGCTACAAAGAGAAGGAATAGTTGTGTGTTATTTAACGCCCCGCCTTCATAAAGGGAGTGGATTATGAAAAATCCTAATGCTGTCGCAATGAGGAATTTGCCTAATCTCCACTCAAATGTTTCCTGTAGGGCCTTAAGCTTTTGATTACCAGTTATGGAATTAACAAAGATTACATCAATTAGTCCCCACACACCGAAAATTATGAACCCAAGAAGTAATACCCTTATACTGTCAGTCATCGGTACTAAGAAATATGCGACTAGAGGCACTGTAACAAGGATTAAAAGGCCTCCCATGTTAGGGGTGCCATTTGTATTTTCCACGTTCATTATTCTTCTGAATAGGTCATTCGTACCTGAAAATGAACCGAGTTTGTTCTTTTCTAAAATCCTTACCTGATTTAGTCTGTAGAGTAACCAAATGATAGGTGGAGCAAAAAGTGCTGCTGCTCCCATTGAAATAAATAGTACTTTCAAGCTTTCTATAATTACCTCTGTCATGTTGCTAACTATTATGTCACTTTATCTTCGGTATTTCTAGGTCTGGTGCAATGGCTTTGAAAACTTCTACCCAAAGAGGGACTGCAGTTGAAGCAGCGAATGTGTTTAATTTAGGCTCTTCAAGACGGACCAGCATTATCATGTTTGCATTTTCTACTGGTGAAAATCCTACAAATGTTGCATTTGTTCTATCCTCGTAATATCCAGCCTCATCTTTTTTAGCAATCTGTGCAGTACCGGTTTTTCCAGCAATACTGTACTCCGGCAATTCTCTGTTAAACCACCCTCTTGCTTCACCATTTCTTACAACTGATTCCATCATTTCTGCGACAAGTTTGGCAGTATTTGGTGATATCGGTTTGTCTAATGACTGTGGATGATACTCAATTATCTCGTTTGTTTCTTCGACCTTTGAAATAATATACGGGCGCATTCTTGTCCCTTCATTGGCAATGGCGCTAAGTGCTGAAGTGACCTGCAAAGGAGTTGCTGAAATGGACTGCCCGAATGACGTTACGGCAAGATCCAGTCTTGTCCATTTTTCAAATGGAACAAGGTAGCTTGTTGCTTCGTCCTGAAGACCAATGCCAATAAATTTGCCGATACCGAATTCTCCTAGTTTTGGGTAGTAGTACTCGTGTCCTGTCTCTACAGCCAGCTGGGTCATGCAAGGGTTGTTTGATTGTTCAAGCATTCCTTTTAAATCAAGAAGTCCGCTCGGTCTTTTGTTCCATGTGTAGATTTTATATTCATAAAACTGCACATATCCTTTGTCATCAAGGCAGGTATAATCTGGCTTTATTTTTCCTGACTCAAGAGCAATCGCCACCGTAATTGGTTTGTGAACAGAACCATACTCGTATACATCAGCAATAGCTTTGTTTCTAAAGACCCACGGGTCTGTAACCCGCCAGTACTCATTAGGATTGTAATCAGGATAGTTTGCCATGGAGATAATAGCTCCTGTGTTTGGGTTCATAATTATTACCGTTCCGCTTTTAGCTTGGTGATAAGTGACTCCTTCTTTTAACACTTTTTCTACTTTTTTCTGAATCCCAGGGATAATTGTTAGTTGAAAACTTTTTCCTTCTCTTGGAAGTATGGGCTCGTATTCAGATGTGAGAATTACATTTCCGAAAGAATCCTTTTCTTCATATGTATATCCAGTCTGTCCTG
>CAZCMQ010000045.1:0-5829 GCA_964500025.1 uncultured Candidatus Saccharibacteria bacterium | reverse complement strand
AGCCTTTGCTCCTTCAGAGATTTTAGTACCCCGAACTAAAGCTGCTTCTTCAGAAGTTCTGACTGGAGTATGATGTATAAGTTTATACTCTACCTCACTCTTATCTAATAAGTCAGTAATTTTCGAAACGGTTTCATCCCCTTTATCTATCACCTCAACATGCAGTACTTTAAGCTCGTCTTTTGAAACTAGAGAAGGAGCATCCATTACTGAGGTTTTACCTGTTGATGTCATAGGGAAAGCAATTGTTTCTTTTAGAGATTCTTCTCCAGCTAAAAGCATCACATGCCTATCAAGACCCAACCCAACACCTCCGTGAGGAGGAGTTCCTAGTTCAAACGCTTCAAGCATATGCCCAATACCTTCTTGAATCTGTTCATCAGTGTATCCCATTATTTTGTAAGTCTGTTTTAGAATTTCGGGTGTATGTGCTCTAATACTTCCTCCCCCTATTTCATACCCATTACAGACAAGGTCATACTGTGTAGTAAGTATCTCACCAATATTCTCACCTTTCATATGCCAATCTAAATGCTCAGGGACTGGGTGGCTAAACGGATTATGAGTGAAAACCCATCCGCTTTTACCATCTCTTTTCTCCGCTTCATCTTCGCTGTCAACCTTTTTAAAGAAAGGGAAATTCACAACCCATGCAAAGGCTAAAACACCCTTTTCTTTTTCTTCCATGCTTCTCAGATCCGGCCTATCGGTTCCATACTTTTCCATTGCTTCCTTGTAATCAATGACAGGAAAAGGATCCTCCTTCATCTTTCCTCCTACTGCAAGAACAGCTTCTTTTACAACTCCTTCAATCAGATCCATAACCTCCTTCTGAGACATGAAGCTCATCTCCATATCAAGCTGGGTATGTTCATATCCTCTATCAGCTCTCAAATCTTCATCTCTAATACATCTTGCAAACTGAAAATACCTCTCTACCCCAGCAGTCATTAATAACTGTTTGTATTGCTGAGGACTCTGTGGGAGGGCATAGAATTTCCCAGGATTATGTCGTGAAGGGACAATGAAGTCTCGCGCACCCTCTTTTGTTGCCTTGGTCAACATTGGAGTCTCAACCTCCGTAAATGATCTTTTTGCCAATGCTTCTCTTAAAGCTTTTACATAATCAGATCTTAACTTAACAATTTTTTGCAATCTCTCTCTTCTTAGATCCAAGTATCTATACTTCAATCGAACTTCCTCATTTATCTCATGCCCGCTCGTATTTAGAGGGATGGGAAGCTCTTTAGATTTATTTAGAATTTTGTATTCTTCAACCTCTAATTCAACTTTCCCTGTTACAATCTGTGGATTTATCATTTTTTCAGGTCTAGCTTTAACAACTCCCATAATCTCAACAACATCTCCTTCATTAAGGTCTGACATCTTTCCAACAGAAACGCACTGCAAAACCCCCTCCTTATCCCTTAGCATCACAAAAACAACCTTTCCGTGATCACGGACGGTATCAACCCAGCCTTTAACTAAAACCTTTTCACCAATAAGTGAAGAAACTTTAGATGTCATAGATCTCTCCATGTTTTAGTATATTTAAAATATTAGATAATGGATAGAGGCAATAAAAATCCCCTCCAATGAAGGGGACGATATAAATACCGCGGTGCCACCCCAGTTGTCATAATGACCACTTTGATGAATTGATTGTCAGTAATGTCACTTTTTCCCGGTCTTTCACTAACACCGGTCGCTTGTATTCTGATATTACAACATTTTCACAATGCTATCAACCTATTTACAAGCTTTCACTAAAAACTGAAGTTTAGAAGAACCATTCCATTGATTTAAGGAAAGTGTTCCTACAACTGAAATCTCTTTTCCAATTTCAAAGTCCACAATGTCTTCATCACAATTGAATAAGACTGTCTCAAGTGTAGATCCTTCAACATCCGAAACAGTCAATTTAGCATGCTTGCCTCCACTCATTTCATAAATACCCGCTATCACGACATTATTTATTGATATTAATGGTGTTCTATTGCCATATCCAAAAGGTTTTAGAAGATCAATCTGAGAATACAGATCTTTTGAAACTTCAGAGACTGTAAGATTCAAATCTATTTCTAATTCATTACTTAACATGTCTGGGGTTATATTTTTATTTGCATACTTAATTAATTTGTTCTTAAGTTTCTCCAATTCCCCTTCTTTCACACTAAATCCTGCAGCTTGAGCATGTCCGCCATACTTTAAAAGGTGGTCTGAATGCTGCTCAAGAGCATAGGTAATATTAAAGGAAGACAGGCTTCTAGCAGATCCTCTCATTTCGCCGTTATTTTCAGTTACAACCACCACAGGTCTTTTAAACTTCTCAAAGATTTTTCCTGCTACTAGTCCAATAATTCCTTCCTCCCATCCTCTCCCAGTAATGAATAAAAGCATATCTGTAGCAATTTGATCTATCTCTGAAAGAGCTTCTTTAATAATCTTTTCAGTTTTCTCCTGCCTTAATGAATTTAGGTTGAATAACTTGGAGGACAACTCAGATACCTGATCTTTATTATCAGAGACAATCAACCGAAGTGCATCCATAGCATCTCCAATTCTTCCAGCAGCATTTATCTTTGGACCTATTACAAAACCTAAATGATAGCTATCTAGATCCTCAGCCTGCATAGAGCTTATTTCTACAAGTTTTTTAAGGCCAAGTCTTTCCCCCTTTCTCATCTGGTCCAACCCATATTTAACAAAGATTCTATTAATCCCAGTTAATGGCATCATATCCGTGACTGTTGCTAAACCAACAAGGTCTAAACCAGGGGTATCTTCTGTAAGCTTGTTTTCAATACCAGCTTCTTCTTTTATTGCTTGCACCAAAAGAAAGGCAACTGCACTACCACATATTTTTTCATATGGATATTCTTTTCCAGGATACATCTGATGCACTATTGTATGCTTTGCCTTCTTTATATCTGAGGGAGGTTGATGGTGATCTGTGACGATAAAGGAGGTATCTGGATATTTTTCAATTAGATCTGCATCCCTTATTCCACAATCCACAGTTATTACAAGAGAAGCACCATCTGAGATCATTGATTCAATAGATGATTTACTTAATCCATAACCTTCATCTACTCTTTTTGGTATATAAGGGAGGACATCTACCCGCTTACCAACCTTTTGAGAGAGTTCTTTGTAAAGAAACTCCCAAAGTATTGCTGTTGCACATACTCCATCTACATCAAAATCCCCATGAATGTAGATCCTTCCTCCTATTTCTATCGTTTTAAGAATCTGTTTCGCAGCCTTCTTACTGTCATACAAATTTTGGTGTGAAGGGATATCTTCCAGCGAAGGGTTAAGAAAAAAGTCCATCTGCTGTGCAGTTACACCTCTATCACGCAAAAGTTGGGCAATAAAAGGCGAAATATTTCCATATTTCTTTAAAGTTTTCTCACTCAGCAATTGCGGGAGAACCCATTTTTCATTGCTCCTAAGCGTCATTTTTCAAATCATTTACCAGTTTAGAAATATCATCCCAATTAAATCCCTTTCTTCTTAAAAAGTCCACCTTCTTCTTATCTCTCAAATCAAGTAATTCACCTTTAAACTTTTTTCTATAAACAGTTAATATCAATGATGAATTCTCGGCACCACTTTCCTTAATTGCTTCAAGTGCAATTTCACGACTTATTCCCTTCGTTATTAACTCAGACAGAAGAATTGATGTTGATCGAGGTTTTCCTTTCATCCGACTTTCTATGAAAAGCCGAGCAAACCTTACATCATCTACGAACCCATATTTTATTAATTGCTCTATGACTCTGTCATATAAACTTTCCCAGTCCAGTTGCAAATCTTCACTAAACCAACTACCTTTTTTCTTACGCCATAAGTCATTTAAATATTTTCGTGTATCTTTCTCACTCTTCACATACTTTGAAAGATATTGTGCCGCCCTGTCTAGAAACCTTCGGTACAGCTCCTCATTATATATTTCCTCTAAAAGTTCCTCTGTAACCTCCTTATCCTTATACAGATGATATGAAGCTATTGCTGTTGTTGAGACAGAGAATAAAAATATATCGTCAACAAACAGATTGAATCTGTTTGGATTCTTCTTCTGAACTGACAGTTCTGTTATTTTCACTACTTCAATGTTGCTCTTAACTCTTTTTCGATAGTCTTAGCAAGATTCTTATCTTTTTTAAGCTCTTCAATCGTAGATTCCCTACCTTGCCCAAGCTGCTTATCTCCCATTCTAAACCAGGCACCAGCCTTCTCAACCACACCCCTGCTTACTGCCGCATCCAAGAGACTGCTCTCCTTATCTATACCTGTAGGGTAGATTATGCTAAAGGTTGCCTCTCTGAAAGGAGGAGCAAGTTTATTTTTAACAACCTTAACCAATCTTACATGTCCAACAACTTCATCACCCTTCATAATCTTCTCTTTCTGACGAATATCCATTCTGATTGATGAGTAGAATTTCAAAGCATTCCCACCTGTTGTAGTTTCAGGATTACCAAACATCACTCCAATCTTCATTCTAAGTTGATTTAGGAAAATTACCGTTGTACCAGTTTTATTACATATAGCAGTAATCTTTCTTAATGCCTGCGACATTAATCTTGCCTGCAGACCCATATGGCTATCACCCATTTCTCCCTCAATTTCAGCACGAGGTGTTAAAGCCGCAACTGAGTCAACAACAATAACTCCAAAACCAGCTGAACGCACAAGTGTTTCCAGAATTTCCAAAGCCTGTTCTCCGAAATCAGGCTGAGAGATAAACATATTATCAATGTCTATACCAATTGCCTTAGCGTATACGGGGTCAAATGCATGCTCTGCATCAATGAACGCAACAGTCTCATTCATCTGCTGGGCCTGCGCAAGGATATGCATTGCTAAAGTTGTTTTTCCGGAAGATTCAGGTCCATAGATCTCAATTATCCTCCCCCTTGGAATACCTCCAATTCCAAGCGCCATATCAAGCGAGATTGCACCAGTTGGAATTACCGAAACATCTACTTTTTTCTTACTTCCCAATCTCATTATTGAGCCCTGTCCAAACTGCTTTTCAATCTGCGCAACAGCAAGTTCAATTGCTCGATTTTTACCTGTAGAAGCTTCTTTTTGAGGTTCTGCTTTTGTACTTTTAGGTGACATTTGTATGTTTATAAAACTTAATCTAACTCAGTGTAGCAGAGTCACAATATATAGTCAAAGTATACCCGGTACACTCTTTATTAAATACCTATAAAACAGCTAGAACAGAGGAAATATTTGAAATGAATTCTGAACGTAACTCAACATCTTCACGGATATACCTAGCAATTTCTATCTGTACAGACGCGGTTTTCATTTTCGCAGCTACAAAGTGTGAAAGCGTTTCTCCGTTACCATCAAATAAATTATGAGTTTGTATTAAAGCTCCTCGCAAACCACCCTTATTTATTGCGGACGCTAATTTGTAAGCAAGATTTTTGGACTTCAAGTACCTATTCGGATATAAAATTGCAAAATCATACTGATGAATATCGCTCAAACCATGCAGATCAATAAAATACTTTATCTTTCCCCTTTTAATCATAGATGCAACCTCAGCTTTATATTCATTATTACCTAAGCTAGAAAAGTTAGGGTCATATTCTAAATCCCCAACCGAATATATCCCAAAAGCTTGGCTTTTCTTACATAAACTCTCTGTAATTAAATCCAACCACCCTTCCCCGCCCTTATAAACTCCAGTAAGATTCGGGCGAAGATGTGGATGCGTATGTGGAGCTGAAATAAGTACTGGCAAAGAACCTTCTACAACTTTCAATCCATTAAATCCAATATTTTCTGACATATTCTAAAAAGTAC
>CAZCMQ010000044.1:0-6050 GCA_964500025.1 uncultured Candidatus Saccharibacteria bacterium | reverse complement strand
ATCCT
Source organism: uncultured Candidatus Saccharibacteria bacterium (assembly GCA_964500025.1). Lineage (GTDB taxonomy): Bacteria > Patescibacteriota > Dojkabacteria > SC72 > SC72 > CAZCMQ01. The sequence goes on along the minus strand of CAZCMQ010000044.1, from coordinate 6,045 downwards.
CTGTTCAAAAAGACTTTGACTAATGTTTTGGGAAGTGTTCAAGGTGGTAGTGGTTTGGCGGAATCGTTTAGAAAAGAAAAAGAGGTTTTTGATGATATTACACTTAATCTTATTGAGGCTGGTGAAGAAAGCGGTAATCTTGAGGTAATTCTAGAAAAACTTGCCGCTGAACTGGAAGATCAGAAGAAACTTGGTGACAAGGTAAGGGGGGCGATGATCTACCCTGCAATTATATTTCTTGTTATTGGAATTGTTATCCTTCTTCTTATGTTTGTTTTAGTCCCTGCTATGTCTGAGATATATGCAGAGTTTGGTGCAGATCTGCCTGCAATTACAATGTTTCTTATAACAGCAAGTGACTTTATGATCTCTTATTGGTGGCTTCTTTTAATGGCCTTTGCGATGTTTGGAATATTTATCAAATATTATCTGGAGTCTCCTGGGGGAAAGAAATTGTTTAACAAAACTACTTTAAAAATTCCAGTTATTGGAACAATTCTGGTTAAGATGCAGGTGGCCCAATTTACACGTGTTCTTTCGCTTCTTTTAACCTCTGGGCTTTCTATTGTGAAAGCTTTGGAGCTCACTGCGGCTTCAATGAGTAATACTCTTTTTAAAGAAGCCGTTTTAGAGTCCAAAAAAGAGGTTGAAAAAGGTGTTGCATTAGCAATTCCTATTGCACGAAGTCAGATGTTTCCACTTATTGTCAGTCAGATGATTGCGGTTGGTGAAGAGTCTGGAGAATTGGATAATGTTTTGGAAAAAATGTCTCAGTATTACGGAGAAGAAGTTAATACTGCAACATCCAATCTTACTACCCTTTTGGACCCTATTATGTTGCTGATTATGGGCGGTGTTATCGCCTTTATTGCTTTGGCTGTTTACATGCCAATGTTCAACCTTTCTGGTGTTGTCGGGTAGTATTGACACGACATTGGGGTTAATGTACATTGGACGTAAGTTAGTATTAATTTATTTATTTTATAAACATGTCCAATCGAATTAAGAAGCTATTTGGGCCGGATACAGGAAGTTATCCTGCATTCACCCTTGTTGAAATGCTTGTAGTTATGGGTATCCTTGTCATCCTTATGGCGATGGGTATTGCTGCAGGTAGATTTGCTATTCAAAGAGCAAACAGAGTACAGCATCAGAATGCTGCAGATCAGATATATCAGGGTCTTCAAAGCTACTATGCTGATAACAGAGAGTTTCCTTCAGAGTCAGACTTCGGTGGTTTTGATACTGCTTTAGCATCAGGAGGAGCTTTGGAAACATATGTTGACCAAGGTGCTTTTGATGGAGGTAGTGATGCTACTTTCTACTATGCAGTAGATGAGACTGGTCAGAGTGTATTGGTTTGTGTTTCTCATGGTGGACATGATGATGAAAATAACCTAGGTGGTTACTGCCAAGGTAATGGATTCAGCGTTCTTCCTCTCTCAGGTTCTGTAAAGGTTGCAAACAAGAGCCTTGATGACTCAGAGTTTAATACTCAAGTTATCAGTCAATCAGGTGGTGGTGCAGGAGCATTCCTCGCTACTGACTGGGTTGCAGGAGACAAGGATTGGGATTGATCCCTTCTAACCTAGACTTTGTAAGGGGGCTTGAAAGAGCCCCCTTTTTTAATTAGTATGTAGATGTGATGACTGCCTACTTTTTTATACTAGGACTAATTCTTGCGAGCTTTCTTAATGCTCTTGCGTATCGTATTGAGAAGGGTTTTCTGTTTCCTGAAATTTTTACCAAAGGATCTCACTGTGAAAAATGTGGCAAAGAATTGAGTTGGCTTGAATTAATTCCTGTCATCTCTTACTTTATGTATAGGGGCAGGTGTAAAAAGTGTGACACCAAAATATTCTGGTACTACCCTCTCTCAGAGTTTCTTTTGGGACTTTCTTTTGCACTAATCTGGTATTACGGTGTCTCAATATATTTCCTTATTCCAGTAGTAATTCTCTTTTTCCTGGCATATTTTGATATGACGTCTAATTCAGTGCCACAGTTTTTTGTCCATGCAGCTTTAATTTTTGGTCTGTTGGATCTAGCTGTTTCTTATGGTATGAATCACTCTTATCAAGTCTTCTACCCTCTTATGATTGCGCTGGTACTTGGTTTAGGAATGTATATTATTAATCGCTTTAAAACGTCTTTTGGCTTAGGTGATATTCTACTTATTCTTTTTGTCTCAACGATGTTGTCTATGAATCAATTCCTTGTCTTCCTTATCATGACCCTCCTCTACTCGGCATTTTGCAGTATTGTTTTGGTTGCTAAAGACAGAACATGGATGTCCAAGTATATTCCTATGGTTCCGTTTATGTATCTAGCCTTTGTCACTGCGCTTCTCTTTACTTCCAACATTACAGCAATGTTTGCTAGGTCCATTTTTCTGTGGTAGATTTTGTTAATGTTACTGCCTAAAAATATCAACATGAAGAGACTTCCTGCGTATACTCTCATTGAGATGCTCATTGTCCTTACAATCTTTGTGATTCTTTCTGCTTTTAGCTTTAGTGCATTTGATGGGCTTAGAGACACAGTTACCCTAAATGAAGACATGCTTACATTGGAACAGGATATCAGATGGGCCCAGCGCTCAGCTCTCTTTTTGGAAAGAGGTGTTAGCGAGAGATGGGTGTATGGCATTGGGATAGATTTTAGTGACTTTGAAGAGGATAATGTTTACCGCCTCATTAAATGGTGTTCTCAGTATGATGATTTTGGAAGCATAAGGACGCGATCCATGCTTCCTAATTTTGATCCTGCAATTGCAGTTGGCCTTTTAAATGGGAATCTTCCTGCAGGAGAAGTCAGCAATGAAAGGTGTTCGCTTGGGGATGCAGAGAGTAAGATTGTGAGAGTGTTGGGACGTGTTGAAGGTACTGTTTCACCTGACTTTGAGGTGAATATCCCTGATGGACTCAATGCACAGGGTGATGTGGGTGGTTTGCCTGTGTATGTAATCTTTGAAGCAGTTTCTGGGAGAATGTTTATGTATGATAGTAGTGGAAATGTTGTTAATTACAATAGTAACGGGCAGTTGGTTACTGAAAGTGTTGATTTTGTTTTGGAAGTAACTGCACCACGAACGAAAAGAACAAAAACTTTAAAAATAGATAATGTTTCTGGAAAAATTTCAGTTGAGTCTAGAGAAGCTGATGAATAAAAATAAGGGTCTAAAAATGAACAGAATGAATCTGAAAAAGAGATATGGAGGGGTTGGATTTGTTGAAGCGCTTCTTGCAATTGCTGTTGCTGGTATTGCTTCTGTCATTCTTATGACAATTGCCGCCAATACTGTTGCTCAGGTGGTTAGAAATGAAGTTGCGGACAAAATGACTGAGTCTGCGATTCAAGGGGCTGCTATTGTCAAAAAGATTGCAGATAATCACAATAATAGTGAAGAAACTCTTTTTCCTTCTATTGAAGGTAATGTTAATCGCTGCTTTTTGATAACTGGGGATACTGGTGAGCCGTCTTTTGAAAAATCAGGAGAGGTTTTCACAAATGCATGTAGTTATGATTCTGGAGAAAGGGAACAGTGTAAAGAGGCTACTCTACCCTCTGATGAAGATATGTTCAGGGTTTTTTGTATTACTTCTGAGTCTGATTCAGAAAGAGGTCTTGTTGTAGGAAAAGTTATTGTTGGTCTGAAAGATTGTAATTCGGTTATTGCAAATAGTAAGTGTGAGTTAAGGGATTATGAGTATTATACAGCTGTTAAAGTTAATAAAAATTGATTATGAGTAAGGATGTTTTTAAAAAACTAAAAGGTGGCTTGAACGGCAGGTACTCTGGAATGAGTCTTGTAGAGTCGTTGATAACGGTCACTATTATTGGTGTTGTTATGCTTCTGGTTTCTGTTACTCTAACCACCCTTATTAAAGCCTCCTCTATTTCTTCAGGTAGGACAACGGCTAGAGAAGAAAGTGAATTTATTCTTGAATTGATACGAAGGACTACAAGAAGTTCGCATAGTGATGATATTCGGATATACAGTGTTGAGGGGAGATCATTTAATGTTGATACTGGCTTGACTGTAGATGATGAGACTAGCGGGTATGAGGCTAGTGTTGGTGAAGGTGTTGTCGGGACAGAGATTCATTTTAGGCCGACTGGATTTGATCGGTGGGTATGCCTGGGGTATTTCCCTGATGTAGTGGATTCTGAAACTGGCTATATCCTTATGGCTTCGGCTCAAACTTTAGGAAGTGCTGCTGATTGTTTTGATGGTTCTACACAAAATTTTTTGCAAAGTATGGTTTATTTGAATTCTCCGTCTTTGGCTGTGAATCTTTTTGAGATTCAGTTCTTTTCTACTCAGGGGAATAATGTTTTGATGACTATTGATATTGAGGTGGAGCCTAAAAATTGGTCTGAAGGTTTTACTGGTTTGATTACCCCTAAGTATTTTAAGCAGGCGGTTGTTTCTACTCAGAAGTTGGATTGGGAGTAGGTTTTTCTTTGTTTGATAATTTAAACCCGTCGAATTCGATGGGTTTAAGAATGATGGAGAATTTGCTTGTGTTAGCTTGGTCCAGCACGCGGTCTAAGGAGTTGGGGCGATGTACCAGCTCCTTTCTTTTAGTAATATAACTATTCTGTTTAGATATGGACGCCTCGTATTAAAGTCTTGGTTAAGTTTTGTATGTATGGTAAAATGATGTAGCGAAAACTGGTAGATGGTTCATTAGGGATCGTTAGCCAGTTTTCTGCTTTTAGGTGAGTATCGTAAATGAGTTTATCTCTGAATAAAGTAACCTCTTCCTATTATCCTTAACCGTTACGGAAGATTTAAACAGTTTTTTCTTGAGTGTTCTGTACAGTATTAGATCCAAATTTTTAATTGCTTCCTCAGTAAGTTCCTTTCTGTCAACCCTAAGAATATGAGCACCAGATTTCCCTAGAAGATCTGCAATCTGTGCGCCACAGTCATTGTTTAACTTTGTAACAAAATTAAGAGATGTGAAGTGTTGTTTTGCATCGTTGTGGCTTATCCCCAACCTGTCTATACCATTAGCAATATGGTGAAAGAAGTTTTTGTATAGATTTATATCTTGTGCGTCAGATGATGCTTCCGCTACTATAGTTATATTAAGATTCTTAGCGATAGAGAACTTTAGTATGTTGCCTAATAGGATCCTGAATGCCCTGTTATAAATATACTGTCTGTTCCACCTCTTTTTTACTGCGGATCTGTTGTCTACAATTACCTGGAAAACAAAAAAATGATTGTTCAATGCATTCTCCAAGTCTTTTGTAAAACTTCGAATATCAACCTCTCTACTACGTAGATTGGATATTAGGTTTGTTCTGTGAAAGTAATAGCTTTTCCTGCCGAAGTATTTCTTTTTTATCTGTGAAAATTCCGATTCTATCTTTTTGAGGCTTTCGGGGCTTGTTAATACTGCTGTTAGTATATAGCAACGATCCTGCTCTACTGCTGGAGTCCCGAATTCGTCAATGAATGTGTGATACTTCCTCATTGAAGATGATCCATTTACATTTTTCACTTTTATTTCTCCCATACATAAATTGTAGAGGGCAAAAATGAATAACAAGTGAACTCTTGCATAGAGTGGTCGGTCTGTGTACTATATGAATATGAAACTGCTCGTAAGTAAGAAAGTTCTATATTCAATCCTGTTTGTTTTTTCTGTTGTCCTAGGTTTTTCCTCTTATCTGGTTTTTAAGAACATAGACACAATCTCCAGTTGGTTTAAAGGCTCTGAAAGTCCGGCCGTAGGTAATACTGATGAAAGTAAGGCCCCTTATTTTGCTTCTGGAGATAGAGATTATGCACTTGGAGATAATTATCAGATTCTATTTAAAGTATTCCAGCCAGAAGTTTTAGAGTATTACAGTAAAGATGGTGTCTGGTACATGAAGGTTAGGTATTTACCAGTAAGAGGTGGTGAGCCTGTGGACCTTGATGTTCTTCTTACTCTTGATCTTAGTTTTGCTATGACTCAAGAATTTTTTGATAATATTAAAGAGGATGACCCTATTTCTTTAGCTAGCGGTAGTATCATTTATTCAAAG
>CAZCMQ010000043.1:0-6075 GCA_964500025.1 uncultured Candidatus Saccharibacteria bacterium | reverse complement strand
CTAACACTCTTTTAGTTAGTATCTTGTTATCAGCAATTATTCTTGCTGAAAGAGGGTTGTATACTCGGACGTATTCCTGGTTTCGCCTGTTAAGGCCAAGAAACTCCTTGTCAATTTTGGTTATTTCAGTAAGAAACATCCTACTCTTTTAAGGCTGTTTTAAATCGGAAAATATCTTTGAATCTTAGGCCTTGGTAGCGACCAATTATGAGGTTGAAGACCAAAAGAACAGGTACTACCCAAAGATTTTCCATTATTAAACCGATGAGTCTGTCTGAAGTAATTAGATACCATCCTACAATTGCAACCATTGTGGTCTCTGCAATTACTCGTATTGTTGCACTTGGACTTTTCTTGACGTATGTTTTTACAAAGAAGTCTGAGAGTGCGACTATTGATACAACTCCTAGTGGATTAATTATTCTGAAGTTTTCAAGGTTAAGGTAGGGGAGGGATCCGAAAAGTGCTATTGCAAAAGTTACTAATATTGCAACGATGACATAATTTGTTGCTAGTCTTGTTGTGTAGTGCATTCTGATTCTTCGAAGGGTTGTATAGCCGATTACTGTTGATATTGCTACTGCTGTTGTAAGGATGAGGCCGTATCTAAGGCCTGTGAGACTGTAGCTGATTGCAAGAAGGATGGGGGCGTATATACCGAAAGTCTTAAGCCCTATTACATACCTTACAATTGAAACTAAGGTTGCAAGAACTGGGATAAATATGAGCATTTCCAAAATATCCTGACGTACACCTTGCTCGATTATCCAGCTTGTGAAGTCTGTCATATCTAAGCATCCCTATTTAAGTTATTTGGATTCATTCAGGCATGACCTGATGAGCAGTTTTGACATGATAATTATACCTTACTAGAGATTTTTGCAACAGGTTTTTGTGAAAAAGAAAACCGGGCAGATTATGCCCGGTTCCATAGTCAAGAGTAGGGTAGTGGTTACTTAAGTTCAACCTTAGCACCCGCTTCCTCAAACTTCTTTACTGCTTCCTCAGCGTCTGCTTTAGGAACATTCTCCTTAACAACAGTACCTGCACCAGCCTCAACAAGATCCTTAGCTTCCTTAAGACCGAGGTCTGTAAGTTCTCTAACAACCTTGATTACATTGATCTTCTGTGCACCTGCATCTTGAAGAACGATGTTAAATGAAGACTTCTCTTCTTCGGCTGCACCTGCATCACCTGCCGCTGGGGCTACTGCCATTGCAACTGGAGCTGCTGCGCTTACTCCGAATTTGTCTTCCATAACCTTTACGAGGTCTGCAAGTTCAAGAACAGTCATTTTTTCAACTGACTCTAGAACTTTTTGAGCACCTGCTGAGAGCTCTGGAAGTGTTTTTTCGTCTGCCATTTGAGTAAATAGATTAAATTAATTAAGCTTCTTTTTCAGAAAGTTGCTTCAAAACCATAGTGAAACCTCTTAGGTTTCCAGTCATTGCATTCATTACACCAGAGATTGGAGCGTTTAGAGTTCCAAGTAGTTTTGCGAGTAGTTCTTCTCTTGATGGAATGTTTGAAAGTTCCATTGCTCTTTGAGCATCGATATATTCACCATTAAGTGTTGCATATCTCATTTGGAGTAGGGGAGTCTCTGATTTCAACTCATTTCTTAGTTCCTTTAGTAATTTTGCTGGTGTTGTAGGATCATCCTGGTAGGTAATGATTGCTGTTGGGCCATCGAACTCTTGAGTTTGTAGTGGTTGTTCTGTGTTCTGGAGTGCAATCTTGAATACTGAATTTTTCAAGACAGTATATCCAGATCCAACTTCTTTTAATCCCTTTTTAAGGGTTGTGACGGATGCAGTATCAAGGTTGCTTGTATCAACTAGAATGTAACCTCCATGGTTCTCTAGGATATCCTTATACCTTGAAAGCAAGTCGCCTTTTTGACTCTTACTCTTTGCCATATTTATTCCTCTTATTTTATGATATGCATTTCGTCTCGCATGGATTTATCTTTGTACCATGTTTCTTCGACTGTGGTGATGATACTATTTTAGGCCATTATGTGTCAAGCTACAGTGTAAAAACAAAATCACCTCAGTTCTATGAGGTGATTGTTATGCCTTGTGTTATTTGATTAAGCTTCCTGTACTGTGTATGTGAATTCTACGCTTGGTCCCATTGTTGGGGCAAGGTGAGATCTTCTTATAACAGATTGTGACTGCTTATTGAGTGCAGAGAATATTGAAGTGAAAGCAGTATTAATATTTTCAACAATCTGGTTGTCATCCATTTTTAGGCTACCTACCTTCATATGAATTCCTCCTTGTGCATCTGCTGAGAAGTTAATTTTACCTTTCTTATATTCTCCAACAGTTGTCTCAAGATCCTCTGTAACTGTTCCAGTCCTTGGATTTGGCATTAGTCCCTTTGGACCAAGCTCCTTACCAAGTACAGCAATTTTTGCCATAACGTCAGGAGTTGCAATTGCAACATCAAACTCAATCTTTCCTGCCTTTATATCTTTTATTAAATCATCCAAACCTACAATATCTGCGCCAGATTTTTTAGCAACATCAGCTTTGTCTGGTGTTGTGAAAACGGCAATTTTTGCAGTTGAGCCGGATGAGTGGGGTAGTGAAACGCTTCCTTTGACTGACTTTGCGTCTGTGTCTTTTGGAAGATTTGTTGCTACATGAAGTTCTACAGATCCATCAAACTTTGAGTAAGAAAGCTTTCTAACTTCCTTTATTGCTGACTCCAGGCTTAATTCTTGTGCTGGTCTTTTTGTCTTAATCTGGTTGTATTTTTTACCTCTTTTTGCCATATTTTTACTTTTCAATTTCAATTCCCATCTGTCTTGCAGTTCCTTCAATGATCTTTGCTGCGGCTTCTGGGTCTGATGTATTTAGGTCAGGCATCTTAACTTCCACGATCTTCATAACCTGGTCTTTTGTAAGCTTTCCAACCTTTTTCAAGTTTGGCTGCTCTGAACCTCTTTTGATTTTTAACTCTCTTCTTATCAATTCTGATGTAGGAGGAGTTTTGATCTCAAAAGTGAAGGATCTGTCCTCATAGATTGTGAGAATTGCAGGAGTTAAAATTCCGTTATTTTCTCTTGTTCTCTCATTAAACTGAGTACAGAATTCCTGAGTACTAATTCCGTAAGGAGCTAGTGTTGGACCAAGGGGTGGAGCAGGGGTTGCTTGTCCAGCTGGAGCGATAAGTTTTAGAACTTTTACAACTTTTTTAGCCATAATTTTAAGATATTTTATTTATTTGTCCGAACTCCAATTCTACAGGAGCTTCTCTACCAAGGAAAGAGATAAGAACTTTAACTTTTCCTTTAGCAGGGTCAATCTCTTGAACACTCCCAATGAAGTCTGCAAACGCACCATCTGTAATTTTAACTGCCTCTCCAACGCTGAATGAAGCTTGATATGAAGGTTGTTCTACTTCCATAAATTTCATAATTGCTTTTACCTCATTCTCTGGAAGTGGCTTTGGATATTTGTCAGTTTTTACGAATCCTCTAACGCCTTCTGTACTTGTTATTAAACCCCATGTTTGCTCATCAAGGTCCATTTTTACAAGAACATAACCTGGAAAGATTCTTTCTTCTTTAACGGTCTGCTTACCACCTTTTACAACAATCTTTTTCTGTGTTGGAACTAAGATTTCTCCAACCTTTGATTCATTCTCTGTTGCCTCAACTCTTTGTTTTATTGCTTTAGCAACGCTGTTCTCGTGTCCAGACTGGATATTGAGAACATACCATTTCATATTTTTATTTTCTTTCTTTGCAGCCATTTTTAATAACAAAAAATTACAATATTATCTCGCGGATTCTTAAAAGGAAAGCATCTAATCCAAGGATTAGTATAGTGATTATACCACAGATTACTATCGTGTATAGTACCAAATTCATAAGCTGTCTTGGTGTTGGCCAAGATGTGCTCTTAAGTTCGGTTATTATACTTTTAATTACGTTCATTTCTTTTAATATTTAATGGCAGGCCCACTCTGATTCGAACAGAGAACGACGGTTTTGGAGACCGTTGTTTTACCAGTTGAAACTATGGGCCCTTGATTATCCCTAGTTAACCTTGGTTTCCTTATGCTCTGTATGTTTTCTACAAAACTTACAGAACTTATTCTTAACGATCTTTTCCGTTACGTTCTTTGTCTTGTACGAAGTGTAGTTTTTATTCTTACACTCTTCACATTTGAGTGCAATTATATTTCTTTTATCCTTTGCCATTGCTGGGGTTAGTAAATTAGAAGAAAAATGATAACGGAATGATTATATGGGAAATTTCATAACTGGTCAATTAGTAAGGTTGAGAGTGTGGAGATTTTTATTAAAATACTAAACTTAAAAATCGATTTCTATCTATTCCTCTTCGTCTTCTTCGTCCTCCTCTTCATAATCTTCTGGGTTCATGAGTCTATCAAGTTCTTCTTCCCATGCATCTTGTAATGTAGGATCATTTCCTATGCCGGTAAAGGCTTCTTCTACTTTAAAGAGAATTTTTATTGCGGAGGTCTTTTGTAGGTCGCCTACACCCATTGCCATATCGTATACATACTTGAAATCTCGTTTTACCTCCGGATAGAATTCATATGCCTTCATAACCTTTGTAAAGTTTTTGTATATTGCCCTCCATTGTGCTCTTTCTTTATTGTCCCATCGATCTCGCTTCAACGAATCAATTAGTTCTGCTCTTTCCATCTCTAATGGATCAACAGTTGTTGGAGTTTCTATTTCCAAGTCGTATTGATAAATTAATTTCCAGTATGGCATTAGAGCCATCATCTCTTGGAATCCCCATTGAGCTATTTTTTGGCGTATTACTTTTTCTCCTTGCTTGAGATCTTTTGTGACTTCTATAGCCTCACATACTGCTATTACCTGTTGGTAAAATTTTAGAGGTGATTCTTCATCCAAGTTTTCAATAAGTGTTACTATCCCACGTGCATACTGGGCATCATTGCTAGTAAAGAGATTGGTGAAGCTTTTGGGTTTATTAAGAAAGTCTCGTATATTGGTATTAATTACGCTTACTCTTTTTGCAGAAGCTTTATAGCTCTTTTCCGCATCTTTTCTCTCTTGATCAGGTAAGCTACTAAATGAGGTTGCTGCGAAGAGTCTCTCCAAAAACCCTTCTGTGCGTTCAACTTCAACCCACCAAGTATAAATAGTGTCCTTTTCTTCATCATCAATATCGAGGCCTGCAAAATTCTCTCTAAACTTTTTAATATTAGGAAGGGGGCTTGATTCTGTTGGAATGGGGTCAGTAGGTGGTACACCTATTCCACCTCCTTGTATCTGGGCATTTATTTCTGCACTTGAACCTTTTTTAACCATTGGTGAATTATACCAGAATCTATATGGGCTTTTAATTTTGGAGCTGAATCCGAGAATCGAACTCGGGACCTTTCCCTTACCATGGGAATGCTCTACCAACTGAGCTAATTCAGCAAATTTCTGCCTTTTTATACCAAAATTCTAACAAAAAGAAAACGGGAGCCGTTAAGCTCCCGTCTAACAATCCGAAATGATTAGTGATTATCTATCACCAAAATCTCTTCTGTTACCGAAACCTCTTCGGTCTCGTCCACCTTCTTCTCGAGGTCTTGCCTCGTTTACTACGAGTGCTCGTCCGTCAACTTCTTTGCCATTCATCTCCTCGATAGCTTTCTTTGCCATCTCGTCGTCAGCAAGAGTTACGAATCCAAAACCCTTAGATCTCTGTGAGAACTTGTCGAAGATGATTACAGCTTCCTCAATGGTGCCGTAATCAGCAAACATGCTCTTAAGATCCTCGTCGGTTATTGAGTATGGGAGATTCCCTACGTATAACTTCATGGATGTGTAAATTAAATAAAACTTATATTGTAACTAGGGAAAGAGAAACGATAAGTTTTGCTTATGCTCACACAGTCCACACAATTACAAACGCATTATACCATAATTATATGAAAATCAACTATTAAGAGATAAAAATACGAGGAAGAATTCAATGGAGCCGAAGGAGGGATTCGAACCCTCGACCCACGGTTTACAAAACCGTTGCTCTAACCAACTGAGCTACTTCGGCGCGGTTGGAGGATATTATA
>CAZCMQ010000042.1:0-6189 GCA_964500025.1 uncultured Candidatus Saccharibacteria bacterium | reverse complement strand
TTGCTGGTTCATTCATTGAGTTTTTCTTGGATGATTTTGTTTCTGCAATCTCTGGATTCTTCTTAGTCGGCTATTATGTTATTAATCATTTCTCAGAGATAACGCTAATAAACTCGTTACTTTTTCTAGTCTCAGCTCTGTGTGCACTTGCAGTGTATTTCTCAATTGAACTGGCAACCTCAGCTTTTGACTTTGTTGTTTTTAAAAATGGATTTAGAAATCTAGCAAGACAATTTATACACTTAGCCCGGTATCCGATGGATATATGGAGTAATTCGTTTCAATTCGTTTTCTTTTCTCTGTTGCCTGTGGCATTGATTTCACACATTCCTGCAAAATTTCTATTAGGTGATTATAATTGGAAATTCATCCTTGTTTGTATTGGTATCTCACTAGTCTCACTTTTTGTTTCCACTCGTATCTGGAAGTGGGGAATTAGTAAATACACCAGTGCCGGTGGATGATTACTCAGTAGCCTTAGCAGCATCCAAAATAATTTGAATTGCTTCGTCTCTTGTTTTCCCATACAATCTTGCTCCAGCCGCATACATATGTCCACCGCCACCAAGTTTTTCAGCAATTTTTACAACTTCTCTTGTGCCATCAACTGCCCTGAAGGAAATTGACCAATCACCATCTTTTTCTAAAGATTCCTGTATAGCGAAACCCCAGTCAACACCCTTAACCTTGAGAATGATGTTGCTTGTTACCATCTGTCTTGCATCACCTCTCCCTTCATGTGTTATTTCTCTTTCCCTCATCTCTTCTGCTCTAAGCACCATGTACGCCATATTTCCAATCTTTGTATAACTGCTAAGATATATCTGCAATGCTTTTATGGCAGTAATATCAATCTTGCTTTCTTCTAAAATATAATTTTCAACGTCTAGTCTTTTCACCCTGACCAAATCCGCCATTAATTCATATGTTTTGTCACTGACATTTTTGTACATGAACTGGCCGGTATCTGAAATGATTCCTTTTTGAGCTAAAAGGGCAACTTCTTCATTGGAAGCAAACTCATCCCCAAGAAGTTCCTTAAATGTTGTATAAACCTCTTCCGCAGCACTAGAGCGAAGTTCATTAAAGATCAGAGCTAGCCTTCCTATCTTGTCTGCCTCCATTTCATGGTGGTCAAGTGCAACCAACTTTGTATCTTCTCTAAGTCCGGAATATGTCATAACTGCCCTAGAGATTGAATATGTATCTGTCATGATGATTAAATCATATTTCGACAGGTCAATTTCTTCTTCAGGTGATTTTAATAGTATATTATTCAGCTCCTCATATCTTTTTACTAAGTCAGATTCTTTCTCATTTCCTTTGACTACAATATCAACATCCTTTGAGAGATATTTTCTTAGGGCAATAACTACAATTGAAAGACTAGTCCATGCATCTGGATCTGGTCCGTTGTGTGTTGTGACTAAAATCTTTTCTGAACCCTCAATTAGTTCCTTCAACTTCTGGATCTTCTCGCTCATGATGTATAATCTAAAATTATGGATAGGCAGACCGCATTAAAGCTTGTAAATGAGTATACAGCAAATCAAAATCTCGTTAAACATATGTTGGCAGTTGAGGCTGCAATGAGATCATATGCCAGAAAGTTGGGAGCTGATGAGGAGAAGTGGGGAGTAGCTGGTTTAGCTCATGACTTTGATTATGAAAAAATGGGTGAACAGCATCCAAGTGAGTGGGGCTATGCGATCTTACGAGAAAATGGAGCCGATGAAGAGATTATTGATGCAATTATCGGACATGCACACAGGGATAATCCTGAGACGAGGAAGACAGATATGGCGAAGGCACTCTTTGCTGTAGATGAACTTACTGGTTTCATTGTTGCCTGTGCACTTCCTCGTCCAAACCAGATTTCAGATCTTGAAGTTAGTTCAATTAAAAAGAAGTTTAAGGACAAAGCTTTTGCAAAGGGTGTACATAGGGAGCATATATTTCAAGGAACGCAGGAATTGGGTGTTGATATTGATGAACATATTCAGCTTGTGCTTGATGCAATGAAGGAAATTAAGGGGGAGTTGGGGTTGAGATAGTACGTTTCTTTATTGTAGATTCTTTGTTCTGTCAGTATTTTGTAGTATAATCCTCTAGACGATGCTATTGTGCTTAGAAATAACTTTTTGTTAATATTCACAGATGTCTCTACCAATACAGGCGGAAAGAATGAGGAAAACATTCGTTGACTCACTTGTGCTTATGGGTATTAGTGAACACCTAGCTTCTAGGTTGCTTTCGAGTGAAGGTGCATCTACAGAGTCGATTATGGATAAATTTTCCCTGTTATCAGAGAGAATTGGTTTGGCAAAAAAAGTTATAGATGGATATCCAGACGTACAGATATCACTTGACAAAGTAATCGGTGCTGAAATTGTTTCGTTAGGATTTATTAAGAGCCCGGAGACTTCACAAGCCGTTGGAATTACCACTGTTGTTAGAGAAATAGATAATACGCCTAATGAATATTTAGTAATTTATACTCCAAAGGACACTTCCTCAAAAATTAGAATTGCGGAGTATGTACCTGTAGATGCTGATAACCAAGAACATAGGGAAGTCTCTTTAGAGACTGAAGAAGGCCTTTTCGTGTGCGTTAGCTTTATTGCCGGACTTTCTGGTGTGATTCTAACCAAAGAAGTATATGAAGATCGACTTTCCATTCAAGAAGCAATTAGTTGTCTACCAAGTCCAGCTGCCATACAAGCTTCATCAGGATCAAACGAATCAAGTCTGGGATATCCAGGCTAATCAAGTATTTTTCAAAAACTATATTCCCATTTTACCTAATCTAATATATTATTGATCTAATGATAGATATACGACAAATCGTTGCAGACAAAGAAAATGTAAAGCAGGCACTCCTCAAGAGAATGGATGAAAAAGACCTAAATCTTGATGAGATTGTACAAACTTACAATGAGAAAAAACTATTACTTGCCGACTTTGAAAAACTAAGAAGTGAACAGAATCAGTATAACGACAAAATGTCCTCAACAGAAAAAGGAAGTGCAGATTTCAAAGAACTCATCGCACTCCTTAAAGAAAAGTCTGAGGATGTAAAGCAGGCACAGGAGAAATTAAGAGTGGTAGAGGAAAAGTTAGAAAATATGCTTGCAGTACTTCCAAACCTTCCTGCAGAAGATGTTCAAGCAGGTGGAAAAGAAGCAAATGAAGTAATAAAAGAGCATGGAGAAAAACCAAACTTTGATTTTGAAATTAAAGACCACCTGGATCTTGGTCTTTCACTTGGAATGCTTGATATGGAAAGAGCAGGGAAAATGGCCGGCTCTTCTTTTGCAATGTATACAAACAAAGGTGCTCAGCTTGAATGGGCATTAATAAACTTCTTCATTAGCGAACATCTTAAAGATGGATACAAATTCATAATGCCACCGCACCTACTGACAGAGCAATCAGGTTTTGCAGCGGGTCAGCTCCCAAAGTTTAAGGAAGATGTGTATTGGGTGCAAGACGGAAACTTTCTTCTCCCAACCGCAGAAAGTGCACTTGCAAACCTCTATCGTGATGAAACTTTAGAACAGAAGGAATTACCCATAAAGCTGTTTGCATATACCCCTTGCTATAGAAGAGAAGCAGGAAGTTACAGAGCGAAAGAGCGAGGACTAATGAGAATGCATCAGTTTAATAAGGTGGAGATGTTTGCATACACAACACCTGAGCAGTCAGAGGCTGTTCATGAAGAACTAGTTGGGAAGGCAGAAAGACTTGTTGAAAAGTTAGGCCTTCACTACAGAACATCAAAATTGGCAGCAGGAGATTGTTCAGCGCCAGCAGCTAAAACATACGATGTTGAAGTATGGTTGCCATTCATCGGAGAGTACTACGAAGTAAGCTCGATCTCTAATGTCACTGATTACCAAGCACGAAGAGGTAATGTCAGGTTTAAACCTGAAAAGGATGGAAAACCTGAATACCTGCATATGCTTAATGCGTCCGGTCTTGCCACGAGCAGACTTCTTGTCGCAATTATGGAAACATATCAAAATGCAGATGGATCAATTACAGTCCCTGAAGTCTTGAGACCATACATGGGTGTAGATAAGATTTAGGCATAAATAAATGAACTACTTCCTAGCATTCTTCCCTCCACAAGAAGCGAACTTTAAAATACGCAAAGTGGTTGGAGAGCTAGGAAGAGTTTTTGATGGCCAGAAAATTGATGTGAGGTGGGTGAAACCAGAACGATTCCATGTTGCAACAATATTTTTGGGCTCAGATATTGCCTTTCTCAAAAGAAAAAGTTTGGAAATGAAGCTAAGTAAGTTCCAGACTCCTCGATTTGAGATAAAGTTTGATAAAGCACAGCTTGGTATTTCAAGGCAGTACAAGGAATTGGTATATCTAACTGTTTCTGATGGAGGGGATGAGTTAAGAGACTTAGTTTTCTCATTAAGAGAACACTTAGGAATTAATGATCCAGGAAGATACATTCCTCATTTGACTTTAGGCAGAATAAATAAAGATCTGACAGATGAAGAGTTTAAAAATCTCACACAAGATGTTCGCGTTGTAAATAAACTGCTGAATATTCCTGAGATATCTTTTGTCCCTCAATCGTTAGCATATGTGTGTAACGACTCAGAAGAATATGCGATATTAAAGGAATTTTGAAATTGCTTCTTTGGCCTCTTTTATACTTTTTACCCTTGTCACATTCTCATTCCTTTTAAACCAGGTTCTTTGTCGTTTCGCATACTGGCGGGTGTGGAGAAAAATTCTCTCTTTCACTTGTTCTAAATCTGCATCTCCATTGAAGTACTCTACGAATTCAGCATATCCAATCGACTTTAAAGGCTTAAGATTAAATCCAGGATACTTTTCCCATAGATACTCAAGCTCTTCCATCAAACCTCTCTCAAACATTTTTTCAATTCTTTGACGAATTAAGAGATCCAAACTTTCTTTAGTAACATCAATGTAAAGATAGAGATGATTTTTAGGCGCACTCTTGCTGGAAGAATCTATATCGTAGTTGTAAACAACTGAGTCAATGTACAGACCGGTCCCTCCAACTAAGAATGGAATTCCAGAATTAGCTCTCAACACTTCTTCAACATCTTTCTGATATCTATGAATATTGTAGTCATCTTCAATTGATATGAATCCAAAAAGGTGATGATTCACACCTCCAATTTCCCATACGCCTTTATTTGAAACTTTGCCTGGTTTGGGTTGTGCAGTCCCAACTTTCAGCTCTTTATAAATCTGCCTTGAGTCTGCATTGATGATATAGCCATTAAATTCTTTGGCTAGTAAGAGAGCAAGCTCAGACTTGCCAGAAGCTGTTGTTCCGGAAATTACTACTATCTTCTCATTCATTACTTCAAATACTTTCTAATCAGCAGATTGTTTATCGTCAATGTGGGAAGGATTACAAGCAGAGAAAGAGAAATAATGAAAGATATCTCTCTTGGTATGAATGCGATTAAGGTTAATGCTGTGATGATTAAAACCGCGCTAGTCTGTAATGAGGTGGAGAAGTAGAACCTTGAAACAAAATCGATATCAAACCTCTTCTCTTTTAATAATCTTGCATACTCAAATGAAGTTCCCAACATGTTCGCTCCATTCAAAGCCAGAGGTGCAATGAAAACAAAGTAGTACATATTGTGAAGGAGAATGTTTGGGAGGATATATGTGATTAAAAGAATTAGTAGAGAGATTGCTGTAGAAACTAAATTTGAAAGGACGAATATTACGGCCAGTCTCCTATCATCGGTTAATTGTAAAATTACAATTGAACCAATAGCTGCAATTAAAAGAAACATTAAAGACGCTAAACCTGCTTCATATAACGTTATCCTTTCTGTTAAAAGAATTAGTTTCTCGCTCATTTCATTACCTCCAGTGACATTTTAATATACTTTCCTACAAACCAATCAATTGGGTATGTGAGTACAACCAGTAGTGCGAGATCTTGGGTAAATGGCTTTACGTACCCGACACCAAAAATATGAATTAATATAATTAAACCTGCAATACTTAAAGTTACTAAGAATTTTCTTTGTGACAACTGTGAAAGCAGGTATGAGATTGGGGTTAATACCATGAACTGAAGAAGGAGGAGAGTTGTATTAACAGGAAGTTGGAATAGTTTGAGAATTGAAAGCCATGTAATCCATAATAGAAGGGTAAAAAATACAAATTGTT
>CAZCMQ010000041.1:5712-6201 GCA_964500025.1 uncultured Candidatus Saccharibacteria bacterium | reverse complement strand
GTTATGGAGCTGCAGCAGCCGGTGGTGCCACTTATAATAATACGAATAGAGGCAGCTCTGGTGGAGTAAATAGTTCTGGAAGTTCTGCTCTGCACGGAGGAGGAGGAGGAGGAACCTATGGTGATGCCAATTTAGATAGATTATTCTTTGGTTCTGGGGGTGGAAGAGGTGGAAATTATACTTCTTCAATGTTAGGTGGGGCTGGAGGTAATGGTGGTGGAATAGCATATATAGCTGCAAACACAGTGACTGTAACAGGTGCGATATCGTCCCTAGGTGTTCAGGGCTCTAACGGTGCCTGTACTACTGGTTACTATACAGGGGGTGGAGGTGGTGCAGCAGGTGGGTCTATAAAAATAATTGGCAATTCAATCACCCTTGGATCCTCTATTGTCACTGCGAATGGAGGGGCAGCTGGTAATGGTTGCAATAATGGATCTGCCGCCACAGGAAATGGTGGTACAGGTGGTGCAGGAAGAATTGCCATCT
>CAZCMQ010000041.1:0-5702 GCA_964500025.1 uncultured Candidatus Saccharibacteria bacterium | reverse complement strand
TCGGGTACAACAACACCTTCATATGATTCTAACGTTTTAGAGTACAACACATATGGGGTATTTGTAGGAAAAGAAATTGATACACCAGGTGTAACTTCCCTAAACACAATCTCATGGTCGGAAAATCTACCAACAGGAACAGAAATTCAGGTGCAGACAAGAACTGGTTCTACTCCAAATTCAACAGATGGAACATGGGATGCATGGGAGTCTTCAAGTTCTTCCTTGTCACTTAATGATGCGAACACTCATACTGACTGGTCTGGTACAAATATGACTGTTGCAGATGGTGATGTTTTCCGAAATGTCGATTATTTTGAAGATGAGGATGAAGATACTAACGGGAATATAACGAAAGGTACTGCAACCTCTGCAAATGGTTATGCAGAGGCAACAATATCTTCAACAGATATCTCGGGCTATCAGTACCTTTCAGCCTGGGTTCGATCATCCATCTCAGGAAATTCGTTAAAGATCGGATTTGGAGAATCTGCAGGAAATGAGCGAGAAGAAATAATTACTGTTGATAATATTAACAAGTGGCAGAAAGTGTATTGGGATATTTCAGATATTGGAGGGTCTGCAAGAGACGCAGTAACAAAGTTGAGGATTACAAGTACTCAAAATGGTGCTGTTGTGCACTTTGATAATATAAAAGCGGAGAGCTTCCTTTCTACATCAAGTGGTTCAACTATTACTTCTACACCAGATAAGTATATTCAGTACAGATTCATCCTTTCAACTACAGATCTGCTTGAAAGTCCAACTCTTTCAAATATAAAGATTAACCTGACAGACTCTATTGGTACTAAAGATATTGATGTGGATAGGGTTAGAAATATAAACGATGTGAATTACTATACTTCTGTAAGATTAGGCATTCTTGAAGAAAATCTAGATGTAGAGAAGAGTAAAAAGACGACATCTGGTTGGGACAATGTCTCTATGGATAATAGTTTTAGTATTGGAGATGGCTCGGATGGTTCGATTACTGTTTCAAGTAATACCTCTATAAATGCGACAAGCTTAAGTCCTGGGAGAAGCTGCGCTGATGGTGGAGATGCTGTTAACTATTCTGTTACGCAACTTGGAAGTAATTACGGGATTTTAGAGTCTGCTCCATCAACTGGTTGTCTTTCTGCGGGAGATGAGATTTTGTTAATTAACCTACGAGGAACATATTCAGCTTTTGGGAATGTCGGTAATTATGAAACTTTGCATATTGAAAGTGTGAATGGTAATAAGATTGTCTTTACCAAAAGTAAGACAAGGTATTATGGAGATAATGCAGAGGACGACTCGAACATTGGGTTAGAAGATGGCAATCAGGCAGTAATGCTTCAAAGGGTTCCAAACTACAAGGATGTTACTGTTACGAATTCTGCACAGTTTTATCCTGATGTTTGGACTCAACCAACAGGTAGTGTTAATAATGGAGGAGGGGAGGGAGGTGTAATGTTCTTTAGAGCAAGTGGCACTGTTTCTGTTGCCTCTGGGTCAACAATCACTGCAACAGGAGGAGGATATAAAGGGGGAACGCAACACGGTGGGTACAACTATGGTGGTGGGCAGGGTGGTGAAGCATTTTGTGGTAATGGTGGGGAGGGTGCAATAGGAGCTGCATTAAATGGGGCAGCAGGTGGTGGTACATATAATACTTCTGCTGGAGATGGTATTTGTGGAGGAGGAGGTGGTGGTAATACTCAAGGAGCTGGTTCAGCTGCTCAGGGCGGTTCTGGTGGTGGTGGAAGAGTATATGCTGGAGGAGGTGGCGGAGGGTATGGTTCCGGTGCTACTGGGGGTGCGGACTATGCTAACAATAATCGAGGAGGATCTGGTGGGACAAATAGCTCAGGCGATGGGAATACTGCAGGAGGAGGTGGAGGAGGTGGTGCCTATGGTGATGAGGATTTATTTAGGTTGTTCTTTGGCTCTGGCGGAGGGAGAGGTGGAAATAATACGAGCTCGCAGCTAGGTGGCGCAGGTGGAAACGGTGGTGGAATAATATATATAGCGGGGAATTCTATTTCTATCTCTGGATCGCTTGCTTCCTCTGGTCAGTCTGGTTCTAATGGTGCTTGCTCTACTTCTTATTACACAGGAGGAGGTGGTGGTGCTGCAGGTGGCTCAGTAAAGATTCTTGGAAACAACCTAAATCTGGGCTCTTCTGTTGTTACTGCAAGTGCCGGAAGTGCTGGTAGTTCTTGTAATGGCGGTTCTCTAGTTCCAAACAATGGTGGTACGGGTGGTGTCGGTAGAATTGCAATCAACTACACAATCTCAGTTTCTGGTTCAACCTCTCCTGCAGCTAACATTGCGAATGTAGAAACAAGCTCTTACGCAATTTTCACCTCAGATGAGATCCCAACAATGGGTGCAACAGGATATAACATGCTTAGCTGGTTAGTGGATAACAACAGCTATGGAAATATTCAATTCCAAACAAGGTCAGGACCTTCAAGTAATGCAACAGATGGAAGCTGGGAGGCTTGGAAGCCTGCTGTTGATGGAACAAATAAGGTAGTTTTGCATGATGCCGATGATCATACTGATTGGATAGCTGGTGGAGGGGAGAATACTACCTGGACCAAATACAATAATGCTGTACCGTCAGCTTCAAATACGACTGGTACAGATGGAAGGATTCCACTGGGAACTAGTGGAGGGGATGCTTCGACAGTCTTTAGCCCAACTGTAATAAAAGATGGAAGTACATATAAAATGTGGTATTTAGGAAGCAATGGTAGTTTTAGAGGTTACTATGCGACCTCTTCGGACGGTTTGACCTGGACAAAGTACGATAATACGGTTCCAAGTAACTCTAATACAACAGGAACAAATGGAAGAATTCCACTGGGAACTAGTGGTGGGGATACTACCCATATATCTAATTTCAGTGTGATCAAGGATGGAAGTACATATAAAATGTGGTACACAGGAAATAATGGTACTGAGCGTATTTATTACGCAACTTCTCCTGATGGTTTGACCTGGACAAAGTATGATAATAGTGTCCCAAGCAATTCCAATACAACAGGAACAAATGGAAGAATCCCTCTAGGAACTAGCGGTGGGGATACTGCAAATGTACGAGCCCCATCGGTTATAAAGGATGGTTCTACATATAAGATGTGGTATATGGGATCTGATGGGACTAATTATCGAATTTATTATGCGACTTCACCTGATGGATTAACCTGGACTAAGTATGACAACAGCATACCAAGTGCTTCCAATACAACAGGAACAAATGGGCGAATCCCTCTTGGAACTAGCGGAGCGGATACTACATATGCTTATGCTCCAACTGTAATAAAGGATGGCAGTACATATAAGATGTGGTACAGCGGGTACAATTCTACTAACGCTAGAATCTTGTATGCAACATCATCAGATGGTTTGACCTGGACTAAATATGACAACACTGTTCCAAGCAACTCAAATACAACAGGAACAAATGGAAGAATCCCTCTTGGAACTAGTGGTGGAGATACTACACATGCCTTTTTCCCAACAGTGATTAGAGATGGAAACTCGTATAAAATGTGGTACACAGGGCAAGAGTCCAGCACCCAGCGCATTTACTACGCCACCGCCGACCTACCGCTTCCAACAATATCCGAAGGAGATATAATAAGAAATGTAGATGAATTTGAAGACGAGGATGAATTAGACATTGAGAACATTACAAAGATATCTACGACAGTACAAGGTCAATATGCACAGGCTTCCATCTCCCCAGTCAACCTTAAAAACTACGATTACATCGCACTCTGGGTTAGAGCATCACAGAAGGGAAATACAATAAAAATTGGAATTGGTGAAAATGATGCAAGTGAATATGAACAAGACGTTTCAATATCAGATGCGGACACATGGCAAAAAGTATATTGGGACATCTCCTTCATACCTCTCTGGGCAAGAGATGCAATTTCTGAAGTTAGAGTAACCAACCTAAGCGGTTCAACAAACACTATATACATAGACAACATAACAGCAGACAGATACATGAAAAACTCTGCAGGAACAAACATAGCCTCAACCCCTAACAACTACATACAGTACAGAGCCATCATGACAACAACAAACCCTGCATTCAGACCTACCTTGTACAATGTAAAACTTTCATACAGTAGTGGATACAAGATTGAATTGACTGACGCGGATACTGCAAGAGTGTACAACTACTCAGGAGAAGAGAAAGAGTTGAAGCTAACTGTTGCCTCATCAGGTGGAGCGTCCGGGAGTGATAGCGTATGGACTGAAACAGGAGGGAATGTATACCGTGCTACAGGAAAAGTAGGAATCGGCGATTCAACACCAGATGTAGAATTGAAGGTTGTTGGCGCATTATGTGTCAAAGCAGATGCTGCGGATTGTGCGGGTGCAACACCTGGAACAATATATGCAAACAATACTAGCTTGCAAAACGCTGACCTAGCTGAAAAATATAAAGTAACCGACTTTAGTATTGAAGCAGGGGACTTGGTGAGCTTCAGCGAGGATGGAGTCTCTGAGATTGAAAAGACTACACTTGATAATCTTGGGTCATTGATGGGAGTAATCTCTACTGCACCTGGTTTGATTATGAATGATAATAATGAGGAAAATTACAGAGCGGTAGGTTTGGTTGGTAGAGTGCCAGTTAAAGTTATAACTGCAGCAAGATCCATTTTGAAAGGACAAGCGATAACCGGCTCACCAATTGATGGATTTGGTATTGCAAGTGACAAACCTGGATATATTGTAGGAAGGGCTCTGGAGTCAACACTTGAATGGACTCCGGGAAGTGTATGTCCAAGAGTTGAAAGTATTGAAAAGATTAAATGGCCAGAGGACAAGGGGAATAACGAGAAGAAGCCGTGTTACTCACTACCTGTGTTGAGTCTTCCAAAAGAAACTCGTGAAATGCTGGCAAAGTATTCAATAGGAGAGGAAGAGACATTGATAGTCGGAAAGATCATGGCGTATGTAAATACTACATATAGCCAGCCAACATGGATGACAAACGGATTGGCAAAGTTAATGTCTGATTATGAAAGTGGTCGGTTTGGAAGTAGTTCATGGAACTTGGAAAACGGAAGGCTTGTTACAGTTGAAGATGTGTTTGCAAACAGCTTCACTGCAACACGGGGAGCCTTTAGTATCCTTTCAGGTGGAATGTTAAATATTGCAGATGGGAACTTGGTTGTTGATGGTAGTGGAAATATGAGTGTTGCTGGTGATCTAATTCTTGCAGGTAGGGCTAAGGGTAGTGATGGCAGCTTCATTATTGAATTGGGTGATAGTAATGGTTCATCCTTGTTTGCGATTAAGAACAGTAATGATGAGACAGTGTTTAGTGTTGACTCAAAAGGTCAAGTTGGTGGAAAGGGTGTTTACAGAAGTGGTTGGGTGAAGGTGGAGGCTGGAAAGAGTGTTGAGATTAAGCACGGATTTGGTGCAACGCCTTCTAATGTTGATATTGTTAAGTCTGATAATTCTGATGGTTCCAACTTTACTGTGAAGGGATTAGGTAGCGAGTATTACTACGAATCTAAGGATGAGAACATTTTGAAGGTGGTGAATGTAGGAAGTAAGGTGATTTATGTGAAGGTGGTGGTGCAGAGGTAGAAATTTCAGCCTTGATATGACAAATAAGGGTGTTTACTTCTAAAAGGCTCTCTACAAAGATTGGGGAGGTAAGTGAGTCAGATTATGAG
>CAZCMQ010000040.1:0-6205 GCA_964500025.1 uncultured Candidatus Saccharibacteria bacterium | reverse complement strand
ACCACCACCAACTCCAACTACTTTAATTTTTGCTATTGGGTCTACATTTGTTGTTACTAACATCTATCCGACTAATTAAGTTATTATGGCAGTAAAGACTTTACCCAGCTTGTAATTTTCTCTAATATACCACTAAGTGAGCCTCCTACACCACTTGCTGCAGAAGAACCACCCTCTGAGTCATCCTCAAGAGCATGCTTAATGAGGCCTTGTACAGTAGCATATGCTGGGTCTGAAATTTCTTCAATCATTCCTGAAAGTCCTGACGGGTAACCGATTCTACATGTAACTCCAAATACAGACTGACCAACCTTTGAACAATCCTTAAGAAGTGCTGAACCACCGGTGATAACAACACCCGCAGGCATTGCAATGTTATAGCCTGATTTTGATACAGAACTTCTTACCATTTCAAAAATCTCTTCTAATCTTGCTTCTACAATCTGTGTTAAGAAAGCTTTAGACACTTCTTTCTGACTTTTAACTCCAAGTGCGCTGACATCAACCATATCTTCTTTCTTCTCCTCTTTCTTCTCTTTTGTTTCCTCAACCTTTCTTAAAAGTGCAGGAGTTTTGTCATCATCCTCTGAAGCAGTAATCTTATCGTTTAACAGATTCTCAATATTTATCTTAATCTTTTCAGCTTCTTCTAGTGTTACTTGAAGTCCAATAGCCAAATCGCTTGTTATGTTCATTCCCCCAAGTGGAATACAGCCGCTATATACAATTGCACCTTCCTGGAAGATTGTTACATCTGCAGTACCAGATCCAATATCGATAAGTGAAACACCAAGCTCTTTCTCTGTGTCAGTTAGGACTGCAAGAGATGAAGCCCATCCTGCAAACACGACATCGTATAGAGTCAAACCGTTTTCTTCTACACATTTTCTAATATTTCTCCAATATGAATTCGGTGCGGTAATAATGTGGGTCTCTACTTCAAGTCTGCTTCCTGTCATCCCAATTGGGTATTTAATCCCGCCTTGATTATCAACTACAAATTCTCTTGGGATTATATGAATTGGGTTAAGATTTTCAGGGAGAGAAAGAGTTCTAGCATTTTCAATTGCTCGATATGTATCTTCAAGGGTAATTTCAGATCCAGAAACTGCAACAACACCTTTATTGTTTAAACTAGTTACCTGTTCACCGTTGATGGAAACATAAACTTCTGAAACAGTCACGCCAGCCATTCTTTCCGCAGCAGTTACACTTTCTGAAATAGAGTTAGTTGCGTCATCAATATTTACAACAACACCCTTCTTAATTCCTTTGCTTGGGTGAGAGCAGACACCAATAACTGTTGGTTGCTGAGAGTCGTCTACTGCTGAGATTACAGTAGTTATCTTACTTGTTCCGACATCTACAGCTGTTACAATTTTTCTAGCCATAATCTTTAAAGGCAGTATAATATTTTAATCGGAGCTAATGTATCTTTCCTGGTATCAATATATTAGAAATAGGATACTTTCGCAAGTAGTTGTTTGACTATAGCGGTTAGTGAATATCTGTGTCAATTTGCTCATTATTTTTGCCTTACTACTGGCCTTTTATAACGAAGGTCAATGTGTGTGAATTCAATAACGTCTTGAGAGATCTGTCCTATAACAGATATGAACCTCTTTAACTGTTCTTCAATGGGTTGGTTCATAGAAAAAACCAATTCCTTTTCAGATGAAGTTTTGGCAGTGAGTACATTATCTTTTAGATTCATTTCTGTGATATCTAAATTGTAGTGGGAAGTCGTGAGTAAAATCTTATGAAGGTCTTCAATAATGTAGAAGGCTGATTGTTCATTTACAGTAAATGATGTCTTTGTATCTTCAATGGAAAGTCTTGGGATTTGATATTTTGAGAACTGTTCTATGCAATCAACAGTCTCTTCTTCTGCTTCTGAAATTTTTTCGTTTTTTTCTAGAACATAGCCAACCTTATCAATCACAACACACCCATATGAACCAATCTGTAGACCAATTGCAGGCTCTCTCTCAAGAATACTTACTGTAACACTTCCAGGTAACGATTTTGTGATGATCAATTCTTTGACAAATGGAGATTCTTCTTTAACCTTGCTTGCAAGAAAACTGGTATTAAGGCTTAAGTAGTTATTCTCTTTGGCATACTTTATACTTTCGCTTAGATCCTCTTGTGTAATATATTTAGGGTTCTCACCATGCATGTTTTCTATCTTCGCCTCCTTTATCGGGAAGATTTTACTGCTTTTTGATATTAAGTCCGATCTGGAGAGTAAGAATATAAGAAAAAGAAGCGAGAGTATGATAATAACTCTTTTGTACCGTGAAATTCTTCTTAAGAAAAGTTTTAGTTTGTTTGGATTGCCTTGCTCTCGCATAGCACTATGTTAGCAGGAAATGAAATCTAACTCTAAGTGATTCTTTCTTTAAGAGGAAAGGTTCTCTTTAATGACGCCTTTTCTCCATAGGTACATAAGAACAAATGCACCATTAGCAGCTACTATGTATAAAGGATATAAAGATGTTGTCAAAGTAAAGTTATCGAGTGCAAGTACACTAAAACTCATACCTAGTAGCGAAAAAGCATATATATACGCTTTCTGTTTCAGGATTGAAATACGCCTTGCGAAAAGTTGGGATAAAAGCCATAGCGTCAATAAAAGAAATCATTATCACCGACCACAGAGGATTTCCCGTAAGGTACCAAACAGGGATTGTTGCCAAAGCACTAACCAAAAAGAACCAATCTGCCTTTTCAATATAAACTCTTGATGAAGCCCTAAGCCCCAGAGCAGCGAAGACTATACACGATAATGCAGAAACGCCGATTGCCCATGCTCCTGCTCCACTGCCTTCTGAAAATTGAGCTGCAAAAGCAACCGCGGATAATATCGACCATATAAACCAGCTAAATGGGTGAGGTTTAACTTTATCCTGAAAAATTCCTACTATATAGAATAGATTTCCTATCATTACGGCAACAACGGACAGAATCCCTAGTAATTCATGTGACAACATAGTTGTGATAATAGCATTATAAGTTATCTATGGATAGCCCGCACCAAATATTAATTTCAAAACATACTTCTTATTTGATAGGGGAAAGTATAAACAGGTGCCAATGAACCCTTGTGCCCTTATAAAAAATCTCTTCGGAGGCAAGAATTACTGGAATACTCTCGTCTGTCTTAATGATATTGTAGGAATATACCCAACCATCTCCATTATCAACAAAGTATTCCTCAAACAACCTTGTTCTGGAACCAGCCTCCATAATTACACCTTTTAAATAAGCAGAAACTTGTTCAGCCGAGATACTTAGGCTCTCCAATATTTCAGCATTAGGGGTTCCTCCTCCATAAAGTCTTGTAAATTTATGGCCGTCTACTTCAACTAATTCCTGCCCGCCTCCTAAAGTATCCGCAAACCATTGATCGACATATTTACCACCATCACCTTCTAAAAGACTCTGCTTACCCTCAAAACCCTCTCGATTAATCTTGGTTAATTTACTACTGCTTCCATATCCTGATTGGAGACCATTTGTTAACAATGCACTGAAACTTTTATTGTCGTTAGCCATCGTACGAGATGATAACTTTAAGTGGAGCGGAAGACGGGGTTCGAACCCGCGACCTACACATTGGCAATGTGTCGTTCTAGCCAACTGAACTACTTCCGCATGGTGCCTAGACCCAGGATCGAACTGGGGACCCCTTGTTCTTCAGACAAGTGCTCTACCAGCTGAGCTATCTAGGCATTTCTGGTGTAACAAATGATATCAAAAAGGCAATAGACTATCAAGAAAGCTCCATTTTCTCTTTTACTAAATCCTTAAACTCTTTCAAATATCTCTCTTTTGAAAATTTCTTAGCGTGACCTACAAGATCCTTAGATTTAAACTTCATGGACCTAACCTTACTAACAGCCTTTAGCAAAGAATCCACTGTGTAATCAGTAAAGAAGACCCCAGTTTTTCCGTCAATCACAGTTTCAATCGCTCCTCCTGCCTTATAGGCAACAACCGGAACTCCACAAGCCATCGCCTCAAGCGCAACAATTCCAAAATCCTCTACTCCACAAAACAGATATCCTTTCGACTTTGATAATAAATCCCATTTTTCATCCTCTGAAACCCAATCAAAAAATTCAATATTTTTATACTTCCTAGCCTTCCTCAGCAATTCATTCTTCATTGAGCCATTTCCAAGCAACTTAAGGTTAAAACCACCTTTTATTGCCGCCTCAACCATTAACCGACCTCCTTTGTTGGGCTCGAAAGGTGAAATTGCAATGAAATAATCTTCTTTAGATTTAGAAATCTTAGCCTTTTTAATATCGACTGGTGGATATATCACCTTTTCTGGTTTAACTCGATAGTATTTCCAGATTCTTTTTGAAACAAACTCTGAAATAGGGACGATAGCGTCTGCGCGCTCAACAGTACTTACATCCCAAATCCTTAAATAATTCAGAAATACTGGAATCACAAGCCTCTTCCACAATGAAAAATTTTCTTCATTAAAATAATCCAAACCCATATCCCACGCATACCGCATTGGTGTAAAAATATAGGAGATGTGATAACTGTTCATGCCAGGAACAATCCCTTTGGCTGATACTGAGGAAGTCGAAATAATCAAATCGTACCTACTCAAATCAAAGCTCTCAATCATTATTGGCCACAAGAAATAACTGTAGCGATAATATTTTTTCAACAAAGGCAGTTTTTGAAGAAACGAAAACTTAATCTTATGCTTACTAATAACCTTGGATGAGCTTACATCACCAAAAAGCATATACACATCAGCCTGAGGAAAAATTTCACATAAACCTTCCACACATCTTTCTCCGCCACGAACCTTCCACATGAAATCATGTACAATCGCTACCTTCAAACTTGAAAACTCCTTATTCATAAACAACAACTGTTTTACCCTTCATTCTCTCCTCTGGGTTCTGTTTGAAATACCTTGTGTATATAAAGCCTAGTAAAACAAGCACAACACCACCTACAATCATCCATATGCTTACTGTGTAACCAGTCTCTGGTATTGATGGTGACGGATTAGTTATACGATCTACAATTGTATAAGAACCATTCGCAGGCGCTGAGGTTAAAATATTCAAGGTTGGACTGCCATCTTTCATCATCACACTTTTAAATGGTTCATCACTACCTGAGTATTCCCATTCCAAAACTAAATTTCCTTGTTTTAAAGCCTCAAATTCAATCCTTGCAAACACATCACTATCACCTGCTGTTTTGTACGGAGTACCCACGCCAGACTGACAGAAGCCAGTAAGCATTAAAACACCATTAGTATTATCTACACTCTGATCATCACCAGGAAATGTACAGAAAAGAGAGTCATTCCTCTCTGCTTTAATCACCTTAACCAGCTGAGGATCATATGTTAATACTGTCCTAGCCAAAATAATCTCATCTTCTTCAGAATCAATCATTATATCAACACTAAATTTCGTACCCTCTCTAATCTGTCCACTGCCAGGGCGCAAAGAAAATTCCCCAGCTAAAACCTGTGAAGAAGAAAACAAAAATAT
Organism: uncultured Candidatus Saccharibacteria bacterium; assembly: GCA_964500025.1. GTDB lineage: Bacteria > Patescibacteriota > Dojkabacteria > SC72 > SC72 > CAZCMQ01. Next base: position 665 of record CAZCMQ010000040.1, on the reverse strand, counting down.
TAATAAACCTAGAACAAGCTTTTTCATAACTGGATTGTATCATATTCAAAAATCTCTAAGAATCTATTCTTTCATACTAGCCTTGGTCATGTTAATATTTACCAAGCTATGGAATATATTCAAACAGCCCTTCTAGGAATAGTTCAAGGAATTACGGAGTTACTCCCTGTATCAAGCTCTGGTCATCTCCTTCTTCTTTCCAACCTAATATTTAAAGAAGAGATCTCAACTTTTTTCTTAACCTCCCTTCACTTAGGAACAACAGTCGCAATCCTTCTATCTTATAAAGAATTCTTTCTTAAAATTGTGCAAAAAAGAGATTTAAGAACAGTGCTAAACTTAATAATTGCAACCATACCAGCAGCTTTAGCTGGAGTATTACTCAAAGGCCTTATTGAAGAAAGTTTTAGAACAACTGGAGTAATAATAACAATGCTTATGGTTGTAGGTTTGATAATGATCTTAGTAGAAAATATAAAACTTCCTAGTAAACAAAAAATTATTAAAGTAGAAGATATTAAATGGTGGCAAGCTTTAATTATTGGTTTTGGACAGGCTCTTGCATTAATTCCAGGGACATCCAGGTCGGGCGCAACAACAGTTACAGGAATGCTTATTGGCATTGAGAAGTTTAAAGCCCTTGAATACAGCTTCATTCTAGGAAT
>CAZCMQ010000039.1:0-6239 GCA_964500025.1 uncultured Candidatus Saccharibacteria bacterium | reverse complement strand
CTCATTAGATAGAGAACGAGACCAATTGGTCCAAAGATTTGGATAGGGGTCTTTTTGCGCATCAAAAGGAATCGTACATTCAAAATATCAAAGAGGACTGTCATTGTCCTACCGATTCCGTACTTACTTACACCCGTCTTCCTTTCCCTGTGAGTTATTGGAATCTCTCCAAGTCTTGCACCATTCATGTGAAGAATATATGAAAGGAATCTGTGAAGTTCTCCATACAATCTTATCTCTTTAAGAAGGTCTGCTCTGATTAATTTCACAGGACAGCCTGTGTCATGAATATCCGTTCCTTGCAAGGACACCTTTATCAACCAATTTGCAATTAGAGAAGGCAACCTTCTTACAACATTTCCTTGCCACCTATTCTGTCTCCAACCTACAACGGCGTCTAATTCATTTTTCTCAAGGGTTTTAAACATTTCAATGAACTCTTTTGGATCGTTCTGATTGTCTCCATCCATGAGTCCGATATATTCACCTTTTGCCATATCAATACCTGCCATTAAAGCACCACTTTGTCCTACTGTACGCATTAAAGTGATCCCATGGACTTTCGGGTCTTTTTTTGCAATCTCTGAGATGATTTTGGCTGTAGAGTCTGTTGATCCGTCATCTATCCAAATAACTTCGTAATCAATCTTCCCGCCGATTTGGTCCTTAATCTTTTGATTTTGTAGCTCAATACTTCCTTCTTCGTTGAGGACAGGAATTATGATTGATAGTTTAGGTTTATTCATATTGTTTTGCTTTTCACTATGATATTTTCACATATTTAGAGAGCAATCTCAAGTTGATTAGATGGATAGATTGGGAGATTTGCTTTACAAGATAGGGGTTTTCGGGATGTTATAACTGTGTAATATTGTTTCTGTATAATTGGTGCTATGGCATCAAGAACAAAACTAGAAAAACTAAAAGAAAAGCAGAGGCGGTATTATAAAAGTCTGGTCTCAGTTTTTTGTCCTGTTCTTAACAGCCCTGTCTATTTTACTTCAGAAGGGTTTAATCATCTTATTTATGAAACAAACAGATCTCCTAGAAGAGCTAGTGAGCAATGGTTGAAACTAATGAATCTGCAGTATGTAACTACCGTAATTGGCTCTGCGGTTGGTATTAAAACAACTAGAACATTTGATGTTGTTGTGAGTGATAGGCTTGGTGATAGGGATATAACTGTAATCCAACATACCCTTGTACATGAGGTTGAAAAAGGGAAATTTATTCGGGTTGTTGTAAAGAGATTCGGTCAGGGTCAGTGGGTGTTTCGTAGTGTAATGCCTGATGACAAGAGAAGTAAGCCTCCTAGAAAAAACAAAAAACGCCATAAATAGGCGTCCTTTGTTGTGGTAGGTCTCGGCTTAGATATATCTTAGCTGAAGAAGGGCTATCGCCCACTACCACAATCCATTATAACCTTTATGTGATGATAAGACAAGTGTTGTGTTATCCAATTGTCACTGGTCTTTAAGCAATATCTGTTCCTAAAAGCCCGTTAAGGTGGTATAAAGAGAGGAGATGATGTCTCTCCTTAATACAGTAATATCAAAAGCTAGAGACCTGCCAAAAAAGCAATTAAGTAAAGACTTCTTTTGGGGGGCACTTCAAACAGCAGCCAAGCAGGGCGGAAGTTTTCTGGTCTTTCTTATTGGTACATGGATACTCTCTAAAGAAACAATGGGAATGTACAACTACTTCATGGGAATCGTAGTTATTCTCGTCCTTTTTGTTGATATAGGTATTTCAACTGCAACATCAAAATATGTTGCTCAGTATTCTCAAACTGATGAAAAGAAATTAAAAGAGATCCAATTCAATGCTTTAATGCTGGTTCTTTTGTGTGCAACTATTATCGTTTCTCTGACATTGTATTTTGGTCCAAAGGTTTTAAGTGAGCAGTTTAAAAACTTTGTATACTTCCTCCCAATTATATATTTTGCACCAATCGCTTCAGTCCTGGATGGTATTTATCGAGGCAAGGGTTTCTTCAAAAAGCTTTCCGTAATTACAATGGGTGCGGTTACAGTAAGTATTGTATTAACTATCATATTGGTACAGAGGCATGGGCTGTTGGGTCTCGCCTTTTCACAAAACGCTCTTTACTTTCTCCTGGCAACATCGCTACTTATTGGCTCATTAAATGGCAATGAAAATAAGTTTAATGGGGGGATTTTAAAAGAGGTTGTTGGGTACTCTATTACATTCAGTCTTGCAACACTTGGTTATTACCTCTTCTCAAATATTAATGTAATTTTGATAGGAAGATTTGAATACTTCCGTGAACTTGCATATTACGAGCTAGTCAATAAGGCGTTCATTGCACCTCTAATGCCATTTACAATTTTAGGACTTGTCCTTGCTCCAGTGTTCACAAGAGACTATGCAAGAGGAGAGTTTAGCAAGGTAATGGAAGGATACAAATCGTATTTAAAAAGAATGTTTGCAGCAGGAATTCTTTTTGCAGTAGGTTCCATATTTCTAGTACCACTCTTTGTGTATGTTCTGGCAAGAGACTACTTTGATCCATTTCTTTTCACCTTAATGCCTCCATTTATTCTTTTATATGCTCAAATGGCATTTAGTGCCCCCATCAACAGTGGCATTATTGTCGCAACAGGCCATGCCCGTATAATGACATATTTAAATCTTGTTGTCGGTGCAATTGGCGCTGGTCTTGCATACTTTTTTGTAAGCAGAGGAATGATTGTAGAAAGTATCTATGCATTAGTTGGGGTACACACACTAGGCTTGATCCTTCTTAACGTATTCTTTTACAGAACACTTAAAAATATTGTCTCTCAAAACTAATGGCTAAAAAAAGCGGGAAGAAAAATATAAAGGTTTCAGTGATTATGTCTGCATACAACGCCAGTGAATTTATTCACGAGGCGATTGAGTCCATTCTTTCACAAACATTTAATGATTTTGAATTCATCGTTATTGATGACGGGTCGATAGACGGTACAACCGACATTATCGAAGAATTTGCTAAAAAAGATGAAAGGATTGTTCCTGTAATTAAAGCTGAGAATATGGGAGCAAAGGGTTTGATACGAAACCTTAATGAAGCTTTAAGCCTGGCTCAGGGAGAATACATTGCAAGAATGGATGCAGATGATGTTTCCATGCCTGACAGGTTGGAAAAGCAGGTGAAGTTTCTAAATGAAAACCCTAAGGTGGCTCTTGTTGGAGGTGGTGCACTAAATATTGATGAGCAGGGAAATGTGTTAAGCAGTTTTACTCCCGATACTAATTCAAAAAGAATGATGAGAAGGCTTGTTGATTACAATCAGATATACAATCCAACTGTGATGTTTAGAAATGGATTGGAGGTAAAATACCGAGACATATTTCCTTGTGAAGATTATGATCTATTCCTTCAGATGCTCAAGCAAGGATTGTTTCTTTCTAACATCCCATCCCCGTTATTAAAGTATAGAGTGTTAAGTAAATCACACTCACACCGTGACGTATTCAAGACAATGATTCATACCTTAATTGTTCAAGATGTCTTCAAGGGTATTGTAAAGGAGAAGAATATGTCTAGTGAGAGTACGTATAAGAAATACCTTCCTGATCTTTGTTCAAAGGAGATTTTGCAACGCGCAGTTGTTCTTTCGTACAAAACGTATGAGTATGCACGTGCTGTTGAAATGGCAGATCTGTACTCCTCCAGGTTTGGCAGATCAAGTACTGTTGCCTACTACAAAACTTTGGCAGGATTAAAGCTCCTCGTAAATGACAGGCTCAGATAACTGAGGGAGTTTTTGAAGATCCTTTTTGTTTAGCGATTCCAAATCTGTAATGTCCCTAATGACAAGAACATCTTTTTGTGAATCGGCAATTTCTTTTTCTAACTCCTGCCCGTAAGTTACAAAAGGAATATTAAAATATATGTCTGTGTCCCCTCTCTTTAAATCTGGATGATTTAAGGGTACTAAGATCTTTTTAACATTGTACCCGTAAAAGTGTAGAGTGAATGCACTGTGGTAGTCTGCAATTATTTCAGTGTCAGGGTTGTATTGATCCAGAACTTCCATTGCCTTTTCAAATTCAAATTTTTTGTGAATTGAAATGGATGTTGGCGTATAGCTAGTTATCTCTCTCTGCTCTTTTATGTAAAGGAATACATGAAAAAGTAGTGTAAATGACAGCAGAGCGGCTAATGTTTTAAACATGACTGGTGAGAGAATCTTTTTCCAATTGATTGATGTTATTGTTTCAACTGCTGCAATGATGAGTAATGGAATTATTACAAAAATGTAACGTTCTTGTTGTGCTGGTTGGTTAGACATAACCGCTAGATATCCAAATGCAAGTGACGAGGAGAATAGTGTGAGTAGGTTTTTCTTCACTAAGACTGAGTAGATGATTAAAGGAACTGCAGCGATAAAGATTGGAAGGTTTCTAAATATAAGGATTGAATAATATATTCTACTGAAGTTTTCATTTGCCCAATCCGGATTTATCCTTTCAAAAAGCTCTGATGGATTAAGGGTTGAGTATTGAAAGTATATTGCTGCTAAGAAAAAGAGGGTTGTAAGAGCTAGCATTTGAAACAGCAGCATACTTTTTTGTTGTACTGCCCATATGGTTAAAAATATTAGAATACCTACTCCTACTGCTCCAGTTGATGGGTGAGTGTTGTATGTAAGATATAATAGTAATGCCCCTGCGAGAGTGTTCAGTACTGTTGCTCGGTTAATGTTCGCAATGATTGTCTTTCTAAGATCTAGAGCCTTTACACTGTTATAGAGAAAATAGATGCTTGAAGTGAGAAACATTGCTGTCATTGCATACATTCTAGTTTCTCTAACAACTGCTAATGTGAAGTTTGTGGTTAGGAAAATTGCTGCTGCTAGTATCCCTGCATTTTTATTTCTGTCCTTAAGTATCTTGTACAGGAATGCCGATGTTACGAATGAGAAAAGTACGTTAATTGCTCTGCTTGTCAGGATGGTTTCTGAGAATATTTTGAAAGATAGTGCTAAGGTTTGATGATAGATTGGTGCTCTTAGATATTTTAGCCCTGCATCGTATAGAGGCTCTCCTTTTTCAACAATCATTTGGGCTGCTGTGTATGAGAATACCTCATCAGTCCATAGATATTGTTTGGATATGTTTAGTAGTAATAGGAGGGAGAGTGGAACTATAACAAGTAGGGGGTGTACGTTTATTAGTTTGTCTTTAACATTTTCTAGAAGGTTTTTCATGTATGCCAATGTTACCATATTTAGTCGAATATTCTCTGGGGAAAATTGAGGAGGGGGAGTGATGGGTGTGTTGGTGATTTGATAATTTTAACCGCTTATCACGTCCCCCTCTTGTTTTCTTACATCATGTTGCAAAACATTTTTTGATGTAAAAATCATGTGCTATGAGAGAACTCCCTCTTGTGTTCTTAATCCATGAGAGGAGAATTTGCTTGGGTTGCTGCCAAGCGTTTCGAAACGACTTCGAGGTCCTAGCGCTCTCTCATAGCACACATCAGAATTATACTATGGGCGAGTACGCTGGTCAATTAATTAAGAGTAGTTTGTGAGGCTTACTAAAAAAAGGGAAGAGAGAGGAGTATTAATGCGATTACGCTACTTGTGGGTGGTTCAGCGCTTTCGCCTCCTCTCTCTTATTTTACATCCTGTCCAAAGACATGTGGTGTAAAAAGGGCGTGTACGCCTAGGCAGGTCTCTTTGTAGTCCAGTGGTCCTCCTCAGAACCTTCCAATTTCTCCCGCTCATCTTTCGCTCAGACTTACTCCTCAAAGGAGGCCCGAGATGACCGGAAATAACTGGAATTTCGGACTTGCAAAGAGCGTACACCTACCTAGGGTACACAAACGGATTCTAGCAAAAAAGGAAAAAGAAGGCAAAAGCTACTTTATGAGTTCTATTTATCTCGTATCAGTATTGTCATTCTTGTTTTGTGGGTGGTTCTGTGGGAGGGATTGCTATTTGTTGTTTTGCATCCATATAGGTGCAATTAGCAATCCCTCCCAGGTGTACGTTATGAAGAAAATCTCGCGATTAACTTACATTTAATTGTACCGCCGCCTGCCGGCTTAGGGTTACTGCGAACTTATGTCTATGCGTATAGGTTAGCGGCCTTCTCCTTTGCAGGAGCGTTCAACACTCACCCCTCCCAGGGTGACCAAACAAAAGTTTCTTGGCAAAAGCCTTTGTTTCTGAACTACCCTAAGCCGGCATTAAGGGAATTTTATGTTATGGTAGACTATA
>CAZCMQ010000038.1:0-6456 GCA_964500025.1 uncultured Candidatus Saccharibacteria bacterium | reverse complement strand
GGAGATGATAAGGGATTCGAATACCTAAATCGGTGGCCTGCAATCACAACATTACCCTCAAAATCAGGAGGCTTAGTAAACCAAAGATTATCACTATCACTATCCCCAATCTTACTACCAACCTTTATAGAAGGAATTAAAAGCTGGTTTTCAGCAGAATTTTTCTCAAGATGGACAAAATATTTACTTTTTCTGCTTGAAGAATCTATTCTCTGGATTGCACTGGGCCATACAGGGGCAGTAATAATGTATGCGCCCAGTGCGAAAAGTAGCACTCTTAATATGTTGGAAGCTAATTATTTTAGTAGCGAAACAAGAGAATCCACTTGTGCAGTAAGATTATCCCTCATTTTCTGCTTAATTAGCTCCAATTTTACACTTTCTAAAGAAGAAATAACTGCTTGAATCTGAATTGTAATTTTCTCTACTTCAACCCCGCTATCAATAAGTTTTTCAATACCTCTGACCTGCCCTTCAATCCTATGCAGTCTGTCTTGTATTGTAGATGGGCCTTTTTTCGCCATGTAACTAAGAAAATATTTAATATCTTTATGTAAGTATATATACCTAGGCGGGTATATGTCAATATTGAGAACTAAGGTATAATACAACTCTGCCCTATAAAACCTTGGAGAGGAAGCTGTAGCAAAATAAGGAGGAATACATGCCTAAAAAGCCTGATGGTCAGGGAGTAGAGCTACGTGCCCTCATAACATTCTGGGTCGCGATAGCGGCACTTCTAATCTCAATCGCTACTTGCTTAGTAGCCGTTGCGATAACATTTAAATAACCAGAGTCCCACAAACAAGATGGAAGAATAGGCTCAGAACCTTTCCAAACCTCTCCAAGGTACCATCTTTCAAAAACACCCAACATTTGCTATAATACCAATGTTTCTCGTTAGAGAAATTGGAGGCCTGTTAAATACGGAGGTTCAGAATGAATGAGAAATTGGTCGGAGATTCTCACTCAAAGCTATACACGTATAAAGAGAACGCCCTGTCACTACTGTACCTAGGGTTTGCCTTAGGAATCGGTATGCTATTTGCCATTTTAATTGCATTCAAAATGCTGATTAAATTCGCAATTGGCGCCGCAGAAGTTACATGGGAGATAGTAAAATCACTAATAAAGTCTTTTGACTAACAAACAGGCCTCCACCCTCCCATTTCTCCTATCAAAACACCACAGGTGATATAATGCTATCACTACTTCGATAGAAGTATGTGGGAGAGAGGTTAGAGAGGAGAGAATCGTGCTAGAATTTATACAGGGTCTCAACTTGTTTGAGGCTATCGGACTGATAGTGCTAGTAATCCTTGCATTGATTGTCCTAGTTTTCGCCGTGGTATTCACATATATAAGGTATTTCGACAATGCACCACCCAGCGACTCAATAGAGCCCTATATTTACGATTAAGTCACAAGTTGGCGTGGAAACCCCACAAGTTTTAAAACAACCTCTCTCCCACCCCAACTTCCTAGACAACATACAAAACCCCTGATATAATCACAAAGTTATGAAGAAAGATATCCATCCAAAATATAGTCACAATGTAAAAGTTACCTGCTCATGCGGTAATACATTCGAAACAGGCTCAACTTTAGAAGAGATAATGACTGAGCTTTGCTCAAGCTGCCATCCATTCTATACAGGTGAGCAGAAAATCGTTGACACAGACAACCTCGTTTCAAAGTTCCAAGAAAGAGCTGAGAAATCAAATAAAATCTCATTCCGATCCAAGAAAGAAAAGATGGAAAAGAGAAGATCAAGAATGGAGAAGAAAGAAGAGCAAAGAGGCGCTCCTCTCACTCTTAAAGATATGCTTGCAAACATATCAAAGTAGAAAGTTCCCATACACAGTAATCTGATGATAATATTCCATTAATGGATGTATCTGCGATACATAAACAATTCAATAGAGAAAAGCTCGTACAAGAGAAAGAAAGCCTTGAAACCAGACTTTCAACTGCACATCAAACCAATGAAGACATTGGACAATTAAGCGCAGACTTAGCCTACTACTCCACCCTACTTGATCTGTACAATAGATATGAAAAACAGGTGGACATTTTCAATCAAGCAACAGAGCTTTTAAACTCGGAAACTGACCCTGAATTTTTAGAAATGGCTCAAAAAGATCTAGAAACCTCTGAAACTGAGGCAGAAAAACTCTCAAAAGAAATGAGAACAATGAAAACAGAGAGAGACTTTACGGATCCGGATGATAATAAGTCGGTAATAATTGAAGTAAGAGCGGGTACAGGTGGTGAAGAAGCTTCTCTTTTTGCAGCAGACCTTTTCAGAATGTACAGCAACTTTGCAAAAAAGAAAGGCTGGCAGGTTGAAGTTGTAGACTCAAGTGTAAGTGAAAACGGTGGCTATAAAGAAGTTACCGCAAACATAAAAGGGCGCAATGTCTACAAAAATATGAAATATGAAAGTGGTGTACACAGAGTCCAAAGGATTCCTGCTACAGAAACAGCCGGAAGAATCCACACCTCTACAGCCTCTGTAGCAATCCTTCCCGAAGTAAAAGAGGTTGAGGTAAAGATTGACCCCGCAGATTTGAAAATAGATGTGATGAGAGCATCAGGACCTGGAGGACAGTCAGTTAACACGACTGACTCAGCAGTAAGAATCACTCACCTACCCTCCGGAATTGTTGTCAGCTGCAGAGAAACAAAATATCAGGATCAAAACAAAGTAAAAGCGATGAACCTTCTTAGAGCCAAATTATATGAAAAACAGAAAGAAGAACAAGACGCAAAAAGGGCTGGAATGAGGTCCTCCCAAATTGGTTCAGCAAAACGTGCTGAAAAAATCCGCACATACAACTTTCCACAAAGCAGAATAACTGACCATAGAGTAAAGAAATCTTGGTTTGATATCGAGACCGTAATTTCAGGCGAAATTGATGAGATGGTTAATGATATCAACACAGAAATGATAAATATGATGATGGAAAAACAGGATAAATGAGCGACGATTTGAAAACCCTTTCCTCTACTCTCAGATCATTGGAAGAGATAGACTACCCAGATTCATATAGAATTGCCAAGGAAATTGTTGAACATTTCAAGGGAAATTCTGAGAAAATAAATAGGGTCATCGAAAGGCTTAAAAACCATGAACCATGGGACTATATCCGAGGATATAACCTATTTAGGGGCATAAAAGTAAAGATTGGCAAAGGAGTCCTTATACCTAGAATAGAGACAGAGCAGATTATTGATATTTCAAAAGAGGCTCTTCAAGGAACAGCGATCAAAACAATTATTGATGTAGGTACGGGAAGTGGAGCAATAATAAAGGCACTAGAAAAAGAAACAAAGGGACAATATAAGTATGTTGCAATTGAAAAAAGTTTAGAAGCAATTAAATACGCACAAGATAATTTAAAAGCAACACAAGTAAATCTGATTCAATCAGATCTACTAGAAAACATTGAAATAAGCGATAAAACACTCGTTATTGCAAACCTTCCATATATACCAACCCAAGATTACAAGACACTTGAACCTTCTGTTAAAGAGTACGAACCTAGAGAAGCATTAGATGGAGGAGAAAATGGAACAGATACTATAGGTAGACTGCTAAGCCAATGCTCTACCAAAGATTTAGTGCTCAAAATCCTCCTTGAAATAGACCCAAATACAATAGATTCTATTGAAGAATCTATAAAAATTCACCTCCCAGGTTTTGAGACTAAAATCATTCCTGATTACAGAGGACAGAATCGATTTGTGCTTATAGAAAAATATTGAGCGCCCTGTAGTATTGCTTAGGCATCACTCCTAAGTCTCAACGCGTAAATAAATGTTGTATTGACACAGGATTTCACTCACTTTGTTCAAACAAATTAAACACCACGATAAAAATCCCTTTATCAAGCCGAACATAATTTGCACCTTAACAAAGTCTCTTGGTACCGCCCTTCCCTCGCGCTCCCCCATAATAAATATTAGGGCAAAAATTCCTTGTAAGAAATAAAAACCATCTCTATACTGATTCTACAAACCTGCTTAAACACTGGCAGTATAAATAAAAACCCTTATGTTCCGGCAAGAAACAGAAGGGTTGATACACCTTAAATTAAGTACATTACAAGATGGCTGTAATAAAAGTATGTAAAAGAAGCGGAGAGATTGTCCCATTTGACCGAATAAAGATAGAGGCTGCAATGGCGAAAGCCTTTGAGGCAAGCCAAACAAAGTTCACCCCGAAGTTAATTGCGATGATTACTGACTCTGTAATTGAAGAGTTAGAAGTAACCTTTGACGAAACCAATATACCTCATGTTGAGAATATTCAAGACTTAGTAGAAAAGCATATTGCAGACAATGGGCATTTTAATGTAGCTAAAACATACATCCTCTATCGGGCCCAACGAGCAGAGTCGAGAAAACAACAGCCAGAGAAAGATCTCGGTGTCAAAGTTCTTAAAAGAAGCGGTGAATTACAAGATTTCGATATAAAAGAAATTGAAACCACATTAAATTCAATTGCTGGGGAAGATGCAAACCATGTCAAAAAGGCTGAACTATTCGGCGAAATCAGGAATGCAGTCTTTGATGGAATTGCAACAAAGGAAATAAATAAGATTGTTCAATTTTCACTGCGAGCTAGAACAGAGAGAGATCCAATTTACTCAAAACTTGCTGCACGATTCCTTTTTAATGAAGTTTACAAAGATGTAATAGGAATTGATGAATCATCAAAAGATTTTCAGAAGCAATATAAAGCCAAGTTTTCTAAACAAATTAAGGAATCCATCAAAAAAGGGAGACTCAGTAAGGATATGGAGGACTTTGATTTTGACAGCCTTTCCAAGGCAATTGATCCTTCGCGTGACCAATTATTTCATTACTTGGGCGCGCAGGTAATCGTTGACAGATACCTTCTTCAAGACATGGACACTAATATTCTTGAACTACCTCAGTATTTCTGGATGAGAGTTGCAATGGGACTGGCTCTATATGAAAAAGGCGATAAAACAGAATATGCGATAAAGTTCTACAATTTAATGTCTCAGCTCTATTATGTTCCATCAACCCCTACTCTACTCAATGCAGGAACAATCCATCCACAAATGAGTTCATGCTATCTAAGCACGGTAGAAGATGACTTAAGGGAAATATTTAAGGCATTTAGCGATAATGCACAACTTTCAAAATACTCAGGAGGGGTAGGAAACGATTGGTCAAACATCAGAGGCACAGGGGCATGGATTAAAACAACAAATGTTGGAAGCCAAGGAGTAATCCCATTTCTTAAAATTGTTGATTCAACCACTGCCTCAATCAACAGGAGCGGTAAAAGAAGAGGTGCAACAGCAGTATATCTGGAAACATGGCATTGGGATATTGAATCCTTCCTGGAGTTAAAAAAGAATACTGGAGACGATAGGAGAAGAACTCACGATATAAATACTGCAAACTGGGTGCCTGATCTATTCATGAAAAGAGTCTTAAATGATGAAATGTGGACTCTCTTCTCACCAGAAGAAGTTCCTGATCTTCACCATATATACGGCAAAGAATTTGAAAAGAAATATGTTGAATATGAGAAGAAGGCAGATAAAGGCGGAATTAAGCTCTACAAAAAGATAAGAGCAAAAGATCTATGGAGAAAGATGATTACCATGCTCTTTGAAACAGGTCATCCTTGGATCACTTTCAAAGACCCTTCAAACATCAGATCACCTCAAGATCACGTTGGGACAGTTCACTGTTCAAATTTGTGTACAGAGATCACACTTAATACATCACAAGATGAAGTAGCCGTCTGCAATCTTGGCTCAATCAATCTTTCGAGGCATGTCAAAGACGGCAAAGTAGACAGAGAACTGCTCGAGGAGACAACCCAGCTTGCGATGAGAATGCTTGATAACATAATTGAGAAGAACTTCTACCCTATCCCTGAGGCTCAAAACTCTAACCTCAAACACAGACCAGTAGGCTTAGGAATAATGGGATACCAGGATCTCCTCTATCAATTAGGAATGAATTTTGACACAGAAGAAGCCGTACAACTTTCAGATGAACTAATGGAATTCATTTCATACAACGCGATCTTAGGCTCATCCAAACTCGCTAAAGAAAGAGGAAAATACAAGTCATATAAAGGTTCGAAGTGGGATAGAGGGATCTTCCCTCTAGACACAATGGAACTTTTGGAGCAAGAAAGAGGAATCCCTACAAATGTAAGCAAAGGCTCGAAACTTGACTGGAGTAAGGTAAAGGAACATGTCAAAAAGTACGGGATGAGGAATTCAAACTGTATGGCAATTGCTCCTACAGCAACAATTTCAAATATTTCTGGCTGTTTCCCATCAATAGAGCCAATTTACAAAAACCTATATGTTAAATCAAACTTCAGCGGTGAATTCACAGTAATCAACGGCTTTTTAGTTGAAGATCTAAAAGCGATTGATAAATGGAATGGGGAAATGT
>CAZCMQ010000037.1:2021-6502 GCA_964500025.1 uncultured Candidatus Saccharibacteria bacterium | reverse complement strand
AGCGCTATACTTTCATTTGTTGTCCTCTTTAATATCCCAGTCCTTTATGTAAGAAGAAAAATCACAGGAGTTCCAAAAGAATGGGGAATTGTGCGAAATATTCAAGATGTTCTGGAAATATTCTTAGTTACAGTAAATTTACTTACTTTCGGTTTCTTCCCGTCCATTCAGGCTCAGACAGAGATGATGGCCGGCAAAGGTTTTAGAAAAAGATATTACGCAACAGAGAAAGTTGCGATTAAAAAATGATATACTTAAGGCATGATAAAACTGCCAATTTTCACTAAAACAAACAGGTCATTTCAATACAGCCCTCTTACAAATTTTCTTGCTATTGATATTGGGACAGAAGTTCTAAAAACTGTTATGTTCTCAATGAATGAAACAGGGATTGACGTAAAAAATGTTTCCAGAATTCAACAGCAGCAAAACGCAGTTAACAAAGGAGTAATTACTAACCTGAATACGGTTTTGGAAAACTGCAGGCTTTCAATCGCTCAAATTACTGCAGAACTAGATCCAACAGAGATACCAAAACATGTAGTGATGGGTTTAGCAGGGGAATATATCCAAGGAGTATCTATAATTGTTAATTACGAGCGAGAAGAAAAATACGACAAAGATGTGGATTTTAAAGAACAGGAGCAGATAATCCGGATGGTTCATCAGCAGATCTCCAGCACAGGAAAAGAAGATCTTGCAAACAGAACCGGACTGGTCAATGAAGATATAGAAATTTTACACATTACCTCTACAGGAATGGAAATTGGCGGAATGACTGTGGACTCATTGGTTGGGTTCAGAGGAAAGAGTGTAAAACTCTACTTCTATGCCTCATTCGCCCCAAAAACATACGTTGCCGCACTTAAAAACCTTTCTCATTCATTAAACATGGATTTAATTGGTGTTGTTTCCCAACCTTTTGCTGTTGCAAGAGCTTTTTCAGGAGCAAGAAGCAAGGATTTTTCAGGAATCTTCATTGATATCGGAGGTGGCACAACTGATGTTGCAGTAGTGGAGAAGGGTAATGTGATTGATACTCAGATATTTGCATTTGGAGGGCGTGTTTTCACAAAGGAGATCGCAAAAGCCCTTAACTTAGATCCAAGACATGCAGAACAAAGAAAAATTAAGTATTCACAAGGAGAGTTAGAAGGCAGAACAGAAAAACAGGTTAAAAATGTTGTATACCCTGTTGCTCAAACATGGATGAGGACATTAAAGTCAGCACTAGAGATGAGTAATGATGTGCAAGTATTTCCATCTCAAATATATCTTTGTGGTGGTGGATCTCTTCTCCCTGAGATAAAAGAGGTGATGATGGAATTCCCATGGAGCAAACTTCTTCCATTTGCTGCTGTTCCTAAGATAAAGTTTGTAACTCCAGACAACCTTGCAAATATCTCTGACAGTTCAAATGATCTACAATATATCTACGACATAACTCCTGCATCGCTTGCAATGTTCGCATTTGATAAAATAAAGAATCCGCAAAACTATAATTTGTCTGTTTAAAAATGGCTAAGAAAAAAGAAACCAAAAAGCCAAAAGCGGCGAAAGTAGGAACAGAAAAAATTCTCATCAAAAGTGATGATGAGATGATTGATGTTTTGGGTAAAATTGAATCTTCTAAAGCTGAAAAAATAATCCTTACATTTGCAGATCCTTCTGATCTTTTAATCAGTCCGATAAACCTGAAGGTTTTGCTTGATAGTGCAGATGAAAAGGGGATTCCCATAATTGCACAGATTGTTCAAAATCCGGTAGGGATGAGAAATGCAAAGTCTGCAGGTATGACCGCAACAGACGCAACGGGTTCGATATTGGACGCTTTCTGGGAAGAGGCAGAGCATAGCATGAGAGGGAGAAACGACAGAAAGAAGAATATGTTAAAAAGAAGTTCAACAACTCCGACTGAACCTGAAATTGTAGAGCCAGAAATACCAGAAGTTGTTGAGGAAGAGGTTGCAGTTGAAAAGAGTGACTTCCAGAAAAAAATAGAGGAGACAATTGAGAGATCTAAAGTGGGACTTTCAAATAAGTCCCAGGTATTAGAACAGGGTGGATTTACAATTGGTTTGGATCAGGATATTTCCACCCCTGCGAAAAGTGAACCAACGATGGTTGGGAAAGATGTCGGGATAATGAAAGAGGCGCCTGCAGAGGAAGAAAATACTTCAAAACCGGATAGGACTTTTAAGGGTCTCCCATTCTTTGCAGGGATAGCTGCATTCTTTGCAACTCTTCCGGCTAAAGTCAGCGCATATGTTGCAAAAACAGGAACAAAGATAATTTTGATTAGAATTGTTGCTCCGATATTAATTGTTTTCATTCTTTCTCTCTGGTTGGCGTATAGAATGCTTCCACTTGTTAGGGTGAGAGTATACATAGAAAGCAAACCTGTTTCCGTTGAGAAGGTATTCTCAGGAGAGGTTGGGTCACAAACATTTGATTTTGAACAGGGAATAATTCCTGTTAAAAGGGAAACAGTTGAGAAGTCCGGTTCCGACAATACAAATGCGACTGGTACGGCAAAGAGGGGAAACAAAGCAGAGGGGACAGTTACATTAAAATTCTGGGCACATACAAATAACAGTAGTCCTTATTTCGAAAAACCGGCAAATATTCCCGCAGGAACAGTTCTTACAAGTAATAACGGATTACGATTTGAGGTAACCACAAACACTACTGTTGGAGAACCAGTTGGATCTTCGTATAAGAGCGGGGTTCCTGTGAGAGCGTTGGAGCCAGGGAGCGAATATAACCTTTCTGCAGGCAACATCTTTACAGTACAAGGATATTCAGCAGCAGATATGACTGCAGACAACACCTCTTCTTTCTCAGGGGGTAGTTCAGAAGAGTATACAGTTCTTTCAAAACAGGATGTTGATAGTGCTGTAGAAAAATTACAAGAGGACGCATACCAGGCAGCCGAAAATGATTTGCGGGACAAGGCAAGAGACGGTTGGGAGATTATTACTTCCACAATTAAAAATGAGGTTGATGGCGAACCCAAAACAGATGTACCAATAGGTGCAGAGGCAAGTTTAGTCAACATCAATATCAAGACAAAAAGTACTGCTTTATACTTTAGGAGATCTGTAATTGAGGATGATATAGATAGAATTATTACTCAGGCTGCAAGAGATCAAGGTCTTTTTGAGAGTAGTACTGACGCTACATTAGAACTGGATGAGGATTTGCAGCAAGAGGTAACGGTTGAGAATGCGACTGAAACTTCAGTACGAATACGGTTGGTTGCTTCAAGTAAGGTAAAGCCGAAGGTTGACAGGGAAAAGATCATTGAAGATCTAGGTGGAAGAGGGTGGGATGATGGAATTGACTATCTTGATGATCTAAACTTTGCAACAAAGCCAACTGAAGTAACATTTATTCCTGATTACTTCCCTAAGGGTTTGAGGCATTTCCCAGCAAGGCAGGGCAGAATCATTATCAACATTGTTGAGGAGAATAGCTCAGAATAGTGGTATAATTTCCGCATTGCTTTCATGGAGAGGTGCCAGAGTGGTCGAATGGACACGCTTGGAAAGTGTGCGTCTAGGAAACTGGACCGCGGGTTCGAATCCCGCCCTCTCCGCCATTTTCACTGATATTTCAAACTAGACCACTCCCTAAAAAGAGATTTATGACTATCTGGGATATACTCTCCCATCTCATCTATATTGAACTTTTGGCACACAATAGTTTTCTTACCATTCAGGATTTCTTTCACAAATCTATGAACCCCGTCATATATCAACCACCTATCTTGTTTTGTTTGAATTAGAAGTAAGGGATATTGAACATCCGCATTTTCAATTCTTTCTTTGTGTTCTTTATACAAATCTAAATTTTTGATGACATCCTGTGGAGCTAAATTGTAAGGAGATTTTTCATCAGTATTCCACCACGGGAGTTCTAGATTCCATATTAGTTCTTCAATAGGTACAGGTTCAATAAATTTCTTAGATTTCCATATCTGCTCTATATTTATTGGGAAAGGGAAACCATTCAGAAAACAGTCGTATGGCATTGCCCAACCCTTAATAAATTGCCAGGTGTTACCAAGATCCCCATTAGCAGAAACCAACCACCCATTTACATCTAATTCTACTGTTGCTCCTTCGGGTAGCAGGTAGACTTTCTCACCTGAATAAATAGATAGTTGCTTTAAGGCTTGAAAATCCAGATTTTCACTTTCCTGAACAAGTATAGTTTTAATCGATTCTTTAGTATCTCTTACATATTCCATAATTAATTATACACTTATTACTTCATCTTCTATTTAACTCCTTCTATAATGAGAGGGAGTCAAACTCCAATTCTAAGATATCCAGTCAGAGATTTTGAAAATAGTAGTAAAAGCAAAACCAAATTCAAAAAGTAATCAAATTTCTCCACCCCAACTTAATCTAATGGGGGAGGGCATTCCCACATATAAAGTTTCAGTAAAAGCATCACCAAAAGAAGGAGAGGCGAAT
>CAZCMQ010000037.1:0-2011 GCA_964500025.1 uncultured Candidatus Saccharibacteria bacterium | reverse complement strand
CGAATGAAGAAACCAGAAAACTACTTGTGAAATATTTTAATGTTTCCAAATCAAGCGTTAAGCTAATCTCAGGATATTCCTCAAAAACAAAAGTGTTTGAAATTGAAGAAGAAGGTTAAACTTTCCGAAGGGCGCATTCAGCATTATACTCCAAAACCCTTGGCATAATTTCGGGAAGAGAGGTAATCTCAATTGCAGTTTCAGGAAGATCTCCCCGCAGAGCCCTTTCCCAGTCAGTCCTAAGCCAGCAACATATTTTATACCCAGCTTCTGTTGCAGGAATAATATCCGACATCTTACTATCTCCAGCCATTGCGCACTCAGAAGGTGAAAGCCCAAGTAGACTTGAGGCCACTATCCATGACTCTGCAGTCTTTGCTCCGCTCTCTACACAGTTAACTTCATCTACATATTCTAAAATTCCGGTACTCTCTAGCTTAAACATTGTCCACTCTCTGTCCGCTTGCCTATTTATCGCAATAAGTAGACTCCTTTCTTTCGCTTGCTTTAAAAATTCAATCGCTCCCTCCCTTAACTCTGGAGTTGTTGTGTAAATAGCTTCTGCACTTTCAGTGATTGACCTCATTGCGGTCAATCCTGGATCGAACTCTTCCCCAATTCTCTTTAGAAATTCTGGCCACACCAACTTTCTATCGGTATGATGCAACTTATATACTTCAGTATTAATCTCCCAAACTCTTGCTTCTATCTCTTCCTCGGTCAGAAGGTGCCCAAAAGATAAAGTTTTAGCAATATCTTTAAAAGCCATAACATACAGGGGATTGGTATGAATCAGGAAATCGTCTAAATCCAAAACAAGCCCTTTAATCATTTTCATAAAAACAAAATTAGAAGGGCAGAATCACCGATTATACTGTAATAATCACGAAAACAGAATAACCATCAGCAAAATGAGGCCTTGAGGGAGAGTTAAGAGGTAATGGTCAAACATTCCTACGCCGAGAAGAATTAACAGAAGACAGAGCGACAGGATCCTTAGAAATCCTTTCCTCAAGACAATCTTTCGAACTTGAGTGTAGAGGATCAACAATGAAAGAAATAGGCCTTGAAGAAGTCCATGCTCACTAGTTAAAAGCATGAAAACATTATGAACAGGTTGTAAGAGTGAGACTCCAGAAGCTGTCGTTGGGACATTTCCTTCAAGAGCGGAAACGAACCTTCCCATTCCCACACCTGTCAAAACATTGTCTTTTGCAATATCAAAACTCCTCTTTAAAAGCTCAACTCTGTCTCTAAGGCTATAATCCGCAGATGAAAAGATATTCAAAAATCTTTCTGATACAAGAGCAAAAGAAAATACTCTTCCTCTCTTAAATATTGAGTAGAGGATGAACACTGCGAAGACCAGTAGTAACAGTAAAAGGTGAAGTCTAGAGAATGTTAGTAACATGAGGAGGGTAGAGAAAAAGATAATGACGAGAGGGAGGATTTTTTCCTTGGAGGAGGAGACAAGATATGTCATAAAAGAGGAGGAGACGAGAAGAAAACCTGCTAACACATTTGGGTGAGGAAATGTACCATATGCTCTTAAAAACGTCCCCTCAGATAGCTCAATGAAGCTTGATGACATTGTATTCATCATAATTACAGGCTCTCCTAAAAAATGAAGTCCGAGGCTTTTTCCTAGTGTAAACTGTGCGATTCCAATGAGGAATTGAGCCAAGATGGAAAACAGAAGGGTGTAAAGCAAAGGCTTTCTGAAGGAGATTTTCTTTACTTCTTCTACTACAACTGAGAGTGTGAATGAGTACAGAAGAATCCTGCCAATGGAGAAAGCTGATACAACAAATGGATTTAGAATCAAATGCAAAAGAGAGTAAACAAACAGAATCTTAAACCAAAGAGGGAATAGTCCTGTGAGTTTTTTCAGGTTGGAAATGTATGAAGAAAGTATGAGTAACATTGCTAAATCTAAGATTGAAACTGTAGGGACAAGGTAGTTAACAAATACTCCAGAGACAAAAGGTTCTACAAGGGAAGGAATGGAGAG
>CAZCMQ010000036.1:0-6729 GCA_964500025.1 uncultured Candidatus Saccharibacteria bacterium | reverse complement strand
GAGATGCTGACCAAGGCCATCGAACAGGGCAAGGCAGCATGAGCAACGGCATCGCGTCACTCGCCGACTACCAGGACTGGCTCAACACCATCAAGCAGCGCGTGGTCTCCGCCCGCCTGCGGGTCGCGTTGGCAGCCAACAGCGAGCTGATCGCCCTCTACTACGAGATCGGCGCGCAAATCGTGGATCAAGAAGCGCATGCCCGATGGGGCAGCGGATTCATCGACGCATTCAGCAAGGACCTGCGGCAAACCTTCCCCGAGGTCGGCGGCTTCTCCTCCAAGAACCTGCGCTACTGCCGCGCCTTCTTCCGCTTTTACTGCGATCCCGCAATTTGGCAACAGGCCGTTGCCAAATTGCCCGACACCCCCTGGGCAGGCGTCGACGAAGCCCTGGCGGCACAACTGGGCCGGATTCCCTGGGGGCACCACATCCTCATATTCACCAAGTGCAGCAGCGTGGCGGAGGCTGGCTTCTACATCGCCCAGACCATCGAGCAGGGCTGGAGCCGCGACGTGCTGGCCCTGCAGCTCAAGTCCAGGCTGCATGAGCGCGCCGGCAAGGCGGTGACCAACTTCTCCCGCACCTTGCCCGCACCCCAGTCGGACCTGGCGCAGCAGACCCTGAAGGACCCCTACACCTTCGACTTCATGGCGCTCACCGCCCCTTACAACGAGCGGGACGTGGAGCGACAGCTCACCCAGCACATCACCCACTTCCTGCTGGAACTGGGCAAGGGCTTCGCCTTCATCGGCCGCCAGTACCCGCTGGAGGTCGCCGGCAACGACTACTACATCGACCTGCTCTTCTACCACGTCACCCTCAAGTGCTACGTGGTGGTCGAACTCAAGAACCGTCGCTTCATCCCGGAATACGCCGGCAAGCTCAACTTTTATCTGTCCGCCGTGGACAGCCTGCTCAAGCGCGACGACGACCAACCCACCATCGGCCTGCTGCTGTGCCGGGACAAGAACAACATCGAAGTCGAATTCGCCCTGCGCGACATGAACAAGCCGATGGGAGTGAGCGAATACACCCTGGTCGAGACCCTGCCGGACAACCTGAAAGGTGCGCTACCGACGGTGGAAGAGATTGAACAGGATCTGCAGCAGCTGCAGGAGGGTATGGGCGAATGATCACCCAGCTGAAACTAAAGAATTTCGTTGCCTTCACCGACATGGCGATCGACTTCTCACCGGGTATCAACATCATCATCGGTGAAAACGGCACTGGCAAGACTCAGTTGCTCAAGGCCATTCTGGCACTGAGCGGGCCGGAGGCCCGTGGGGAGCAGGCAGGTGCACAACTGGCCCGTAAGCTGTGTCGGCTTTATCACCCGCTCAGCGAGCAAGTTGGCGAACTACGTCGGGCTGGTACGCGTGGGAAGGCGGTACTTAAAGGCTCCTTTGCCTCCGGGCAAGTGGTCACAGCCAAATTCTATGGCAAGGACACCCAAGCCAATGTGACCTGCGGCGTCGGTCGAGGCTTGGTAGAGGCCATTTTCATTCCGACTAAGGAAGTGCTATCGCTGGTGCGCGGCCTAACGGCCGAGCAGCCCGACCTGCCCACCATCGAACGCATCTTCGACGACGGCTATCTAGATCTTGCCCAGCAGCTGGTCAAAGAGGGGGCCAATGACCTGAACGCCAAAGTTCAACTAGACCCGCGCTTTGCCAGCATCGTGCCTCGCCTGACCAACCTGATCGACGGGCAGTACCTGCTGGAGAACGGGCGTTTCGTTTTTCAACCTGGCCGCTACGTGGAAAAAGACGCCGCCACACGCAGCAAGGCCCAGCACGCGCAGATGTACCAGGACAGCACCGCATGGAAGTTTGTGCCCAGTAGCAAACACCGCCTGTCCAGCGGCATGACGGCCGAAGGCTTCCGCAAGATCGGCGTGCTGCAGCGACTGCTCAGCAACGGCAGCCTCAACCCCGGCACCTCCGGCCCGCTACTCTGGGACGAACCCGAATCCAACCTCAACCCCAAGCTGATGAAGGATCTGGTGCTGGCCTTGCTGGAACTCGCCCGCAACAACCAGCAGATCATCCTGGCCACGCACGACTACGTTCTGCTGAAGTGGTTTGACCTTCTGATGAACAAGGGTAAGGGAGACCAGGTGGTCTTCCATCGCTTGTATCGTGACGGAGCCAGCCTTGACATCAAGCGTGAGAGCCAAGCGGACTACAACATCGTTGGGCGGAGCGCGATCAGCAACACCTTCGCTGAGCTGTATGACGAAGATGTCAAACGTGCGCTGGGGGGCGACTGATGCCAGCCTACCGCGCAGAGGAAACCGCTGAGCTGCTGTTCAACTTCCCAGATGGGTTGAACTGGAGCGAGTTGGACAAACAAGGTGTCAAACTGCCAGTCCGGATGAAGTTCGTCGATCTGGTCATCGAGCGTGAAAACGACATCTTGCTAGTCGAAATCAAGGATCCATCGCACTCGCGAAGCAAAGATAAAGAGCGCAACGCTTACCTGAAGCGGCTGAGGGACAACTCAGTTTTGACCCAAGAGCTGACGCCCAAGGCC
Organism: uncultured Candidatus Saccharibacteria bacterium; assembly: GCA_964500025.1. Lineage (GTDB taxonomy): Bacteria > Patescibacteriota > Dojkabacteria > SC72 > SC72 > CAZCMQ01. Next base: position 4,194 of record CAZCMQ010000036.1, on the reverse strand, counting down.
CGCGACTCCTACCTTTACCTCCACTTGATGGAGCGCGACAGCAAGCCCTTCAAGTACATCGTGCTGCTGGGACTAGACGCGTTTGACCCCGCCATACAGAAGGCGGTGATGACGGGGTTCAAAGACCGACTGCAGGCCGACGTCCGCGAAGAGTCGTTTGAAGCCTGGAAGCGCAAGCACATCGCCGATTGCGTGGTGCTATCGGTTGAGTCGTGGAACCAGGTTTTTCCGAACTGGCCTTTGCGTCGCGAGCCACCTGCGGAACTGGCCTTATGATTTCCATCCAGTTCAACGACCGCCAGTACAGCGACAGCCGCATACGCGCCCCGTTTAAGGAAAGCTGGCAGCACGACCTGCCGCGAGTCAAGGGCGGCATCACCGATTGCTGCGTGATCGGCGAAATCGACGTGCAGGCGCTGCGCCAGCTCCAAAGCAGCCATCGCTCACCGGACAAACCCTTCAAGCCGGTGCCGGATGGATTTGCAAGTGATTTTGATTTTGGCCGCAAGGTATTGCCGGCGGGAGAGAAAGAATGAGTGAGAACCAGAGCAGTAGTCTCGGGCTGGATATTCAGAAGTTTTTTTTTCGTGCATCATCGATTGACTTCAAAAAGATTCCGTCAAGCCCTATTGCCTATTGGCTAAGCAAGCAAGCCTTTTCTGCTTTCCAAGGTAATAGCTTTTTGCGCGATGTGGCCACGACCCGCGTCGGCATGGCCACTGGTGACAACGAACGATTTGTTCGATATTGGCATGAAGTCGCCACATTCAAAATTGGGTTTAATTTAAATCGGGATGAAGCATCAAGGTCTGCAAAAAAATGGTTTCCTTATGCAAATGGCGGCGAGGCCAGAAAGTGGTATTCGAACTATTTGCATGTCGTTGATTGGGAAAGCGATGGAGCCGTTTTGCAGACAGACCTACACGAGTCAGGACGGGTGAGAGCTCACAACTTCAATCTGGATAAAATATTCAAGCCTGGTTTGACTTGGTCCCTTATTAATTCCACCTACAATGCGATACGAATTCTGCCAGTCGGATTCCTATTTAGCTCAGGTGCGCCTTCGTTGTTCTCAGGTGATCCTGCCGAATTGCCTGTTATTTGCGGCTACTACAACTCCGCTGTCACGTCATATCTTTTGTCGGCCATTAATCCGACCATCAATAACAACTCCGGCGATGCGGACAAGCTGCCATACCAATTCAACGCGGATCAAAAGACGGCAGCGCGTCAATGCGTAGCAACTGCCGTTAATCATGCTCGTGACGACTGGAACTCTTACGAAGTATCGTGGGACTTCAATAGCCTCCCTCTACTGCACATTGACCACCACCGTCCAAGTCTGAAGGCTAGCTATCAAAGTCTTCGCATCCGCTGGCGAGAAGTGACGCTGGAAATGCAGCGCCTGGAGGAAGAAAACAACCGCATCTTCATCGACGCCTACGGTCTGCAAGACGAGCTGACGCCCGAGGTGCCGCTGAACGAGATCACTCTGACATGCAACCCGCACTACCGCTACGGCGGCGACAAGACCGATGAAGATCTGGAAGCACTGCTGCTGGCCGACACCATGCGCGAGTTGGTGAGCTACGCCGTGGGCTGCATGTTTGGCCGCTACAGCCTGGACAAGCCAGGGCTGATCCTGGCCAACCAGGGCGAGACGCTGGCGGACTACCTCGCCCAGGTGCCGCAGTCCAGCTTCCCCGCCGATGACGACAATGTGATCCCGCTGCTCGACGGCGACTGGTTCCCGGACGACATCACCCTGCGCTTCCGCCAGTTCCTGCGTGTGGCCTTTGGTGAGGCGCACTACGAGGACAACTTGGCCTTCATCGAGCAAGCGCTGAACATCAAGGGCAAGCGCAACTACGGCCTGCGCGATTTTTTCCTGGGCGAGTTCTATGCCGACCATGTGAAGCGCTACAAGAAGCGCCCCATCTACTGGCTGTTCTCCAGCCCCAAGGGCAGCTTCAACGCGCTGATCTACATGCACCGCTACCGCCCGGACACGGTCAGCGTGGTGCTCAAGTACCTGCGCGACTACCGCGAGAAGCTCACCACCGAGAAAGAGCGCCAGGCCGCCGTCAGCATCAACCCCGCCAGCAGCCAGGGCGAGAAGACCAAGGCCATCAAGGAAGTGGATCGGCTGGCCAGGGTGCTGACCGAGTTGGAGGACTACGAGCGCGACACGCTCTACCCGCTGGCTACCGAGCAGATGAAGATCGACCTGGACGATGGGGTGAAGGTGAATTACCTCAAGCTTGGCCCGGCGCTGAAGAAGATTGCGGGGCTGGAAGTGAAGGACGAGGACTGATGGAGGCCAGGAGAAAGCGATGCTGATTCATTCGATCAAGCTGAACCAATTCCTCAGTTTCGGGGCGTCCTCAGAAGCAGTTCCGCTGAGGCCACTGAACGTGATCATCGGGCCCAATGGCGCAGGCAAATCCAACCTGCTCGAGTCTGTCGCGCTGCTGCAAAGTGCCCCCGATCAGTTGCTCAAACCGATTCGCGAAGGCGGCGGGGTGCGCGACTGGCTGTACAAGGGAGGCAGCGGCACGCCCGTGGCTGCCCTGAACGTGGTGCTGAGCAACCCCAAGGGACCTCAGCCTCTGCGCTACTGCCTGGAATTTACTGAAGTCGGGCAACGCTTCCAGATCGTGGACGAGCGCATAGAAAATGAGAGTCCAGCCAGTAAGAAGCACCCTCAGGCCTATTTTTACTATCACTTCAATAGCGGACGACCAGTTTTGAATGTGAAAGATCAGAAGCGTGCCCTGCAGCAGGAGGACGTGGATCTGGAAAAATCCATCCTCGCCCAACGCCGCGACCCCGATCAGTACCCGGAAGTGACCTATCTGGGCCAGGTCCTGAGCAAGATCCGCCTGTACCGTGAATGGAGCTTTGGCCGCTACACCCCACCGCGTCTGCCACAGAAGGCCGACCTGCCCAACGAGCACCTCGAACCCGACGGCAGCAACCTGGGCCTTGTGCTGAACCGCCTGCGCCGTGACCCCGTCGTCAAGCAGCGCCTGCTAGAGGCGCTGCAAGCCTTGTACGACGGCATCGACGATTACGACGTGCAGATCGAGGGCGGCACGGTGCAGGTGTTCTTTCACGAAGGGCGCGTCACCATCCCCGCCACGCGCCTGTCGGACGGCACCCTGCGTTACCTGTGTCTGCTAGCGGTGCTTTGCCACCCCAATCCGCCGCCCTTGGTATGCATCGAGGAGCCGGAACTGGGCTTGCACCCCGACGTGCTGCCAACACTCGCGGATCTGCTGAAGGAGGCGGCTACTCGCACCCAATTGATCGTGACCACGCATTCCGACGTACTGGTGGATGCCATGAGCGACCAGCCGGACTCGGTTCTGGTCGCTGAAAAGTCCGACATGGGGACAACGCTGACCCGCCTGGATGCCGACAAGCTGAAGCCTTGGCTGGAGAAGTACCGCCTGGGGCAACTGTGGACGCGGGGTGAAATTGGAGGCACTCGGTGGTGAAGCTCTATGTGGAGGGCGGCGGTGATGCCGCCATACTGAAAAGCGCCTGCCGCGAGGGGTTTTCCAAGTTTCTGGGCAAAGCTGGCTTGGCCGGGCGTATGCCGCGCGTGGTGGCCTGTGGCAGCCGCGCCGACGCATACGACTCGTTCTGCACGGCCCTGCGGAGTGGTGAATCAGCCATGCTGTTGGTGGACAGCGAGGCGCCCATGCTGGCAGCAGCACAGCCTAGGGATGCAAGCCAACCGGAGGACCGCAAGCGCTGGCAGCCCTGGCTACATCTGAAGCAGCGGAAGGGCGACGACTGGAACAAGCCGGCCGCAAGTGAGGACCTGCAATGCCACCTGATGGTGCAATGCATGGAAGCTTGGCTGTTGGCAGACCGTGAGACGCTGAAAGCGTTCTTCGGTCAGGGCTTCAAGGAGAACGCCCTGCCTGCCTCGGCCAACCGGCTCGAAGGCATCGGCAAACAGCAGATCTACGACGCTCTGGCGACGGCGACCCGCGACTGTAAAACGAAGAGCGCCTACGGCAAGGGTGAACATTCGTTCAAGCTGCTGGCCTTGATCAATCCGGCCAAGGTTAAGGAGGCCTCTCCTTGGGCAAGGCGATTCATCGAAACGCTGCAGACGAGGGCCTGAACATGTCGATGAACTTCAATACTTCCAATCAGACCTTCAGGCAGCTGCTCGGGAAC
>CAZCMQ010000035.1:0-6923 GCA_964500025.1 uncultured Candidatus Saccharibacteria bacterium | reverse complement strand
CGTTTGGTTGAAAATGGTGTTGAAGCGATGATTGAGGCGTATGAAGAGGTTGGGATTGTTTTTGATGAAGGACCTACTCAGGGAGGGGATTACGGGCCATATATACAGTCCCAAAGACTTGAGATATATAAAGAACATATTAATATTCTTCTTGAGAAAGGCCATGCATATCACTGTTTTTGTTCTAAAGAGAGATTGGAAGAGTTAAGAGAGACTCAGAGAGAAAATAAACAGAAGCCGATGTATGATGGATTGTGTAGGAATCTTTCAAAAGAAGAGGTGGAAGCTAGGTTAAGTGCTGGAGAAGAATATGTTATTCGCATGAAGTTTCCTCAAGAGGGTGAGACAGTCTGTACAGATAGAATATTTGGACAGATTGTTGTTAATAATAAAGAAATTGAAGATCAAATACTCATCAAAGGTGATGGATTCCCTACATACCATCTCGCTGTAGTTGTTGATGATCATCTAATGAGGATATCAACTGTAATACGAGGTGTTGATTGGCTACCAAGTTTCCCTAAGCATGTAAAACTTTATGAGTATTTTGGTTGGGATTTACCAGAGTTTGCTCACCTTCCATTGATACTTAACCCAGATGGTAAAAAGAAGTTAAGTAAAAGATATGGTGCATTCCCTGTGAGCCAGATTTTAAGAAAAGGTTACTTAAGTGAGGCTATTCTTAATTACTCAATACTCTCAGGTTGGGCTCCAGATCCAAAACTGGCACATAAAGATGAGATATATACTGTTGATGAACTTGCTGATCTGTTTAGTTTGGATAGGGTTCATAAGACTGCGGCAAGGTATGACCAAGCGAAGTTTGATTATATAAATAGTAAACATATCAGAAGACTTTCGATTGATCAGTTATGTGAGAAAACTTTGCATTGGGCTGAAAAATATGTTTTGGGGGACTTTAAAAGTGACGCATTTACAGATGGTGCTGAATGGGAACCTGAGTTGAAACAAGCTGTCGCTAGGTACCTTCCTCTATGGAAAGAGGATCTTGAGTACTTCAAGAAGGCGCTTTCTCAGGAGCAAGAAAGGGTTACTACTCTTTCAGAGATTCCGTTTGCCCTAGACTTTTTCTATGACAAGGAACTTTCTTGGACAGAGGACGATTGGAATATGAAGGGTAGAAATAAAGAGGATTTAGCAAGTGCATTGGAAGGGGTATTACCTCTTCTAGATAATCTATTTAATGGTGGTGAGTTTAATCATGAGGAGTGGGAGGTTGTTGTAAGGGGATATGCTGATGAACTTGGCTGGAAGCATGGAGAGCTTTTCATGGCCATTAGATCTGCTACTACAGGAAGGCTTAAAAGCCCTCCACTTTTAGAGAGTTTTGAGATTATGGGATGGGAAAAAGCCCGCTCACATCTGCAGCAGGCTATTATTTGGCTTCGCTCTTAATTGAAACTTATTGTTTCAAGGACATCATTAAATGTCTCTAAGTTCTCATTGTATGATTCTTTTGAGCTAGAGTATGTAAGCCTGTATGAGTTACCCTCGTGAGAAATTACAGCATGTATAACCATTTGACCTGGGTGGAATATATCTTCTTCTGAGATTATTCCTTCAATCCGAAGCCAAGTTAAAGAGTCAACAAAGTTCTCTGTTTCAGATACTGATTCAAGACCGGTTTTTAACTCGTTTACCATTTGATCGTATGGTCTCTCATCTACTGTAAATACAATCATTCCTGCATATTCACTTGCTTCAGGAATTGGGTTTGGATCCATACCGATCATTCTTGTTTGCCCAAAGAATCTGTAGTACCACTTATCTGGGACTCCTATTGAATATCCAAAACTTGTGCTTGTTTGCTCGAGCCATCCTTCTGGAATTTTTGATTCTTCTTCGCCGTTTGTTTCGTCGTTTTCAACGTTCTTATCATTATCCTGCTGCGTCTCCTCTGTATTTTGTCTGTCATCTGATTCTACAGCCTTTTTGTTGTCTGTAATTAACATGTATGCAAAGTACCCTACAATCAAAAGTAGGATGACTGCTATTACAGCTAGTAATTTCTTATTTCTTAACATTTCTTAGATACTTAAATTATCTTTTACAGTTTAATCGTAAAGGGTTTATATAGTCAAACTACGGAGTACGGATTTGAAATAGTTTTTAATGTTTTGATGAATCATAACCTTTTAAAATAACTAGAAGATGCGGTATAATTCTCTTGTCTCTGCGGGATCGTCTAACGGTAGGACGCAACTCTCTGGAAGTTGTTGTCTAGGTTCGAATCCTAGTCCCGCATCCACTCCCCTTGTGGTATTATTAAATAATGACGAACGAAGTTCCAAGCTCTAATACCTCACCGGACCAATCAGCCCTTTCTCCTGTAGGAGGTAAAGATCCTCAAGTAGAGAATTCACTCAAAGTAGAATCAAATCCAGGCTTGGTTGCTAAATATACCCTGTTTAGAGAGAAATTAAATCCCAAATCTGGAACCATTTATTACCCATGTTGTGCAAACGATATTTCACCTTCTCTTGCTTTTCCGTCTAGTAGAGTTATCTATGCTGACACTAATGAGGTGGCAATAAATCCTTTAAAACAAGCTGGGTTTGAAGGATACGCAACCTCTGCACTTGAATTTCATCCTGGGGCTGTTGATATTTTGATAATGATTAACCCTATGATCTCGCCAGACTTTCCTAGTTCTCATGTTGTAGAAGAAGGATACGTATTATGTAATGACTATCATGGAACTGCTTCATCTTTATACCGCAATGAGAAGTATCAGCTTACTGCTATAGTGAGAGGGACGAAAGAAGGGACATTAATATTTGACACAGAAAATCCTGAAGATTATTGGAAGGAGATAGAGACGGAAGAGGAATTTAAAAACTCACGATTTAGCTTTGGAGCTGCTAACTATTCCCAAGCTTCTAAGATAGTGGAAGAGGTGACGGGAAAGACAGAAAATGTCCTTGGTGAGTATAAGAAAATAATCGAGAGTGCCCGTGAAGAACTCAGGAAGAAAAATTCTGAATTAATAGCAAAGAATCCTGGAATTCGTAGTATTCTTAAAGACCCAGAAAATGAAGATACTTTTATGTATACCCATGAAGGACATCAATTTGTTTTAACGTCTAGCCTTCCAAAGAAGAAAGGAACTGTCGATGACCTTTTCATCTTTCAGAAGAAAGATTCGAAAACAATTACTCCATCATAGAAGTAAGGTGGTATTGTTTTGCGCAGTTAAGCATATTAATATTGGATGATATATAAATTTCCTACTTTGAATAAAATGAAAATCGGTTTTATCGGACAAGGCTGGATCGGAAAAAATTATGCAGATAGTTTTGAAGATAGAGGTTTTGATATTGTTAGATACAGTGTAGAACCTGAGTATGTTGGTAACAAGGAGAAGATTAAAGGATGTGACATTGTATTCATCGCTGTGCCAACCCCAACAACCCCAGATGGCTTTGATTTCAGTATTGTTGAAAGCGTAATTGAACTTGTTGGTGACGGAAAAGTTGCTTTGATTAAATCAACAATCCTTCCTGGTGTAACTGAAAAAATTCAGAAAAAGTACCCTAAGAAGTTTGTCATGCATTCACCTGAGTTTCTAGAAGAGGCGAAGGCTAGGTATAACGCTGATAATCCGGATAGGAATATTGTAGGTATCCCAGTTGATAATGAGGATTATAAAAAGAAGGCTGAGGAGGTGATGAGCGTTCTTCCAGAAGCCCCTTATAAGTTAATCTGCTCTTCTCGTGATGCAGAGTTAATCAAGTATTCAGGAAATGTATTCCTTTACTTCAAAGTCCTCTTTGCTAATTTGCTATACGATCTTTCGACTGAGGTTGGTGCAGATTATGAAAAAGTTAAAGAGGCAACAGGTGCGGATCCAAGAATTGGCGCATCTCACTTAAGTCCTCTTCATAAGTCGGGTAGGGGCGCTGGTGGGCACTGTTTCATTAAGGACTTTGCTGCATATAGAGAGCTTTATGAAAAATATCTTCCTAAAGATGAGAAAGCTCTTGCAATATTAAGAGCTTTAGAAGAGAAGAACATTGAGTTACTGCTAGATTCTAAAAAAGACCTTGATCTCCTTGAGGGTGTATATGGGAGTGAGATTGTAAAGTAAGAATCTACCAATCAATTGGAGTTAATCCGTTTTTCACTAGATACTCATTAGTTCTAGAGAATGGCTTGCTTCCGAAGAACCCTCTTTCAGCTGAAAACGGAGAAGGGTGAGGAGACTCTATAATTTGATGCTTAAATACATCAATCAATGAAATCTTCTTCTGAGCATATGCTCCCCAAAGAATGAATACCAGATCCCCTTTCTTTTCTGAGAGTATCTTTATTACGGCATCGGTAAATTCCTCCCAACCTTTTCCTTGATGTGATCCGGCATTTCCAGCTCTAACAGTTAGTGTTGCATTTAGAAGCAAGACTCCTTGTTTCGCCCATCGCTCAAGATTCCCGGATTCTGGAGGTTGCACACCCAAATCACTTTTCAATTCCTTGTATATATTTCGAAGTGATGGGGGTAGGGGAATCTCGTCGCTTACTGAAAAAGATAATCCATTAGCCTGGCGAGGTCCATGATATGGATCTTGTCCAAGTATCACCACCTTCACATCATCGAATTTACACAAATCAAAAGCATTAAATATCTTTCCTCCAGGTGGATATATCGTGTATTTCCCATATTCTCCCTTTACAAACTCAATCAAATCTTGAAAATATGGTTTTGAAAATTCTTCTTCAAGCACCTTCTTCCAACTCTCTTCAATTTTTACATCACTAGAAGTGTTCATTTTTAAACCTTTCCTAATTTCTTAGCTAGTTCTTCCGTTTGTGAAAGTAAATCAGAGACCTCTTTTAGACCTTTCTTCCAAAAAGTAGGCTTGGAGATGTCTATTCCCACTTTCAAGAATATTTCACTTGGAGATTCGCTGGAACCCTTTGAGAGAAACTCTTTTACCAGTTCAATCTTTGTAGGATCTTTTCTAACCATGGACTGTAGTGATTTTGAGATTAACAATCCACTAGCATATGAGTAGACATAGAAGAACTTTCTGAAGTGACCCCAATATACCCACCAATTCTCACTACCCTTGTCTTGCGATACATACTTCCCCATGTATGCAGACATATTTTTTTTGAAGATCTCTCCTAATCGTTCACTTGTCAGGTATCCTGTCTGTCTAAATTCAGCATGAATTTCTTGCTCAAACTTATACCCAGCAATCTGTCTATAAATTGTTGCTACATCATCAGAGACTTTCTTCATCATTAATGATAGCCTTTCTTCCTCACTTGATTGCTTAAGGATCTGCTCAAAAACAAAGTCCTCAAAGAATGTGCTGGCCACTTCAGCTGTACTAAGAGGGGTTGAATAGTTGATTGGGGTTTGGACTCTCATTAATACATTATTAACACCATGTCCCATTTCATGTGCGAGTGTGAAAACATCCTCAATTCTATTCGTGTGATTTAGCAGGATGTAACTTGGAAGAGATGCAGATGCTGCAATGCAGAATGCCCCACTATTTTTCCCTTTAGATGGGTATACATCGATTCTTTTTTCATTAAAAAATGAATTTGCAGCACTACCGATATCGCTATCAAGGGAGTTGAAAACATTTGAGACAATATCCCGAGACTTACTAAAGCTGTATCTTGTCTTTGTATTTTCAGTCGGTATCAATCGCTCGTGATATGCTAACTTTTTGAGTCCATGATATCTCGCTTTGAATTTGTAGAACCTATGAGGTGTTTGGAAGTCGCTTGAAACTGCCTTGACCAAAGAGTCAACAACTTTACTATCCATATCATCACTAAGGTGTCTTTCCATATCAGCTCTCTCAAATCCTCTTAGATTATCAATATCTCTCTTGTGTTCTAAAATTGAATTCATCTCTTTCGTTGCAACAGGGAGGACTTTCTCCATAATCTCATTTATAGATTCAGCACTTGAGTCTCTGGTTTTTTTGTTTGGACTACTTAGGTTGCTAAGTAGTGTTGGTAGTTGTGTTATTTTCTTTTTTCCGTTTTCGTCTATGTACTCTCTATTTTCTAAAGCTATAAATTCTTCTGTCATATCTACCCAGTTACTGCTTGAAGTTTTGGTAGTAATATTTAAGACTTTTTCTTCTGCTTCAGTGAGATTGTATTTGGCTGTTTCAAAAAGTTTCTTAAGATAGTGGTGGTAGTTTTGAAGACCTTTGTATTTCAAAAATTTCTTTTGGTCTTTTTCAGGAATTTTTGAGATTTCAAGTGTAAAAAACTCTATTGTATTTCCTAGCTTTGTAGCAAATTCAGAATACTTATTTATCGCAGCAGTAATTTTGGTGTCGGTTTGATTTTGTGCCTGTCTTAGGGAGAAATAGTACCCTTCTTTTACTGCAATTCCGTTGTCTAGATCTAGTTGTTCATATTCTTGGAGTGCTTTAAGAAGAGCTTTGGGATTTTTTAAATGTTTTTTGTCTTTTCTGTATTTTTCTACAAACTTTTTGATATTTTCTTCTGACTTTTTTCTGTCTTTGAGGATGTTTTTGTCTGTATCAGATTTATAAAGTGGGGAGAGGTCCCATGTCATTTCAGATTTTTTCATAAGGAAATTATATCAGATGTAATTTATTCTGGTGTTATACTTGAAAGTCTCAACTAAGTTTATAAAACAAGCTACTTTCATGAGGAGTAAGGAGGATAGAGTAAAAGAATTGTTTAAGGAAATGCACTTGCTCAATGTTTGCGGTGACGATCCTGATAAGGTTGCTAGAAAGATTGAAAAAACAAATCTCAATGCAAAAGTTTTTATTGTTGCCGAAGCTATGGCTCCAGAGCAGGTTAGATTATCAGGTGTCAACTATTTTTATAAGGACGGAAGGATCGGTAGTACAGGTCGTTCTTTAGAAAGATTCCTTTTACTCTTTAACTCTAGTGTATAT
>CAZCMQ010000034.1:0-6939 GCA_964500025.1 uncultured Candidatus Saccharibacteria bacterium | reverse complement strand
AAGCGAAATTCCAGCTGAAATAAGAGCAAAGTACAAGGAGGCTTTTGAAATAGATCCTCACTGGATTGTTAGACATGCTGCAAGCAGAGGGAAATGGATAGATCAAAGCCAATCAATAAATATTCTCACCTCAAGTACTTCAGGACAGTTCATTTCAGATGTATACATGACTGCATGGAAGATGGGACTAAAAACAACATACTACCTAAGAACACTTGCAGCATCTGGTGTTGAGAAAAGTACAATTGACTTGAAGCAAGAAGAAAATACACCAAAAATTGAAGAAGAATTAGTTGAAGCCAAAATTGAAATTCTTGAGATACCTTCAATGGAAGTTATTCAAGAGAATTCTGTAGAATTTGTACAAGAGGATATCAATCCAAAATTGTGTAGGATTGATGATCCAGACTGCGAAGCTTGTCAATAAATTAATTTAAACAAATCCTTTCATGGCTAAAACACAAAAAAAGAGTATTCTAAACAACTCAACAACAGACCCTAACAAGATACTCCCGATAAAATATAAGTGGGCCAGAGAACATTACAAGAATGGAGTTGCTAATAACTGGGTTCCAGAGGAAGTCAATATGCAAAAGGATGTTGAACAGTGGCAGTCCCCTACTTTCCTTACAGAAGACGAGAGAAGGCTCATTATGTGGAATATGGGTTTCTTCTCTACTGCAGAAAGTTTAACAGCAAATAATATCGTTCTAACCCTCTACAGGCACATTACCAATCCAGAGTGCAGGCAGTATCTTCTACGACAGGCCTATGAAGAAGCAATCCATACCGATACTTTTATTTACTGCTGCGATACATTGGGACTAGATCCAGAAGAGGTCTATACAATGTACATGAATATCCCAAGCATCAAAGCGAAAGATGACTTTGTTATTGATATGACAAAATCCATTCTTGACCCTGAATTCACGACAAAGGGTGTGAAAAATGTACAAAGGTTTGTTCATGACTTGGTAGGATACTACGTAATCATGGAAGGAATATTCTTCTATGCTGGATTTGTAATGATGCTTTCAATGCTAAGACAACAGAAAATGGTTGGAGTTGGAGAGCAATTCCAATTCATTTTGCGAGATGAGTCTGTTCATTTGGCTTTTGGATCTGACTTAATAAATACAATTGTTGAAGAGAATCCTGAAATTTGGGATGAGGATTTCAAGAAATTAATCACTGAAAATATTAAAAAGGCTGTTGATTTAGAGACTGAATATGCGAAGGACTCGTTACCAAAGGGAATTCTCGGGTTAAATCACAATACGATCAGACAGTATGTTGAGTACATTGCGGATAGAAGGCTGGAGAGAATAAATCTTCCAAAGATCTACAAATCAGCCAATCCTTTCCCTTGGATGAGTGAGATCATCGACCTTCCAAAAGAGAAAAACTTCTTTGAAACAAGAGTAACAGAGTATCAAACTGGTGCTTTAGAATGGTAAAAAGAAGGTTCTAGTCAATCTCTTTTAAAGTAACCTTTAAGGTTATTGATTCCCCTTCTCTGAAGATCTTAACTTCAACTTCTTCACCAACCTGATGACGTTGAATTATGTTAACCAAAGATATTGAAACAGCATCTTCTCCTATGTGAGTAATAATGTCCCCTCTTCTTAATCCTGCATCAAAAGCCGGACTGTTTGCAGCAACTCTAACAACCAAGGCTCCAGCGACAACATCATCATACTGCGCAGCAACAGCCTCTGTAATCATCTGATACTCTACCCCAAGATATGGCATCATAAATTTTCCAAACTTTCTATACTCAGCAAGCCTCTCTTTTGCCCTATTAATTGGAAGTGCAAAGGAAATATTGTCTGCTCCTGCAGTTGTTGCAAAGTTCACACCAATAACCTGGCCTCGTGAATTTATCAAAGGTCCACCAGAGTTTCCTGGATTTATTGCAGCATCAGTTTGAATAACGTCCTCATATTGTTTTGATGTACCACCTAAGAAAGATGCGCTCGTTGTCACAGACCTACTCAAACCACTGATTATTCCGCTTGTCGCAGTACCAGAATACTCACCAAAAGGCGTACCAATGGCAATGACAAGTTGACCAACAACTAGTTCATCAGAATTACCAAGTTCAATTGCTTTAAGCCCTTCTCCTTTGATCTTCAAGAGAGCTAAATCATTCACACTGTCCCTAACAATTTCTAAAACATCAAACTCCTTCCCATCAGATGTTATTACTTTATAATCAGAATCACTACTTACAACGTGCTGATTGGTAATTATCAAGCCCGACTCATCAACAATAAAACCCGTCCCAATATTGCTACTTTCATCAGTAATACCAGCCTGAGGTGTAAACTGAAGCCTACTTACAGCAATACTAACAACAGAGGCCTCAGAAGCTTTTATTGCATCAATTATCGTGCTCTCCTCGCGTATTAGTTCCACCTTGTTTCCCCCAGAATCACCCTGCCTGCTATTTAGAAATTCTTCAATCTTGGGTGACATCCACCTTACACCCAGAACCAAAACGATGAAGAAAATAAAAAGCACTAGTAAGAGGAATAAACATCCGAAAACAAAAGCAAAAATCTTTTTTATATTCCTCTTATTTTCCATACTTTTTATTTAATCATATTCTTAAGCTCTGATACAGCCCTCTCCATTTGAACATCTCTTCCCTCCATAAAGGCATTCTCATCATACTTAACCTCAATATCAGGTACAATCACATTCTCTTTATTCAACCATGTCCCATCAGGAAGAAGCCACTTCATTGTTGTTATATGTAAACTAGACCCACCGCTTAGATTTATTATGCTCTGGGCAGTACCCTTTCCATATGTTTTTTCACCAATAATTTTCACATTTTTACCTTGTTTTACTGCACCAGCAAGAATCTCTGAAGCGGAAGCGCTACCTCCATCAACAAGAATAACTACTGGCATATTCATTAACCGTCCATCTCTTGATGCTTTAAACTCCCTCTGTGAACCATTCCTATCTGCCTGCTTAGCAAGTATTGTACCTCTGGACAAGAATTCATTGGCACCATAGGTCCCAGCGTCAAAATACCCGCCAGGATTGCCTCTCAAATCAAGAATTACTCCTTTTGTTCCGGCACCAAGCACTGATGAAACCCCGCTATCCCAATTCTTTTTCCACTCATCCAAAGAGGAATCAGTAAACCTCCCTACATCAATAACTTTAAAAGAAGACTCTCCATTAACGTCTTTTACCTCTATACTAGGAACGGTAATCTGCCCTCTTGTAATAGTGATGTCCTCAACGGTAGTTGCTCCTTTATGAAGTATTGTAAGAACAACGTCTGTCCCAGCTTTTCCTCTAATCTTTTCAACAACATCGTAAATACTCTCAGATGAACTGATCTCTTCACCATCAACCTTCAAAATAACATCACCACTTTTAATCCCTGCTTTTATCGCCGGAGAACCTGAAAGAGGAGCAATGACAACAATCTGCCCATTCTCATAACCTAGTTCTGCTCCAATCCCTTCAAAATACCTACCTGCATTTCCTTCATTAAACGTCTCAGTCTCTTTTGGATTTAGAAAAACAGTAGCAGAATCATCAAAAGACCCAACAGCACCTTTAATTGCGCCATAGAACATCTTTTCAGCATCTACCTTTCCAGCATCTACATACTCAGTTGAAAGAATGTTCCAAACTCTCCAGAAAAGATCAAAATCAACCTCTTTAACATCCCCTTTCTTATCACCTGTAATAACTACATTAGACGGCGCACCTCCCAATCCTGGTACAGCAACATGACGTCCGAGTAAAAAACCGCCTACAAACACAAGCACAATTAGTATTAGGCTTTTTGTAAGAGATAATGTAGCTTTAGGAAGAAGGTTTTTTGATTTCATAATGACATTATATTCCCTAGATATTTAAGAGGCAAATTATAATTGAATAGGCTTTAAAAATCCTGTATCAATAAGAGAAATGCTCCTATCTTCAAACTCCACACTCGCGATACCCTCGGAAGCAACCTCTCTTACCAAACCCACCCTATTCAAAGATTCTTGATTAGTAACAAGTACATACATCCCAGGCTTAATAGACGGAACAAAAAGTTCATCAGAATCATTTACAGACCTATTCATAAACTGTCCCTTATCTCCCCAAGCAATACACCCCTCCTTAATATTCACAGCAGCAAAAGAACCAAACATTGAACTTACAACCCTCTCCCAATGACTATCAAAAACTACACTTCCAAAACCACCTAGCAAAACAATAGGCTCTGTGATAGCTGAATAATCTTCATAATCCATTGCATAAGCAACGACCAATTCTGCACCCCTCCTGTACAACTCTCGCACCAGGTCTGGGTATACAAATCTCCCTGCGTACACAATACATCCTTCATACGACTCTTTAAGATCCTTTTGTGTGTATACTGAAGTTCCATCCCCTATCTGAGTAAATTCACCAATAAACGATGAACTCAAATCATCTTCGGCAGCTCTCATTGAAGTGATTATTCGCATTACCCAAGCATTCGCACGAACATGCATACCATTATTTGAATCAATGCTCTCAACTTTTCCTCTGAAATCAATCTTTACATCGGTAACTTCTGTTGAAGACATAATATCAAGATATCCTTTATCAACACGATCTAAACTTAGTATTCCTTCTTGAGTAGCAACAATTCTTTTTACAACAAGACCTCCACTCATCAACCTCTCAGCCAAAACCTCACCCTTCTCAACATACTCCCCACCTAACCTAGCAATATAATCTCCGCTGTCTTTTACCTTAACACCGAGCTGGGTTGGAATGTGATGGGATTCAATGATCTTCTTCGTCATTCGACTAAAAAGAATATCCCCAGACTTAAAATCATCCCCTCTTTTAACACGAACATCCACCTTACCATTAAAAGGTAGGGGTAATATATAACTGGGTTCCTTTTTTATTATCCTACCAAGTATTTTCATCAAACCACTCCGTTATTTTATCTCTATTCGCTCTTGGCTCTGGGCCATACACAATCGGCTTATACCTACCATCAATAATCAGTCCCTTATACCCTATCCTATCCGGATTAGAAACAAATGAAACTCTTTCTCCATAATTGTCCAAATACGCTCCTTTTACAAACTTACCATCTATATTCATTCTGCTCTTTTCAAAGTCTAGAGGTATAAAACTGAATTCAGGAGCGACTGCAAACAACTCTTTTTGCGTACCTTGCTCAGTATCAACAACTCCAGAAAAAATGACTTTTCGCTCGTTTTTGCGCCCTTCAATCTCAGGTACAAAAACCTTATAAACATCCTCAATCACATCTTGTGCGCTCGCAACAAATTCCTGACTTGAAACTCCTTCAGTATAATTTTTACCTAGTGTATAAATAAGTCCATTTGAGTCAAGAAATAAATCTACACCTCCCCTAATTTCCAAACCATCAAGAACCGACATGGTAAGCAGGCTCGGAGGAAGGTAGGAAACCATATCCCCAGTAAGGATTACACCAGTACCATCAACATTTTTACCAATATCACTAAACTTCCTCTCATTATTATTTGATATATCAAGAAGTTGAACCGTGGAATATGCACGAAGCAGGTCAATAATAACTTCTGAGGAGATCTTCTCCGGTTGAGAAGCAACAAAATTTGCCCAGACATTTAGCAGCCTTTTTGAAGGTGCATCAATTGAAAGAAATGCTTTAAGTTTAGTATTTCTAATAGCTTCCATCAATTTAGGTTTTTCACTCCAATACTGCTTTCCTTCAAAGAAACTCTTTACAGAACCAGAGATGTTAGAAAGTGTTCTTTTACCTGTAGGATATGAGAGTCTAGATACCGTAAAGTCCATAAAATTCAAGTCAAGAAGCAATATATCAGTATATCCAAACTTTTGAGCCATACCTTCCATCAAATCAGTAACATATCCTTTCCCAACAATCCTGATTTTCAAATCCTGGCTGAATGAGCGAAGAGCAGAAATTAAGCTATGCGAGCTCATTTGTCTATCCGTTACAACAACTGTAACACCAGTAACACCAATTCCCTCTGAAACAAAAGACATTACCTCTCCACTATTTCCCCGAAAGATATTCCAGTTAAAGACTTTTTCAAGGGTATTGAAGTACTCTTTCCAAAAGTCAGGGCTGTAGATAGAGGCAGAAAGATCAAGGCTGAGCGAATCTTTCAAAACATAGGATCGTCCTATTGTGTAATCTCCATAAGCAAGGTGGGCCCTCACTTTTGAGCGGTTTATAAGCAGATACAGATGGGCATTTTTGTCTAGATCGGGCAGTCTTAACACACTAGATTACATAAATATTATAGTAATCTGACTTTACAGCACTTATTGGAGATTTTCAAATCGTTATAGTATTACTCGGCGGCTACGTAAGGCATCAATGCAATCTGCCTTGCCCTTTTAATAGCTCGAGTGAGCTGTCTTTGATGTTTTGTACAAACACCTGACTTCTCAGCCCCTATAATCTTACCTCTGACGGAAGTAAATTTCTTAAGCTGGTACACATCTTTATATGAAACTTCTTTAACACCACCTTCACAAAGAGGACACTTAAGATTCATAACAATCTTTTTTCTTCTCATTGGCTTCTTTTTCTTACCACCATATGAGCTATTCCCCTTATCCTCTGTTATAGAAGTCTCATCAAACACATCTTCTAAAGTTGGTGCTGCACCTTCTACGCTAAGTTTTTTTACCTCGTCTGCCATAATCCTTGCTTATTTAATAATTTTAAAATGGAAGTTCCTCTAATGGATCTTCATCCTCACTGGCCTCTTCCTTTACATCAGCTTTCTTCTTTTTTGAAGAAGCTTTTGGTTCCTCATCCATTGACTCACTCTCAAATCCATCACCTGCGCTATCCATTCCTGCACCCTGTCTACCTTTTCCTTCAAGTAAAATCATCTCATCAAGTCTAATCTCAGTCTTGTATTTTGTTACACCGCT
>CAZCMQ010000033.1:0-7052 GCA_964500025.1 uncultured Candidatus Saccharibacteria bacterium | reverse complement strand
GGTTGGTCAATTATAAAATTTCTCCCTCTATTTCTAGAGGGAGGGATGACAAGTGTCAATGATTTCCCAATTATATACTTTCAGCGATATTTGTTCTAGAGGCAGAGTTCAAGACTTGTTCATTTTGGTAGTAGATAATTTATATATGGATGATTATCATAAAAAGTGGGCGATGATTAAGCAAGATTTGGACCAATCTATCGAGCCTCCTCCAGTATTTAGCGAACGGGAGATTTGGTGGGTTTCTATTGGCCAAAATATTGGCCGGGAAATATATGGAAAAGGAGAGAGATTTTCTCGACCTGTCTTAGTTATCAAAAAATTCAGCCCACTTCACTTCCTTGGAATCCCTTTGAGTACCAAGAATCGTGAAGGACTTTACTATTTTCAAATTATTCTAGAAGAGATGGTTGTTTCAGCTGCCATTTCTCAATTAAGGGCGTATAGCAGCAAGCGAATGATGAATAGGATAGGGATCGTGAGTAGGGGTGTAACATCCGAGGTTATAGAACAAATAGTTGGTTACCTAAAAACTGCCTCCCCCAATTAAGGGGGAGTCGCGACTAGTGTCGATAATCAATTTTCAGCCCTAATTCTTCTAGTGGGGGATCAGTCAAGATTTGATAAGAGATTGTACCGTATTTGTTCAGGGTTGGTCAATTATAAAATTTTCTCCTATTTAGCATCTATTTTTTCTTGAATGTTTTATAGTCTTAAGCTATACTACTATCAATTATGAGGGAGTAGGAGTTTTTAGTGTACGTGCTAAACGCCACCGCTCCCATTTATCTCTTGAACTATTCCCTAGATAGTACCCCCTTATAATCCTCTAAGTGTGTTTTCAAGTGGCTAAACTTTTTGAGTAGAGAGGACTGTGACCATTTCGACGGGATTATCAATCTTAATAATTTCCCCTCTTTCTCTAAGTCCTCGTATAAGCACTTAAAATCACCATCTCCTGAAACAAATACAGCTTTCGTATAGTTCGGATACTCAATCTTCGCAGCATGCAAGACAAGTTCTGCATCGATATTTCCCTTGTACCCCTGCTTGGTTTTCAGAACCTCCTTGAAGATAATAGAGTATCCCATTTTGCGCAGGTTCTTATACAAGCTCTCATTCTTTTTGAGATAGCCAATAAACAGAATTGCCTTTGAAACCCTGAACCTATGCTTTAAAAAGATTCTAAACCTTCTAAAATCGAGCTTCCACCCAAGTGAGTCAATTCCTTTATAAAGATTTTGATTGTCTATAAATGCGTAAACTTTTTCGTGCATATCTAAATGTTAGACAATAAAGATGAAAAATTATTGAAATATTAGAATAATCCACGAGTGAAAAACTTTCCCTTAGGTGATACAATCACACTGACCTTAAATAGTTTTCAATATGAATATATTTGACTCAATCTGGGAAAAATTAACATACGATATCGGTATCGACTTGGGTACTGCCAACACAATGGTCTACCTTCGTGGAAAGGGAATTGTTGTTTCTGAGCCTTCCGTTGTTGCGATAGATAAGAAGAGTAATAGAGTATTGGCGGTTGGTAAGGAGGCAAGGCAGATGATTGGTAGAACTCCAGCCAGTGTCGTTGCTGTAAGACCTCTTCGCGACGGTGTAATTACAGACTTTGATACAACTCAAGCAATGTTGCACCACTTCATCGGTAGGGCTCATTCATATGTTGGAGCGACATTTAAACTCCCAAGACCTCGTGTGATTGTTGGTGTACCTTCTTCTGTAACAGAAGTTGAAAGGCAGGCTGTAATTGATTCTGCTAAAACAGCTGGTGCCAGAGAAGTTTTCATTGTTGAAGAAGCTATGGCTGCAGCAATTGGTGCAGGACTTCCAGTGGAGCAAGCGTCGGGAAGTATGATTGTTGATATTGGTGGTGGGACTTCAGATATCGCAGTGTTTTCACTAGGGGATATGGTTATAGACAAGACTATAAAGATTGCTGGAGATGAGATGGATCAGGATGTAATAGATTATATCCGTGACAAATATAACATTTTGATTGGTGAAAGGACTGCTGAGGATATTAAAATTGCAATTGGTTCAGCAGCCCCTATGAAAGAGGAAAAGACAGTTGTTGTCCAAGGGCGAGATTTGTTAACTGGACTTCCTAAATCAGTTGAGGTATCCAGTGTTGAAATTCGTGAAGCAATTATGAATTCAATTGATCAGATAACTGACGCTGTGAAGGACGCTATTGAAGAGACTCCCCCTGAATTGCTTAACGACCTGTTTACATCTGGACTACACTTGGCCGGAGGTGGTGCGTTGATTGAGGGGTTGGATAAGACGTGGGAGAAGCAATTAAATATTCCAATTAAAATTGTTGACGACCCGATATCTGCTGTTGCTCGAGGAACTGCTCAAATGCTTGATCACATCAAGTTGCTCGAGAGAGTTCAGAGATCGTGGGATGAATTAGTATGATTATTGATGAAAGTAGAAAAAGTAGTCCTTTATATCCAGTTTTAGTCTGTTTCGCAGCTGTTTTTCTCATGTTTCTAGACGGAGGGCGGGATTCATGGGTGAGAAATGGGATTTCGTATATATTTACTCCTAGTGCTTTCTATGGTTCTGAGGTAGGTTCAGGATTGCGCTCATACCTCAATCTTTTCTCTGATATCAGTGATTTTCGGCAAGAATATAAAGATTTAGGAGTTGAAGTTGTGAAAATGAAGGGTTCGCTTGAATACTTGAAGGTGTTAGAGAGAGAGAATGAGGCTTTAAAAAAACAGTTGGAACTGGGAGATAAGGAAAATAAATATGTGTTAGCGGACTTGGTGTGGGCAAATAGAGGAGCCGGTGGTCCTGAGATGGTAGTTAATATGGGAAGAGAATCAGGAATCACCAAAAGTGATATTGTCTCAATCGGAAATTTGTATGTGGGATTGGTTGAGGGTGTTAGTTCTAAAAGCTCGTCTCTTCGTTTGGCTACAAATAGATCTTCTAGATTGCAGGTACTCATTTTTGAAGGAGGTGACCCAGAAACCTTGTCCACTGAAGAAATAGGAAGAGCCTATATATCAAAAGGAGGAGTTGGAGCAGTTGCAGTAGGTCAAGGGGAGGGTGTTAGGATTGAGAATATACCTATTAATTCAGGTGTAAAAGAAGGAGATACTGTAATCATTGCTGATGAAAGAGTTGGTGAATATCTAGTTCTTGGTAGAATAGGTAAGATTGATACCGACATTGCCGCCGCCAGCCTCAGCTCAAGCTTAGAACTTCTAACAGATTACTCTCTTTTAACTAAAGTTTTTATAAGGGTTAATTAAATGAGATACTTTTTAACAGCACTCGTAATACTACTATTTCCGTTCATTGAGCACTTTTTCAGAGGCGCTGGATTTGTTTCCATGTTTGCAACTATTGCATTGGCGCTTCATATAATGTTTGGATTAAGAGGTTTTGCTTTTGCAACTGTTTTCCTTTCATTCATTTTGGATACAACATTCCATCAGTTCTTTGGAACGCACCTTCTAAGTCTAGGTGCTATGCTTCTAATTTATGAAATTATGGATAGAGTAATCCCTTCTGATACTTTTATATTAAGATCCTTAATTGTTCTCCTATCACTTTTCATTTACATGCTTGTTAGTCACTTTGCAGTTGCACTTTCTTTTGATGAAGGGTTGTACTTACAATCACAAAATCTCACGTCTTTTGCACTTAAAGCAGTTATGGGAATGGTTATATACCATGTAATTACATTCCTCACTGACTATATGAGAACGGATAATAAATCTACTTTGAAAATGAGATGAAGGATATAAAGCTGTCCAAAAAAATTGAAAAGCAGTTTTCTAGAAAACATTCTGGTTCATCTTTGAATAGCAAAGATCTTGGAAGTTTTGTTAAATCCGGTGTTTTTAATGGAAAATCAGGTTCTGGACCTCTTCCAAAATGGAATTTCCTTTACCCTATGATTCTCCTTTCTATTGTGTTTCTTACACTGACCTTAGCACTTGTAAATCTGCAGATAGTAAGAGGTGAGGAGCTACTAAAGAGATCGGAGAATAATCAGTTTGAAATTGTATATACCACACCGTATAGGGGGATAATAATGGATAGAAACGGGAATAGACTTGCTGAGAATGTCCCGTCTATTAATGTTACATTAAACCTAAGAGAATTTAGAGATATTCAAGGAAAGATTGATATTTTAGGTGTAGAAGAAGTTCTCACCAAATTGGAAGATCTTCTTGGTGATACATCAACAGTTTCTTCAGATGAAGAGTCATCAACAAAAAGTATTTCACAAAGAGTTATAGAAACATTAGAGAATATGAACCCGTTAGATCTTTACTATACTCATTCCATTTCTGTTCTTTCAGGAGCTTCTAATGAGCAGTCAGCGATAATAAAGGCAAGGCAGGAGGAGTTGTCTGGAATAGAGATTGATAACTCTACCAAGCGCAACTATGTTGAGGGTGAGGCTTTTGCCCATATTCTCGGATACACAGGAGACGTTTTTGCAGAAGATTTGGAGAAACTAGATTACATCGGTCCGACTGACTCAATTGGTCGTGCTGGGATTGAAAGGTTATATGACAGCAGACTTTTTGGTACTAGAGGAAGGATTGCGAGAGAGGTTGATCACCGAGGGGACACAGTGTCGGGCAATGAAGTAGAGCTTAACCCAACAATTTCAGGAGAAAGTCTCTATTTAACTGTTGATGTAGAAGCCCAGAAGAAGATGTATGAGATTTTAAGAGAGGGAGTGAAAGAACATTCTGCAACAGGGGGTGCGGGGATTCTGCAGGACGTGAATACTGGTGAGATTTTAGTTCTAGCTTCTTACCCTTCGTTTAATAGTAATGATTTTGTTGGAGGTATTTCACAGGAGAGTTTTTCTAAACTTCTTAATGACCCTCGTTCTCCTCTTACGAATAAAGCGATTGCAGCAGAGGTACCTCCAGGTTCAACCTTTAAAACGATTGTTGCCGCGGCAGCACTGGATAGCGGAAAGGTAAGCAGAAGTACTCAGTATAATAGTAGGCCAAATTATACATTCTCAAATGGTGCAAGATTTCAGGAGTATAGAGACAGGTCGTATGGCTTGTTAAATATTGTTGATGCGCTGACTGTGTCTTCAAATATCTATTTTTGTGAAATGATACGTGAGTGGGATATAAATGCGTTGGTTCCATACTTTAAAAAGTTTGGGATAGGGGAGTATACATATATAGATGTCCCAGGTGAGGGTATGGGAAGACTACCTTCTCCTGAGAATAAAATAAAATTGGCCAATAGCGGTTTTTACTGGCTTGAAGATGTTTGGTATCCAGAAGGAGATTCGTGCAATACCGTTATCGGTCAGGGTATTGCAACTGTAACGCCAATTCAGATGAGCACTTGGATTTCTGCAATTGCCAATGGTGGTACTATAAATAGACCTCATGTGGCAAAAACATTTGTTAATGCACAAGGAGACAAGGATGAATTAGAGTATGAAGCGATTAGAAAGAGTATTGTTGGAAAACAGGCTTTAGATATTGTAAAGGAAGGGATGTGGAATGCGGTAAATGGAGCACGAAGAGTAATCACCCCTTTAACTAATGCTACTGTTGAGGTTGCGGGAAAGACAGGTACTGCAGAGTTCGGAAGGGTAAATAGTAAAGGAATATATGAACATACTCATGCGTGGGTAACCGGATTTTTCCCTTATGAAAATCCTCAGTATTCGTTCGTAGTTTTCCTAGAAGATGGTGGAGAAAGTAACAATTCTGCAACCCTAGCTCGTGAGTTTATTGACTGGTGGGTGGAGTATTCAAAAGAGTAGTGTGTTTGACAAAGACCTTTAAATAGGTGTATTTTAAGCCCCGATTGCATTATTACTATTTAAGTGTGTAAGCTGAAAGCATGAATCTTGTCATAGTTGAGTCGCCTGCAAAGGCTAAAACAATTGAGAAGTACTTAGGGAAAGAGTACAAAGTTATGGCTACAGTAGGTCATATTATTGACCTACCAAAGAGCAAGCTTTCCGTTGATGTTGAAGATGGGTTTGCACCTGAATTCACTACAATAAAGGGGAAGGGAAAGATTGTTTCTTCTCTTAAAAAAGCTTTACCTAAGAAAGGATCTGTACTTTTGGCAATGGACCCTGATAGAGAGGGTGAGGCTATTGCATACCATACTGCTCAAGCCTTGAAGCTTAAAAACGCTAAGAGAGTAGTATTTCATGAGATTACTAAAGGTGCTGTTACTGAAGCAATAAAACAGCCAAGAAATATTGATGAAAATCTTGTAGACGCTCAGTTTGCAAGAAGAGTTTTAGACAGGCTAGTAGGCTATAAAGTGTCTGAGCTTTTGTGGAGAAAGGTTTGGTATGGGCTTTCTGCAGGTAGGGTTCAATCTGTTGCCCTGCGTTTGATTGTAGAAAGAGAGGCTGAAATTGACGCTTTCATTCCTGTTGAGTTTTGGGATTTATTTGTGAACCTAAAAAGTAAGGCGGGGGAAGCTTTGAAGGTTAAATTAGCGAAAAAAGATGGGAAGAAGTTTGTTCCTTCAAATGAGAAAGAGGTTTTAGAGATTAAGAAAGATGTAGAAGGGAAGGAGTTTGAGGTTACATCTGTAAATAAGAAGGAGTTAAAGAAACATGCTCCACCTCCATTTACAACCTCAACATTGCAACAGAGTGCAAATAGCTTTTTAGGTTTTAGTGCAAAAAGAACAATGGGTATTGCACAAGCACTTTACCAGTCAGGAAAGATTACCTATATGAGAACAGATTCCGTTTCGTTAAGTGCACAGGCAATTGATGGGGCACGGTCTGCAATTATGTCTGAGTATGGTCAAAAGTATCTTCCTGAAACACCCAACTTTTACAAAACAAGAAGCAGAAATGCACAGGAAGCTCATGAAGCAATAAGACCTACGGACTTTAGTAAAAGAGGGAAGGATTTAGGATTGAGTGGTGCCGATTTAAAGCTATATGACATGATTTGGAAGAGAGCTGTTGCCTCACAGAAGGCTGATAGAAAGGTAGAAAGAGTTTCTATAGAAGTAGACCCAGTTGGGGATAATGGGAAGTATAA
>CAZCMQ010000032.1:0-7107 GCA_964500025.1 uncultured Candidatus Saccharibacteria bacterium | reverse complement strand
ACACTTTCTGTAACTATTCTTCTCATAATTTTCATTTTAGTTGCATGGGTTAGTGTGATTAGCAAGGTAAAAAGAGTGGAGAGGATTAAAAGTATGGAAAAAGATTTACAAAGGATAAATCATTATCTTCAAAGCGAAGTTTCACTTCATCATGGCCTTGAGCCAGCTGGAAATAATTTTAAAAGTATAGACAGTGATAGATTTTTGAAAATGAATCTTTTGTATCATTATGGATTGTTAGCGTCTTCCCTTGCTCATAACATGGCAAATCCAATAATGCTTATTATGGCGCGTTTGAAAGAGGTCCGGTTTGAAAAGAGAGAAGAAGTTATGAATGCTCTTGATGAATTGGTAGCTTCTATGAGGTCTATTGGTGCAAGTATTAATATGTCTGATGATGAAGAGGTTGTAGACGTTAAAAAAGCTTTAGTTGAGAGTATAAGTTCTCTTCAGTGGAGGATTGATTCAATGGATGTACGCTTTACTTACAAAATCCCTAAGAAAGAGTTATTTATTCATGGCAGCTTCATTAGATTTAAAAGTATTTTACTTAGCCTGATTACAAATTCTTTAGAAGCTGTTGAAAATCAGAAAGACCGTTTTGTTAAGATCCGACTTTTTACTGTAGGAGAGATTGGAGTTCTTTTTATATGTAATTCAGGGAGGAAAATTTCCGGGAAGAATTTAAAAAACTTGTTCAACCTTTTCTCCTCCTCCAAGCCTTCAGGAAATGGCTTAGGTCTATTTATTTCCCGAGAGGATGCTAGAAATCTTTTTGGAGGAGATATTACCCTTCTTAAAAATGAGCATAATAATATCTGTTTTAAGTTTACTTTCAGGCTTAAATAGCCAGATAGTAGCCTCTCATATATCTTGTTTTGATTATTTTCATCCCAATGTTTCTTTCAAACCTCTGCCTCATTCTAGAAATTAGAACTACAAGAGCTTCTTTGTTCATTGATTTATCACGTTTTGTATTAAGATATTTAAGTATTGACTCGTGATCTTTGAATCCCTTAGTTTTTAAGAGATACTCCATTACCAAGATTTGTGTCGGAGGAAGTATTACTGTCATATTCCTGTACTGTACCTCTCCTTTTTGTGGATCTAGAGTTATTTTGCTATAGATACTTGTAATCAATTTCTCATCTGTTTTAAGGAGCCTTTTTACCCTGGCTCTTAATTCCTCTGGAAAGAATGGCTTCGGGAGGTAATCATCGACTCCGCTGTCAAAACTTTTTACACGATCTGTGGAAGAGGTCATTTTACTCAGAACAATAATTTTTGTGTCGGGATGGTTCGTTTTAATCTCGCTACAGAAATCTAAGCCATTGCCATCTGGTAGCATTATATCCAGGCACACAAGATCTATATGATACCTTTGCAGTATTTTCCTTGCCTCATAAACCCTCCTTGCTATATGAAGCGTAAAGTCATCTTTAAAATTTTCAGCAAGTAGTTTCTGTATTCTACTGTCATCCTCCAATATGAGAAGGTCATTTCTTATAGGCATTACTTAGGATACCAGTGAATTACTACAAAATTATTACATTTTTGAAAGTATCCCTTCTATATCAAGAGATTCCTGCTCTCCAGTTTCCATGTTTTTTAGAATCATGTCTCCTTTTTCCACAATTAGCACCCATTTAAATCCCTTTTTGGAAGCGTAAGCGAGTTGTTTCCTCATATCTGTCGGAATAAGCTGTTGCTGCACATTTATTCCTACTTTTCTAAGGCTTCCTACCACTCTTGAAACATTATCCAGCTTTTCATCGGTAGGCAAAAGAGCATAAATTTGTGCAGAAGGTTTGTAGGGAGGAAATAGATTATATGTTTCCATGTAATCTAGCATGGTTACACTGCCCCACCCTAGCCCGAAAGCTGGAATTTTTTCTTTACCGAAGATTGTTAGAAGGTCATCATATCTACCACCGCCAAAGAGTGCTCTTGGATTCTGGTCCGAAGTATCAAAGAGCTCAATTACTGTGCCCGTGTAGTAATCAATACCTCGCATAATGTATGGTTTGAATTCTACATTATTGATCCCCAAATCCTTTGATCTTGTAAGGAGATCTATTAGCTGTTTTGCACCCTTATTGACCTTATACTGCTCCAACCCTTTTTCATCCATCTGCATAAATGACAGGACACTGTTTATCTGCAAACTATCTAATCCAATATCTTTTAAGTACTTTTTAAATTCAGACTCAGAGAGTTTTGTATAGTTATCAATAGCTCTTGAAAGTTTAGGGATAAGGGATGAATCTACTTTTAAAATGTCTTTGAATAGGTAATCCATCAAATACCTGTTATTCATGTAGAGCTTCCAGCTATTTCCAGGTGCCTTGAGCTTTTCCATTACTGTATTTATGAATTGGAATATTTCCAATTCTGCACTCATTCCATCTACTCCTAAGATATCTATATTCAGTTGAAAAAATTCTCTTGTTCTACCTTTCTGGGGTTTTTCATAGCGGTAGAATCTCCCTATATTAAACCAGCGGATTGGTTTTGGAAGCTGGGCTGACTTTGCTGCTACGATTCTTGCCAAAGATGGCGTCATCTCTGGCCTTATTGCAACTTCCCTGCCTCCTTTGTCTACAAAATTGTACAGTTGGGTATTAGCAAGCTCTTCTCCTGACTTTACTTTGTAAAGATTGGCTTCTTCAAGTAGGGGTGTATCGTATTCTTCATATCCGAAACTTAGTGCTGTCTCTTTCCAGATATTGAATAGATACTCTCTTTTGAAGAGATCTTCAGGATAGTAATCTTTTGTACCTTTGTAAGGTTGTGTTGTTAGTTTTGTGTTCATTTTTTAGTATAACAAGTTAATTTAAAAGAAAAAACCGGCTTGTGCCGGCTTGCAAGATTTATTTATATAACGAAAATTACAAGACGGCTGAGTATGTCTTGTGATGATGGGGAATTAATTTTGTTTCTGAATAATTATTCATTGTGGTAATTATATCCTGAGAGAGTGTGTGTAGTAAAGGGAAAGTGAAAGAATTCCTCAGGAGGGGGTAACATAATGTTGCTTACCCCCTCCTAGGATGGTGCACTCCCCTCGCTTAGGGAGTTCGGCTACTTGCCCACGCCGTTGGGGCTAAGCGGCCTCCAGGGTCCAGCCAGCGACTTCAAGTTTGCACGTCGGGCTTACCATATGACCTCCTTTCGAGGTTTGCTAAACAGGGTAACCCCTGCCATAGCCACTATAGTAGATGTTATCCATCTGAGCAGATTCTAGCATTACAGTAGTATTCTTTCAACCTTGCCCTATTTTTTCAAATCCAATATCATAAAATATGAGAGTTTTTAAGCTTGAAAAAGGTAAGAATCTACAAGAGAGCATCCCTGCCCTACTTAATCCCACAAATGATGAAGTAGTAAGAGTTTTTGAAGTGGCTGCACTTGATCATAAACCTAAAAATCTTACTACACCAAAGTTGTATTTAACTAAAACAAAACTCCTGTTTACATACGATGAACTCATCGAAGTCTACAACCTTTCCGAGCTTGAAATTGAGATGAGAGGAAACCCTCCTGTATTTACACTGTGGCAGCTTCTTCTTTTAGGAAAATACAATTACTCATCAGAGGAGGATACTAGGTTAATGAGGCAAGATGAAAATCTAACCAGACTATCTTTAGCAGAAACAAACGCTGTTTCTAAGGAATTTGTTTTAAGGCAGGCAGATGAAATACAAGAAGGTTTTAAAACTTGGGCGATGGGAAGGATGATTCTTGATACAAAGCTTGGAAATACACAAAATCCTGTTGTAGAAGAGATTTTTGAAGGATATTTCTCAACTTTTAATCAAAAAACAGTTATGACTTTCATAGGAGGGTTTTTAGGGTATTTCGTTTTGAAGGTTTTAGCATTAAACTTCATGCCAGACATAATCAATACAATTCTTGATGTAATCCTCTCAATAGGTTTATTATTTATGGCGTGGTGGGTGTATATTTCCATTGCAAACAAACTTAAGAAATACGAAAGAGTTTATCTTAGTTACAGTTAGTCTTGAGCCTTCATTTTGTATATAATTAGTGAATATGAAATATAGAGTTGGAATTACAGACAGAAAAGGATCAGCTTCCAGAACCAGGAGGTCTAGAAGTACGTCTAGCTTGGGAGGAAGTTTTTTAAACTTCAATAAGCATAGAAGATTTAGTACTCTTGCTAAAAAAAGAAAGTCTGGAGCTGGCGGATCAAGATCTGCAGGTAATAAAGATTTGAAGACAAAACTTCTTAGAGGTCTATACATATTCATAGGAATTGGATTCTTTATCGGTTGTTTGGGTATCGTTGGTGCTGGAATATATCTTAAAAATCTTGAATCATCACTTCCGGATCCAGACAAGTTAGTCGCACGTGATAGCGCTTTGAGCACTCAGATTTTTGACCGAAATGGTAAGCTTTTATATACAATTCATGGAGATCAGAATAGAGAATTTGTTGAGCTTGATAGGATACCTGATCATACAAAATGGGCTCTTCTTGCAGCTGAGGATGTTGAGTTTTACCAACATAAAGGTTTAGACCTTGTTGGTCTAGCTAAAGCTGCATATACCAATCTTGTTTTGCGTGATGTTGTTAGAGGTGCAAGTACGATTTCACAGCAGTTGGTTAAAAACACCATTCTGTACGACGTTGTGGGTGATGAAATCTACCAGAAGACTTATACAAGAAAGATAAAAGAGGCATTGATTACAATGCAGGTTGAGCAGACTCTCTCTAAAGATGAAATCTTGCAGATGTATATGAATGAAGTTCCTCTTGGTGGGGTTAATTATGGATTTCAGGCTGCAGCTAACGCGTATTTTGATAAGGATGTTGAAGATTTAACGCTTGCAGAGAGTGCTTTGATTGCAGGGTTGATTCAAAGTCCAGGTGTCTACTCCCCTCTTTTTGGAACTAACCCTGATATGGCTAAGGTAAGGCAGGAGTATGTATTCCAGCAGATGTTAAGACATAAAAATTTGACTGGGGTAACTGAAGAGCAGATTGAAGAAGCAAGAAATGAGGAGCTGGTTTATAGAACAAGGAAAGTAGATATAAGTGCTCCTCACTTTGTTTTCTATGTAAAGCAACTCTTAACAGAAGAATTTGGAGCGGACCGTGTGGAAAGAGGTGGATTAAAAGTAACTACCACTCTTGATCTCTCCATCCAGAATATTGCTGAAGAAGAGATTATCAATGGTATAAAGACATACGGTGCAAGGTGGGGGGTAAGTAATGGTGCTATGGTTGTTATAGACCCTAAAACTGGGGATATTCTGTCAATGGTAGGTTCAGTTGACTACAATAATATTGAAGATCCAAAGATTGATGGTAATGTAAATGTAACAATTAGCCCTAGACAGATGGGTTCTTCAGTGAAGCCTTTTACATACCTTACCGCTTTTAAACAAGGGTATGGGCCTTGGTTGGAAACTCCAGATGTGAGAGATCTCAACTTCGGAGCGTATAAATTGCTTAACTGGGATGAGAGATATACTGGACCAATGACTGCAAGACAGGCACTTATTCAGTCAAGAAACATTCCAGCGGTTTACACAATGCAGCTTATTGGAATTGATTCGTTCATTGAAACTGCTGAAACTCTCGGTGTGAAAACTTTGACGGATAGAGATAGATATGGACTCAGCCTCACTTTAGGTGCAGGTGAAATGAAGTTGTTAGAGCACACGGGGGCTTATTCTGTATTTGCAAATGGTGGTGTTTATAGGGAACCAAAGGCTATTTTGGAAGTGAAAAGTTCTAAGGGGGATGTTTTGATTGAAAAAGAGGAAAATCCAGGAAGACGAGTTTGGGATGAGAGAGAAGTATATATGCTCAACTGGATACTTTGTGATCTTGGGGGCTTTGGGGATCAGCCTAATAATCAACACTACTTCTATAATGGAAGAAGGTCTTACTGTGGAAAAACTGGAACAACAGATGGTCCTAGAGATCTAACTTCAATGATGTATCATAAAAATCTAGTTGTTGGTGTTTGGGCTGGCAATAATAATAATGTTGCAACTCCAGGGGCTTGGAGTACTACTGTTCCCCTTCCTATTGCTCATTCGTTCATGAACAGAATGGCAGGTAGGATTAAACCTGAGTCATTTGCTAGACCAGCGGGCATCATTGCCACTTCTGTATGTAATGATACTGGTGGTGTTGCAGAAAGTGATTCAACATGTAAAAAGGTTGCTTCTATTTATATGTCTGGAAAGGCTCCAAAGCCAGATAAGAGAGAAATGATTGATGTATGTAAGGGTGAGAATATAACCCCTTCTGACCTGAATTTTGCAAAAAATAATGGGTTAACTGAATCAAAAGTACTTTTAACGTTAGACTTGGCAAATTCACTGCAGCAAGGCAATTATCGTAAGTTCCTTTCGGAGGCTGACGGCTTTAAGTATCTTTTTGAAAAGCCTCCTCAAGGAGAGTGCAAACTACCTCTTGGAGGAGGGGATGCACCTGCGGTTCAAATTACATCTCCCTCAAATGGTGCAAATATTAATGGCGGACAATCGTTGACAATAGGTGCTATTGCTTCAGCAAAGGGATCTGTTTCAAATGTGAAGTTTTATTTTAATGGTGTAGAGATTGGAAGTGATTCGAGTGCACCTTATTCTGTTGATTATTCTGTTCCAGCATCATCTGGAAGTAGGACAATAATGGCTAAGGTGACTGATAATCAGGGTAAGGAGAGTACACATTCAATTACAGTAAATGTTACATCTGCTGTTAATGTTTCAATTACTGCTCCTTCCAACGGAGCAAGTTTAGGATTTGCACCTGCATACTCCGTTAATGCAAGTGCGTCTGCATCGGGAGTTTCAAAGGTAAAGTTTGTATTTACTAAAATTGGTGTCGGTGTTGTCTCAGAAGTAGAAGACAATAGTGAACTTGGTGGATGGAGCGTGCTTTGGACATATCCTGGGGCGGGAAATTACAGTATTACTGCAATTGCAACGAAAGATGGAACTGATTACTCAAGTTCGGCAATAACAGTTACTGTTAACTAGATTAGAACTGCGTTAAACTTCTTTTCAATATTCTTTACAATCTTTTCTCTAATCTTCTCCTTATCTTTATGATTGAGTGTTCTTTTG
>CAZCMQ010000031.1:0-7266 GCA_964500025.1 uncultured Candidatus Saccharibacteria bacterium | reverse complement strand
TCACAACTTAAAAAGCTTGATCCTAAATTTGATATGCAGAAATTTAAGACACATGCTAAGAAAGTGTTTATGGCTGTGCAAAAAGGCTGGACAGAAAGGGATCAAGAAGTCTGCAGACCATTCATGGCGGAGGAAGTGTATCAGAGTCACCAGATGCAGATAGATAATATGAAGAGAAATAAGACAATCAATGTACTTGAAAATATTGTTGTAGGATCCATTGAAGTAGTTAGAATTGATCTTGATGAGGAATATCATAAAATTGTTATGAAAGTCCGAGCTTCAATGAAAGACTATAAAAT
The DNA here is from genome assembly GCA_964500025.1 of uncultured Candidatus Saccharibacteria bacterium. Taxonomy (GTDB): domain Bacteria; phylum Patescibacteriota; class Dojkabacteria; order SC72; family SC72; genus CAZCMQ01. The sequence goes on along the minus strand of CAZCMQ010000031.1, from coordinate 6,964 downwards.
TAATGAAGATAATTTGGAAAAAGTAATTGAGGGAAATAAGCAGCAATCCCCTCCTTTTACAGAGTACTGGGCTTTTATAAGACGCTCAAACCTTAAAACAAAGATAAAAGATGGAATCTTTGATAGAAAATGTCCTAACTGTGGAGCGCCAATCAAAGTCGATATTGCTGGAAAGTGTAAATATTGTGAAGCAAATGTTGTAAATGGTGATTACGACTGGGTCCTCTCAGAAATAATACAGAAGAGCGAGTGGAGCTAAATCAATAAAGCTACTTTGTAGTATAATTACTCATATGCGAGAGTAGTTCAACTGGCTAGAATGTCTCCTTCCCAAGGAGAAGGTCGCGGGTTCGAATCCCGTCTCTCGCTTTGTTTATCAATGTATCAATAAGTCTATGAAGGAAGGAAATACAAGAATTTATAGAATTACTTTTGCAAGTGTGTACCCCTTATATATTGCAAAAGCAGAAAAGAAGGGTCGAACCCAAGAAGAGGTAGATCAGATTATAACCTGGCTTACAGGATACAATAAAAAGAAATTAGATACGCAAATAGAAAAACAAGTAGACTTTGAGACATTCTTTAGAAAAGCACCAAAGCTTAATCCTGACAGAAATTTAATCACAGGTGTAATTTGCGGAGTTAGGGTTGAAGAAATAAAAGAGCCATTAATGCAAGAAATTCGATATTTGGACAAGCTAATCGATGAGTTAGCAAAAGGTAGAAAAATGGAGAAAATCCTGCGAAATACCGTAAACACACTTCAATAATTTCATTGACACCTTCAAGAAGAATAAGTAACCTTTAAGAAGATATTTATTCTCTCCAACACGTGGATCCTAGAAAGAAAAAAGAAGGTAGAAAAATTTTAACACTTGGTGTGTTTCTTGCTGTTATTAATGCATTCATATTAGTCTCTGCTTTGAGCTACACCATATATCGATCATTTGCAGGGGATAATTCAAGTCTTGTGGATATTAGCGGAATTGACTTTGCGTCCCCTAACCCACCAAAAGATTCCGAGGAACAAACCCTTTATTATAATTCAGCTCTTGGCTTTTCCTTTGAATACAACAGTGCAGAATATGATGTGTCAACTGAAAACGGTGAAACAAAAGTTACTCTGCGAAATACTCCAGCAGTAACAGTTGAAGCAGCGATAGCAACTCTCGAAAAGACTGAAAATGATCCGATATCAAACAGAATTGCTCTTTACGAGTCACAATATGGTGGAGTCCGTAAGGAAGAGCAAGCAACAGTTGAGGGGCTTCCTTTTGCAAGAATCTCGTATTCAATTCCTAGTATTTCTGAGCCTAGCAAAAAGTTAGTTGTAAATAGTGAAATTATCTATGCTGAAATTGATGGAAAGTATATTTACGCTACAATTACTCACTCCCCTGCATATAATACAGTTGAATTCCTTAGCGATTTAAGCAAATCTTTGCAAACAGCAAGTTTCACTAGGTCTCCGGAAGAGATTATACAGAAAACATTTATAGCCAAAGAGTTATTGGAGATTAATTGGGATGCAGCTATTTGGGAAAAGTCGTGGAACCCTGGTGGGATATCATTTTTTAATAAAAATGCCCCAGGACTTGCTCTATATATTTTATCTGAAGACATCGAAGATGACTTTAACCTTGCTAATTTGCATAATAATTATATCGAGAAAGAGTCATCTTTATATACTGATAGCAAGATTCAGCTCATTGCTGAGGAAGAAATACTTCTTGATGATATTGAATTCTTCTATTCCGAATACTCTATAGAGGAGCCGGGAGAATTAACACAAAAAATTGGAATTTATACAGGGGTTATTGAAAAAGTTCACCTTACCATAAAGAAGATTGCATCCGGAGATGAGGGCTTCCGACCAATGGACTTAATTATTGCGAGCTTAAAGAAAACCCCTAAAGATTCTTCAGATGTACTAGGAACTTCCAACGTTACACAGGTTGACAAAGCAGCTATTATTGGACGTCCAGCTGTTGTAAGAATACTTAATGTAAGTTGTGCAGATATAAAATTCTCTGATGAATTCGATATTGCTGCACTAGCGGGTAAGGAATATACCAATTTATGTAGTTCCGGGCTTGGAAGCGGTTTTTTCATTAGTAGCGCAGGACATATTGCCACAAACGGACACGTTTCCTCCCCTCACCCGCTTGATGTTTTAATTAACTCCTACAAACCAAGCAGTCGATTCTGGAAAGAATACTCAGAAGAATCTCGAAAGTACCTTATTGAACAAGGATACGAAAGTTTAGTAGATAGTCCGATTGGGTTTTCAAGCCTACTTTCTCTTGGACTAGCAGGTTTTTATGATGACGGAATGATAGAGGTAGAGTCTACAAATACGAATTACGTAGAATTGGATAGGCAATTTGATTTTGACCTTCCTACTAACAGACTGATAAACACCTCTGATCAATCAGAAGCACAACTTCTTGCAGGGTCAGCAGATTCCTTCTATAGAATGCTTTACAAAGAACTCACTGGAGAAGGCGCAAGAGTTACAACTCCTGATATTGCTCTTTTAAAGATAGCTCCGTCTTCCGAATTCATTTATCCTGGGCTCTCTTTGGCTCAACCATCACAGATCATCCCAGGACAAAAGGTTGTCGTTATCGGATATCCTGCGGCTGCAGCAAGCCAAACCCTATTTTCGGCACAATCAAGCACAATTGCAACTGTAACTTCAGGATCCCTTAGTGCTGTTAAGCAGAACCCAACAGGAATTTTTAATCTAATTCAGGTTGATGCAACCATATCTCAAGGAAATAGCGGAGGTCCAATCCTTGACTCAGAAGGCAATGTTCTTGGTGTTGCAACATACCAAATTTCGCAGTCTCAAGTCGGATATAATGCAGGAGTTTCCGTAGAAGAAGTTTTAAAATTAGCTTCACAAAATCAGGTTACACTTACAGAAAGTACAGTGACAAACAGTATCGAAGATGGCCTATCCAATTTTAATAAAGGTTATTACTCACTTGCTGTAAAGAATTTTGACAGCGCGAAAAAGTCTTATCCTCTTACTAGTGGGGTTCTGGATCCGTTGATTGCACAAGCAAACGAGAAGATTTCTCAAGGCGAAGATTCATCACCATCTAATAATCTTCTTGGAGTTGAAAATAGCATAAATGAGGGGCTTGGTTTAAATCTTTCTGGGAATTTCACAATATACGTACTAATTGCAGTTGCTGGTTTAATCATAGCTTTACTCTTCATCATTATTGCAAGAATAAGAAGTAGGCTTAAATCTAAAGACTCAACACCAGCAGTAATAGGGAACCCTGATGCAGCCGTATCTTCGCCTTTCATGCAGCCAACAACACCTTCATCAATTCCAGTCCAAGAATCAAGCCAGACACCTCAAAACTCTACAATAAGCCCAGAGACTCAACAGCAGCTAGTACAATCAGTTCAAGATCCTATCCTAACAGTCCAACAAACAAATACAGAGCAACTCACTTCACTTCAAACAGAGCATATAGCACCCATACCCGTACAGGAAAATATTCAAGATCCAGTAAACCCTGTCGCACCGACCATAATTCCTACAACACAACCTCAGACACCATCTTCACAGGTAGAAATAACTCAACAAACTCCACCAAATCAACAAACAACTCCTCAGTAACCTTGTTAGATTGTAAACTCTCTGTTAAAATCGTCACATTTGTGTTACGCTGGTGTAGCTCAGTTGGCTAGAGCGACTCTTTCGTAAAGAGTAGGTCGACGGTTCGATCCCGTCCACCAGCTTTTAAATAGAAAACCTTATATGTATTCACCAAACTTTGATATAACAAGTCTAATACTCAACTACATTGTTAAGTATGAACTTGCTGTACAAAAAATATCTCTTACACACCTTCCAAAGTCTCATATGACAAATCTTTATGAGAGAATTAGAGCAGAAGATATAAATCAGCTTGCCGAACTTGTTGGCCATCCAATCGGATATAATACAGCTCTAAATGTACAAAGAGGAAAGGTTCTTCCCTCTTTTCGTCCTAAGCAGCGCATATTTATGAATTACAGAAGTGCAAACGACTTTGTCGACTCCTATACTTCAGCGGGATTTATACCCCCTTCTACTGAACTTGCAGTCCATATAAATAAACTTGTTATGAAAGCTATTCTAGATGAATGGGAGCTGGGAAAATTAAGAATATTTTCCGAAAAACCTAATGAAGTTTATGATACCTGGTATAAGGTCAGAGATGTCTATCCAAATATGGCTTTCAAAAGACACTTTGACACAATTTTTGATTGGATTCAAAAACCAAAAACTAGAGTTCATAAGCTAATTCAACTTGCATGTATGGCCTATGAGCTTCTTGATAAGGCACCCTTTTCGTCTGGTAACCAAATAACAGCGATACTGGTGTTGGCAGCTACGGCTAAAGAGTATGGATACAATCCACACAATATTATACCTTTTGCTAAGTCTATAAACTTTATAAACCATGATCTAATTGCTGCCCATAAATTGACTAAGAAAAAGCGAGATCTCACAGTATTTATTGAAGCCTTACTCTACACCCTTTCATTAACTGCAGTTAGTGTTGAAAATGAGTTTGTATACACTTTTAGCAATAAAGTTAAAAAACATACTAAATTACAAGAAATGTTCAATCCAAGGCAAATAAAGGCATTAGACTTTTTAGAGGTAGAGGGGAAAATTACAAGGAACCAATATGCCAAAATTATGGGAATTTCCTTTATGACAGCCTTCAGAGACCTTCAAGAGCTTCTAAATAAAGGTTACCTTACTCAAAAAGGGGTTGGGAGAGGCACCTTCTATGTACTCAAACCACAAAAAGAGAGTGAAAAAAAAGAAGATATTCTTGTTTTTGGTGAATAGAATTTACACAAAAGCACTTCATTGGTATCATCTAAAGCAGATATGAATGACAAATACGATGTAATCATAGGTTTAGAAGTGCATGTTCAGAGTTTAACTGAAACAAAGATGTTCTGTTCATGTTCTGCGCAATACTTTCAAAAGGACCCAAATACACTAACTTGTCCAGTTTGCTTAGGCCTGCCAGGAGCACTTCCTGTTCCTAATAAGCGTGCAATCGAGTTATGCATTCTTCTAGGATTAGCAACAGGATGTGATATAGAAAATGAGATTCGTTTCGATAGAAAGCACTACTTCTATCCAGATCTGCCGAAAGGATACCAGATAAGTCAGTACGATCAGCCTATCTGTTCAGACGGGCAGATAATAATCAAAGGTGAGGATGGGCAGAATAAAACGATAGAAATAGAAAGAATTCATCAGGAAGAAGATGTCGCAAAATCAACCCACCATTCAGATGAAGAGGTCGAATATTCCCTTATAGACTACAATAAATCAGGAGTCCCACTTATTGAAATCGTTTCAAAACCAATGATTAGATCCGCTAAAGAGGCTAAAGAATACTGTTCAAAAATTCGTCAGATTGCAAGGTACCTTGGAGTTTCAAGCGCAGATATGGAGAAGGGACAGATGAGGTGTGAGCCTAATATTTCAGTCCAGGAAAGAGGAAAATGGAAATATGTTGACGGTAAAATCATTCCAGTCTGGGATTACAAACTTAATCCAAAGGTTGAAATAAAAAATATCGGCTCCATTTCCGCAGTTGAAAAGTCCATTGAATATGAAGTTGAGAGAATAATCGAAGAATTAGAGGCAGGGAAAAAAATCATTCAGCAGACAAGAGGCTGGGATCCTGAGGTAGGTGTAACAAAGTTTCAGAGAAGCAAAGAAAGCGCGGAAGACTACAGATATTTTCCTGAACCAGATATCCCAATAATAGAAGTTTCAGAAGAAGATATTGAGAGAATTTCTGCTGGACTTGTTGAATTACCTGATTCCAAAATTGAAAGGTATATAAATGAATTCGGTCTATCAGAATATGATGCAGGTGTAATTAGTTCAGAAAAAGGTATCGCAGAATTTTACGAAGCTTTGCTAGAAGAGTTTGAGGATTTTTCACTCGCTAAGGAAGCCGCAAATTGGCTAACTGGCTCAATATTTTCTATTGCAAATAGCAAAGGTGTTGAAATATCTGAACTTGGAATAAATATCTCTCACCTCTCCCAGCTCATAACTGCAGCAGCAAAGAAAGAAATTAACATGAACAAAGCGAGAGAAATACTTCTTGAATCTATTGAGGATGATAAAGACCTAGGTTCACTTCTTGAAAATAACTTAGGTTCATTAGTATCCGATGAAAATCAATTGCGCGAGATTGCACAGAAAGTTGTTGATGATAATCCTGGCGCTGCAAATGATTATAAGGGAGGTAAAGACAGCGCAATCATGTATTTGATAGGACAAATAATGAAGGAAACCAAGGGTAATGCCCAAGCAGAAACTGCAAGAAATATATTAGAGGAGATATTAAAATGAAAAAAGATGATTTAAAACACATCGCAAAGTTATCAAGAATAAAACTCAGTGGTGAAGAGATTGAGAAGTTTTCTTCTCAGATGGAAACTATCTTAGAATCGGTTAAAACTCTAGATGAAGTTGATACAGATGGAGTAAAAGTCCGATCCCTTAGAAGGACTACACTATCAGAATTGCGTGAAGATACTGTTAAACCAAGCCTATTAACACAAGAGGCCTTAAAAAATGCCCCCTACTCTAAAGACAATTACGTCAAAGTATACGGCAGTCTGACAGATGACTCAGGGGCATAAATCTCAAAATTTCTTTGAAATAAGGTATAATTTAAGGTAGAATTAGCAGTTTTGCCGGGGTGGCGAAATTGGCAGACGCACATGGCTTAGGACCATGCGGGATTAATCTCCCTTGCAGGTTCAACTCCTGTCCCCGGCACCATGTAAATTTTAAAACTACTTCTTTGAAAAAAATTATTAACCCTTTTCAAAAAGTTTTGCTTAAAAGGAGGTTGTGTGTAGGTTGTACAAGCCCTTTAGATAACGCTAAGGTTTTAGCAGATCTCAG
>CAZCMQ010000030.1:0-7684 GCA_964500025.1 uncultured Candidatus Saccharibacteria bacterium | reverse complement strand
AAGGGCCAGCAGTCTGGTGTTTCTTGCAATCATTGCTAGAATGTAATGGACATCTTCTCCATTATCAATTAAAGACTGTGAGATTTTAATTATTTCCCCTTTGTCTCCTGCATTTATTGCGTCCATTAATTTCCAAATGGTGAACTCAAGGGTGTTGCTTGTATGCTGATTTATACTGTCTACATCGAGTTTGCTGATTCCAGCGAGTGAAAGCTTCTCAATTTCATTTATTAATCTTTCTGTTTGAAAGTTAACTCGTTGGGAGAGTAGGGTGGTGCTTTGTGGGTCACTTTCGATTCCTCTTTTTTGTAATTGCTCTCTTGCCCACTTTACAAATGACGGTTGTTTCATCGGAGCAAATTCTTCTAAAGCACCATTCTTTTTAAAGAATTTATAGAACTTGGTAACTCCATTTACCTTGTGGTCTTCCCAGAAAATTACAGGCGTACCGTTTTCGGTTTGAAGTAGAGTTGTAAGTGTTTCAGTAAGTCTTTCTTTGTCCTTGTTTTTGGTAATTCGCTTTAGAAGTATAACTTTGCTGCTTGAAAACATCTCATTAGAAGAGATCTTTGAGATAATTGTTGTTGAATCTGTGGTGTCAGCATCTATTGTGATGATTGATGAATTCTCTAGTGTTTTGTTTAATTCATTAATCCTCTCTCTTGCCTGTAAAAGGGAGAGGTATGAGTCTTCTCCGTGGTATAGGAAGAATGTGCTCATTTATTCAACTTCTAAAATTAATTTTCTGCTTCACTTGGAGAAGCAATCTTTCCTAACAGAACTGTTACGTCTTCGCCATACAGAGATGTTGTAATATATTCAGGTCTTTGCGTTTCCTCTGTTTCAAAATATTTTGCCAGGTGTCTAACGGTATTTGGTTTTGTAGCGTCTGTCTGGTCAAAAACAGCGTTCCCAGTTCTTGCTTGGCTCCCAACAGTCCCCATAAAGCGGATATTTGTGTAAGGGAAATTCTCCTGTAATTTTAGTGTCTCCTGATATGCGTTTTGATATCCAATACCGTTGTCATAAACATAAATTATGGCTTTTTCTGAGTATAGTGCAGGTTGTTTAAGGAACAGTTTTACCAACTCCCTTATTTCGCTGTTATTTCCCACCCCTAACTTTGGTCCACTTGTTGATCCTAGATATGTTGGAAGTCCTCTGTCAGTAATTACCTGAGAGTTGCCAATGGAAGGATCTAAGACAAAGGAATATGTTTTCCCTCCATCTTCACTCATCTTTCTTACAAGTCCAATCCCAGCTTGTACATCCTGTGTAGTAAATTCAGACACCTTAATATTGTTTTGTACAGCATCCATGATGTCTAGTAATTTTTGAGGATTGAGGAAAGTTTCTGAAGACATCATTTTGTCCCTTAGAGCTGCAATAACTCTTTGCTGTCTCCTAGCTCTTGCGTAATCTCCCCCTTCAATGCCTACTGCTTTCCTTGATCTTGCATATTTTAGTGCTGTAGCACCGTCCATTGTCTGGGGACCTTTAGTAAAGTTTAGAGTTTCTGCTAAGTGAACTCCAGCGTCCCCACACCTTCTCATCTCACTATTTTTAGAGGTTTCGTCAGCAGGGTAACAGTAGTCTGTAAAAGAATTTTCTACATTAACAACAACTCCACCCACTGCATCTATTGCCTGTCTGAAACCTTGCAAATCTACCATTGCGTAGTATTGAGTTTCTATCCCTGTAACATCTTTGACTACTGATTGAAGCTTTTTAAGTCCTTCTCCCTTTTTTTGAGATTCACCTATATGATATACCGCATTAATTTTGTAGGCTCTACCATTTTCAGGTATGTCCACTGCAAAATCTCGTGGAATGGAGACCATAATTGTATCTTTAGTTTCATAGTTATAGCTTACAACCATTATAGTGTCGGTGTTTTGCAGGCCATCCATTGCACTTCTACTATCAATACCTACGAACATAACTGCAGTATATTTACCAGTGGTGTCTTTTTTTAGTTCCGGATCTTTTTTAATAGGGTTGAGTATGTCATTAGCACCTATTTTCAATCCAAGTGAGTCTGCAAATTTGTACATTCTAAAGGCGTATGCACCACCGACAAGAATTGCAACTGCAAAAAAGATAGAAAAAACTTTCTTCCAATTTACTTTCTTGGCTTCTGTATTGCCTGTAGCTTTTGGAAAAGCTGTGACTTCTTTTGGTTTATTCTGTCGATCAAAAAGTCCCCTGCGAAAAGTAGGGCGCTTTATTGAATTATCATTAATGTCTATTGAAATTGACATATGCTATCTCAAATAATTAGCTACATTTGCATTATGCTGCTCTAGAGTTGTTGCGAAGTGAGCCTTTCCTGTATTGTCATGGATGTAGAAATAGTACTGGTTTGGAGTTGGATTTTGCGTTGCACGAATTGCAGCTAATCCAGGATTTGAGATTGGTGTTGGAGGGAGTCCAAGTCTTGTGTAGGTGTTGTATAAATTATCTGATTCTAAGTCTGCCTGGGTAAGAACGTGTTTCCAATCTTTAATTGGGTAGAGCACTGTTGCATCAATCTGCAGATACCATCCTTCAACAAGTCGTCTCTTAATAACATCTGCAATCAGGGGTCTGTCTGAGTCAGTCCTTCCTTCTCTCTCAACCATACTTGCAATTATTAGGTCATCATATGTAATTTCTCCAGCCTTGCTCTTGAAGTGGTCAACAAGCATTCCAACGACAAATCTCTCATTTGAGTCTCTTGGTAGTAAGTACTTATCGGGGAAAAGATATCCTTCTAAAGTCTGCGCTTCAGGTGCGAGTTCAAGTGTAGAAATATACTCTTGATCCTCAACCAAACTCATGAATCCGTCTTTAGAGAAGGTTGCCTCTTCATAAGGGGAGAATTCTTTTTCAAAAATAGCTGCAATCTCGTCCGCTCTTAGTCCTTCTTGGACTGTAACCCATATATCTGTGCTTTCTGGATTCTGCAAAGTATCAAATAATTCTTTAACTGTAAGGTTAAGGGGGATGTTGAAACTTCCTTCCTGGAAATGAGGGATCTTATTTAGCCGAAGGTAGGCTTTAATGAACCTAACATCCTTGCTTCTGATTATCCCTTCTGTACTCAACTTATCTACAACTTGGTACCCGCTCATTCCTGCTTCAATAGTGAAAGGCTTTTTTTCACTTCCTTCCCCAATTTCAGAGTTAATAACATTGTTGTATTTGAATACAAAATACCCAGGAATTAGCGCAAGAACTAATACAATTCCGATTAGTGTTTTACCGATTTTCATCTTTGTTTTCGCTTAAATTATCAAGATATTCTTGAAGGAAGAGAGCAGCAGCTGCACTATCAATTTTACCTCTACTTCCCTTTGTATTATGGCCCGTTGATAGTAGCACATTTTGGGCCTCGCTTGTAGAAAAACTTTCATCAGTAGTTTTATGGGGTAAAGGGATTTTTTCGGTCACTTTTTCAATAAATTCTTGTATCTCTTTTTGGGTTTTAAGATGGCCCTTTTCAAAAGCCTGCGGCATTCCAAAAAGAAAACTTTGTACCCTATATTCCTCACATACACTCTTTATATCTTCAATAACCCCATCTAGAGATCTCTTTTCTGTTAGGTGGATAACTTGGAGAGGGGAGGAAATAATCCCTTTTGAATCGGAAACAGCCACTCCTATGTGTTTTCTGCCATAGTCTATGGCAAGTATTGGGAACATACCACTATTCTAATACAGCCTTAATCCTTTTTACACCCGCACCTACATTCTCTTGTTTAACAATCTTAAAGTGTCCAAGCTCACTTGTATTTTTTACATGTGGCCCGCCGCAGATTTCAACTGAGAAAGGATTTTCAGGAGAACCAATTGTGTAGAGTTTAACTGTATCTGCATATTTTTCGCCAAAAGCTGCATATGGGGCTTTTTGTAATGCTTCTTCCTTTGGCATCTCTTCAAAAGTTACTTCAAGTCCATCTGAAATTGCCTTATTCACCATATCCTCAACCTCTTTTAATTGCTCGTCGGTCAATTTTGCATCATTTGGGAAATCCAGTCGCAATCTTTCTGGTGTAATATTGCTTCCTCTCTGTTGAATATGTGGTCCTAATACTTTGTACAATGCCGCAAGAAGTAGGTGGGTAGCTGTATGGTATCGCGTGGACATTTCAGATGTGTCAGCCAGGCCTCCTTTAAACAATCCTTTTGATGCTTCTCTAGATTTCTCTTGATGTGCGTTGAAAGCTTCCTCATGCCTTTTTCTAATCTCTTCCTGATCAAACTTAACACCTTTAGAACTTAATTCTTCGATACTCATTTCAAGAGGGAATCCATACGTTTCATACAGTCTAAAAGTTTCTCCGTTTTCATTTCTGAATTCCTTATTAGAAAGTGAAGAGAAGATCTTTTCAAATTCCTTTAAGCCTCTCTCTACTGTTTGATTGAACTTTGTTTCCTCTTCATCAAGCACTCTTAGGATATTTTCTCTATTGGGCTGAAGATTTTCATGAACAGGGGAGAACTGCTCAATTGCAACCTCAGCAACTTCTTTTGTAAAGTTGCCTTCAATTCCTAAAATCTTTCCATGCCTTATTGCTCGCCTTATTAACCTTCTTAAAATATATTCTCTTTGAGTTCTTCCAGGGACAACACCATCTGCAATTATCCATGTGGCAGCTTTAACGTGATCAACGACGATTCTTTGTGACAATATTATCTCTTCATTGGAAAGCTCTTGCACTTTCTTAAGTATTGGAAGATAAATGTCTGTTTCATAAACGCTTGAAACTCCCTGACTAATCATCGCCAGCCTATCCAACCCTCCACCAAAATCAACATTGTGTCTTCCAAGAGGTCCATAGTTTCCGTCTTTTTTCAGATACTCCATGAACACATTATTTCCAATCTCCACTAGCTCACCACCCAGATCAAAGAAAATCTCTGAGTCAGGTCCGCATGGTCCACCTCCATCAGGCTCCCACCAATTATCCTCTTTCCCAAGAGGCCGAATTAGTTCGTTCTCTCCTACTTTTGCATCTTTGCCTCTCTCTTTAAATATCTTCTTCCAAACCTCAACAGAGACCTCATCCATTGGTGCATTTTCATCACCTTTAAAAATAGAGGCTGAGATTTTATCAAAGTCAAAACCAAGCTCATTAACAAAAAATTCAACTGTCATTCTAATTGCTTCTTCTTTGAAATAGTCGTTTAATGACCAGTTACCAAGCATTTCAAATGTTGTTAGGTGTGTTGCATCACCGACAGAATCAATATCAATTGTTCTTAAACATCTTTGTGAGTTTGCAATCCTAACTCCACTTGGATGATTTTCCCCTGTAAGGTAGGGGATGAGTGGAAACATTCCAGCATTTACAAAAAGAACTGAGGGGTTGTTTTCAGGAACTAGCGATGCAGATGGGATGATTGTGTGATTGTGATTTTTAAGATGTTCTAAAAATCTCCTGCGAATTTCTAAGTATGGAATATTCTTCATGTTGTGATTATACCAGATTCGTTTACGCTCCTACCTGTGGAGTAGGTGGAGTATCTTGAATCTGTACCTCGTCATCTCCCTCAATTTTTTCTAATTCCTGGGCAAGTTCAATTAACCCATCCATTTGTGGAGTTGTTTCAGGTTCAACTACAGTTGGTTGTTCAATTGGTGTTGGAGTGGCTACCGGTGTGACAGGCTCAGGTTCCTTAACTACCATTGGTTCTGGAGCAGCCTTCGTTTGCGTTAGTTGAACATCTACAGCTGGTTTCTCAACCTTCACGTCTTCAACAACGGCTTTCTTAGGAGCTGGTTCAACTTCCTTAACTTCTACCTTTACTTCTTCAATTGGTGGACTTACTGCTGTATCAAAGACAGGCTTTGGTGCTTGGATTGTAGCTTGTACAGGAACTTCCTGTTCCTTAATTACTCTTGTTGACTCAAATCTAGTTTCGTTTCCAGGTACGGGTGGAACTATTGGAGTTGTTTTCCTATAAACTTCTTCATAATCATCTCCTTCCCCTCTCCATGCTAGATACAGAAGCCATGGAACAATCAGTGCTAAAAGAAGTATTCCAATTCCTCCACCAAGAATCCATGCCATTCTCTTAGGAATCTCAAATCCCATTATATTATAGGTATCATCCTCTTCAACTTCTTTTTCTGCGACATTAAATACCCAAGATCTTTCAGTCTGTCCCCCCTTATCATCACTAAACGAAACACTTGCTTTGTGTAGGCCTATTGAGTGAATCTGGCTTGGTTTGTAAGTCACTGTAATTTCACTGTCCGAGATTTTGTTAAGCTCGATATCCTCTGTCTTCTCTTCATCATCCAGTACAAATTTGATCGATTCTTCATCTACTTTACTGCCTGTACCTGCAATCAAAGTTGCACTAACAACGGCATTCCTATCTTCAACCCGTGCATTATTAGCAGGGGAGATGTTGACAACTTGTGGATCCTGAAGGATTATTCCATCATCAGGCTCCTTCTCATCGTCAGGCTTCTGCTGTTCAACGGGTACTGAAATTGCCAAAACAGGTGAAGCTCCTGCTCCAACAGCTGAAGGGTTTCCATTGTCAAATGCTCGCACTACAAACTGATATCTTCCAGCTTCGGTATTTGAAGTGTCAAAAACATAACTTCCTATGTTTCCAGAAAGGTTTGTATTTATAGCTTTCCAGGTGTTTGTATTCCCGGCATCTGTTGCTATATACAATTCCTGCTTTGTTATCTGATTCTTGTCACTCACTTCCCATGCGACTGTTACATTTTCCCCTCGTTCAACCCTTCTGTCTGCAGCAGGGGAGTACACTACTACTTGTGGGGTATCGTTCTGATCCTGTCCAACACTAATTGTCCAAGTCTGTGCTCGTAAGTTTGCGTTGTATCCATCGTGGATGAAGATATTGGCAAGGTAACTGGCTGGTTCGTCAGGAATTCCTGTGAATTTGATTGTTAATTTCCCATCTGATCCGTCCTCAATTGCTGTGTACTTTAACCAATCTGCTTTTGGTGTAAATGAGAAGTGGTATGTAATATTATCTCCATCAGGATCCTCTGCCCTTAATGTGTATTCATAAGTCTGATTTACTTTTATTGAGTTTGATGGTTTTGCACTGCTTGGTTGTGTAAGAAATTCTGGAGCGCTATTAATTGCAACAGAGTTGGCGACTCTTACTCCATCAAGAACACATGGTGTTGTACCTTTGTCAGTAGTTATTGTCCCAAGAAGAGTGTATTCACCTATACTTGAAGGGGAAATTCTGAAAACCTCTGAAATTTTCTCATCTGGGATATCATATGATTTTGAAGTAATCTGCTGTCCTGCTTGTCCAAGAATATTCAAATTTGTAATTGCTGCTCCTGGTACAAAAGCAACGACCTGTGCTTGAACTGTACTTCCTTGAGGAATAGTTAGTGGATTTACATATGGGAAGGAGATGATACATCTATCCTTAATCAATTCCGGCTCAAAAGCTCTGTTTCTTGTGTCAAAAGTATCGGAAGCAATAATAGCGTATATACCAAGAGGTATTGCCAACAAAACAAAGAGATTTGCCAGTATGGGCATTCTTCTTCGGACAGATTTTCTTCTTGCAAATATCTTCATTACTCATTCACTATACAATAGTGTGTGAAAGGTTGGCAACGAGATTTTTACACCATTTTTTATGGCTGCTCACTCAGCTTCTCATTTATCCTTTCCTGTGCTTCGGTAAGTGCCTG
>CAZCMQ010000029.1:0-7934 GCA_964500025.1 uncultured Candidatus Saccharibacteria bacterium | reverse complement strand
TAGTATCTAGTATGTTTAGCTCTCCAAATTGAGGGTAGAGCTTCTTATCAAATTGCCCTATTACGACAAAGGAAATTGCTAAGATTGCAATCGCGAGGATTCCAACCCATGGGTTGAATGATATGAGGATTGCTGTCGTTCCTATTGCCTTTATGATTGTTCCAAAGATGAAGTATGAATTGCTTGAGAATTGGTAGAGTGCTTGCGATGATTTGTTTACTTTGTCTATGGTATCTCCGGAGTCCCTTTGTGAGTGCCAGGAAAGTCCTAATTTTAATGCTCCGTTTATGAGGAATTCTCTGAAGTTTCTGTCTGTTTTGAATGCTGCAATCTGTTCGATTACACGTGATGGCCCGTGTAGAAGCCAGAAGGCAACTTGTAGTCCGAGTAGTGAGAGAAGGGCAAGAATACCTTGATGGAGGCCTTGTTCTGAAAGCCCAAATTCCTGGAGGGAGTTTAAAAGGTAGCTGAATGCTAGTGGTTCAACTAGTTCTGATATATTGGCTAGGATTGTGAGTATTATGTAGATTATGACAAGGTTGCGGTGGGTGTGGGCGTGTTTCCACATAGTTTTGAAAAGGAAGAGTGTTGGTTCGGTTTTGTCGTGGCTTATGTTTTTCATTTTTGTCTAGATTCCGTGGTAATAATACCTTATTGGTAGGTATTTTGTACAACACCAGCGCTTAACAGGCAGACTCTCAGCTATGGCAAATTAGCAATATATTCTGGGTTTGAGTAGCGATTTATGGTCTCTTGATACGATTCAATTTCCTTATTTATTTTTTCTAAGGCAGTTTCGCGATCTTGTCCGGTTAGTTTACCATCAACAATATCTCTGAACCTTTTACAGACATCCAAATTAGCCGTTAGATTCTTTACATCGCTTGTGGAAATTCCTCCCGATCTACCATAAAATCCTGCATTCATAATAGGTGTTGCCATCCAGCCGATAATCACCCCCAGACTCTGATCAGCTGAATTTTTACTGACTACTTTTGACGATTTATAATCAACGATGCCAAAGCCTGATTCACTATCATAAAAAAAGTTGCTGGGTTTAGGGTCAATTTCAATTCCACGCGCATTTACAGCAATGAGTGTGTCTACCAATACTGCTAAGTGTTCGTTGGAAATGGCTTGTACATCTTTGATTGTCATCGTTTTATCCATTTCCTTGCCGGGCATTATCTCTGCGACAGTAATACCGTCCTCATAAGAAGCGGCGATGATTTGCTCAAGATGGGGTATTCCTCTGCCAAGTACGGCACCTGCTAAGTGCCTGTCTATATCACTAGGCTTTACCCGCTTACCATTTGGGATTCTAACCGCATAATCGTTGTTGTTGTGTGTTATGCGAAATACAGAAGAATTAGAACCACTACCCATAAAGGCAGGGTGTTCCTTGGGCGCCGTCATGTCTTGTAGTTCCTTGCGCAAAACTTTAACAGTAGGCTTGAATTGTTCCTCGTACTGCGTGAGTATATCAGCTCGACCTTGAATCGCCTCATACTTTGATCCTCCTGCTGCGCGCAGAAAATCCTTGTATTCTTTGGCGGTGGTTACTGTCATCTCTGTATTTTCTGGCACCCTCACAGTATTGCTAGCTTGGTCTTTCTGATATTCAGGTGACTGGGTAACTCTAGTAACAACATCTGGGTTATCAGAAATCAAGCCATCAAGATTGTTCAGAATATGCTTATTGTCATTAAATCCTTCAACTTTCTCGGCTGCGAAAGCTGCAACTTGCGCCTTGAGCAATTCCGGTGATTTGGGAGTAATTTGAGCCATAATTTTTGTTTAATCACCTGAAATTAAGTTTTGTTACTGGCGGAGAGGGCGGGATTCGAACCCGCGGTAGGCTTTAAAAGGCCTACGACTCGTTAGCAGTGAGTTCCTTTCGACCACTCAGGCACCTCTCCAACACACTGATTATATAAAGAATGGGCGTAACTATCAATCAAATTGTAATGATATAATTGGTGTAATGAAAAAGCATGAAAGAGAATTAGCTGCAATTGAACTGGGAAAAGTCTGGATGAAGAAGTCAGTAAACAAGAGTCATGACTGGAACCATGCGGATAAAGTGGTGCAACACAGTCTAAAAATCCTTGAATCTTTAGAGACAGAAGAGAGAGTAGAAAAGGGTGTAACTAAGAATCTAACCGAAATATGTGCTTGGTGGCACGACTCCTATAAATCAAGACTAAAAAGAAGCCCAGTTTCATCTCTCTTTAATGAAGGGTTTAAATCGGAAGATATTGTGAGGGAAGAATTAAGAAAGTATTTAGGAAATAAAGAGTTGGAAATAGTTTCTAATGCAATTCGCGTTCATCACTTCCCAATCGCATATTTCCTTTTTAACAAAGCTAAATTTACTGGCTTGACCCAAGTTCTATACGAAGCAGACCATCTTGATGTATTGAGAGAGGATAGGTTTGAATGGCTTAAAAATCCGTTTCTTAAACTCGCTTACAGACTGTACTCCTTTAATATAAGGGTGATGTTGGGAATGCTACCTGTTTCAAGATATACTAGAAGGTATCTTAATAATTTGAAGGGGTAGATTATGAGGTTTCTTGGTGCACATGTTACATCTGCTGGAGGTCATGAAAATGCCATCGTTCAGGCTGAAAAATTTGGATTAAACAGTATTCAAACAATGCCTACAGCTCCAATGAGGTGGGCAACAAAAGATGTTCCAATGGAACAGATTGAGGCCTTTGTTAAAGCTCAGAAGGGTTCTGTTGTTAAGAAACTTCTAGTTCATGGGATATACCTAATAAATCTTGCAAGAAGTGATAGCCAGATGTTCCATTTGAGTAAGATGTCTGTTGCAACTTACCTGAAATATCTTGAGCAGTTAGGAGAATTAGCTGAGCAGAATGGTAATGATCTAGATATTCTTGGCGCAACATTCCACCCTGGTTCTGCAAAAGATTTAAGCCCAGAAGATGGGGTAAAAAGAATTTCAGAAGGGCTTAACTGGATTTTGGAGCAGGTCCCTGGAAAGCAGATGTTGCTTCTTGAAAGCTCTGCAGGAGCTGGGAATATCATGGGGGATACCTTGGAGGAGCTGGCTGCAATGAGAGAAGGGGTTGAGGACAAAAATAGGGTTGGGTATGTTTTGGATACTCAGCATATGTTTGTTTCAGGCTATGACTGGAGGAATAATCTTGATGAGATTGTAGAAAAGATCGATTCGATCTTAGGTCTTGAGTGGGTGAGGTGCTTTCACCTTAATGATTCCATGATGGCGTTTAATTCTCATAAGGATAGGCACGAGAACATTGGGAAAGGGGAGATAGGTGAGGAAGCTATTAAAGGAATTCTCAACCACCCAAAACTTAAAAATATTCCATTCATTTTGGAAACTCCTGCTTTAAAGAGTGACTTAACAATGGGGGGTGAGATCGAGAGATTGTTTGAGTGGGGAAAGTCTTAATTCCGCTTAGTTAGGTATTCCATGTATAAATCTCCTTCTGTCCTATCACTGTTGGCGAGCTTCGCACTCAAACCCATACTGAGTGAATGATCGGAAGATCTCATGAAAAATCGAAGGGCAACGAAAACTTCTGCCAGTTCGAACTCCTCATCGGTAAAAGCAGTTGGATTTTCCTGTAAATATCTTTCTATGAACGCCTTTATCCATTTTTCATACCCATAAACTCTTGCTAGCACAGAAATGTGTGCGAATTCCATTGAAGCAGGAACAAATAGAGCTGTTTCCCAATCAATTATTGCAGATACTCTATTGTTATTCACCAGAATATTGTTATGTTTTATATCACGATGTATGAAAGGGTACTTGTCGTTGTTAAATATTCCAACGTTGTTCTTTAGATGTTCGATTGTAGGTTCAATTTTTTCGTATATCTCTGACCCCGCAAGTTTCGTTTCGGCTTTTCTGATGTACTTTTCCAGATAGTCACTACCTTTTTCAGCTTCAAATTGCGCTAAATCTGAGACATTCGCTGAGGTTATAGAGTGAAGTGAGTTAACTGCTTTTACCAAAGTCTCGATGTTCTCTTTGCTGGTCCCCTCTGTATTTAGCCAATCTGCAGATGTTGTTGAACCATCAGACTTTCTCATAATTGTTATGTAACCTGGAAATCCTGGGACATTCTCTTCAAAGTGCATGATGTCAGGCACCTCCATTGTACCTTTAAGTGCTTTCTTAGCCTTTTCAATTGCAAGAATCTCCTTTTTGCCCTTTCCTTCAGCAATATCTTTCTCGTCAATGGCAACCTTTACGATAAGGTCGTCATTTTCTCCAGAGTCCAAGTTATACGCAACAGTGGTAATTGCTTCTGGGATTCTTGTAAGATTTACAATATTCTTTTTAGGATACAATGAGTTGAGGTATTGTAAGAGTTCTTGTCTATAAGGACTGTCCATTGAGTTTGATGAGTAATGAATTTAAATCTTGCAGTCTGCCTGTTTCAGTAAGATCTTTTTCTGGGTCTGATTTGGAAATTTCGTCTACAGATGTAAGTATCGCTGAAAGCAGGTTCCCAATTTTTGCTAATTCATCAATACCAACATCTGAGTATTTTAATTGGTGGGAAACTACTGCATAGTCTGAATGTGCTTTTTTGAGGCTGTTTAGATCTTCTGCGGAAAGAGCTCCCTGTTTCTGACAATATTCCCAGAATCCTTCGGTTAGAATCTCTTCGTTTTCTCTTGTGTTTTCGGAATTGTTCATTGGAGGGACAATTTTTCCATGTACTGGATTGGTTCTTTTAATCAAATGAGGGTCTCTTTCTGGATCCTCGATAAACTGAGGGTGTCTCCCTGAGGAGGGTAGAGTTACTGGAGTTTTAGGCTCAAAAAACTTTCCCATGTCATGTGTATATGCCCATATTTTTAATAGATCTCTACTAAATTCGACCTTGCCAATTAATGGTGTAATATTTTTGATAATTTCGCCTCTAACATCTCCTGCCTTAAATGGGGAACTCTTTTCTCCAAGAGCTGAAGACATCATATCTAAACAGTGTTGCTGGTGAGAGTGAACATCAAAATCGTGTTTGTCTCTTCTTTGCGGGGAGAAGTAGTATCGATCTCCATCTTGACCCTCAATTGTAATCTGCTTATGAAACTCAAGACTTTCATTGATTATTTGAGAGTGAACATCTTTTACGACATCTCTGACTTTATCCAAACTGCCTATTGATTGCGTGCCTTCATTTAAAGCGTTGTCTAGCATGACAGTATTATACTGCATATTTTATGAAGTGGTAGAATATGCAATGGAATTAAACAAAAATCAGCGAAAAGCAGTTGAACACACATCTGGACCTTTGCTCATAATTGCAGGCGCAGGAACAGGAAAAACTGCCGTAATCACACAGAAAATACTTCATTTGGTAGAGAAGGGTTTGGCAAAACCTTCAGAAATCCTCGCCCTTACTTTCACAGAAAAAGCGGCTTCTGAAATGGAAGAAAGGGTTGATATTGCAATGCCTTATGGGTATGACGAGATGTGGATCTCAACATTCCACGCGTTCTGCGACCGAATTTTAAAACAGGAAGGTGTCTACATGGGTTTAGATACCAACTATAAAATGATGACTAAAGCAGAAAGTTATATTCTCTTTAGGAAAAACCTTTTTCAACTCCCCCTAGACAAACTTAGGCCATTGGGAAATCCTACCAAATTCATTGATGATATTCTCACGCATTTTTCAAGATTGCAGGATGAGGATATTTCTGGTGAGGAATACCTTTCTTTTGCAAAAAATCTACCCAAAGAGAGTGATGTAGAAAGAGAACGATATGAAACCCTAAATGAACTGGCTGAAACATATATTGAGTACAACAAGATTAAAGTTGCAGAGTCAAAACTAGACTTTGGGGATCTTGTTACTATGACGATAAAGCTGTTTAGGGAAAAGCCGGGAATCCTTAAGAAATACCATGAGAGATTTAAATATATCCTGGTTGATGAGTATCAGGATACAAATTACACCCAGAATGTATTGGTAAATATGCTTGCTTTAGGTGGTGATCCTGAAAAAGCTGGTACGAAGGCAAAAGAGAGTGCGAATATTACAGTTGTTGGTGATGATGACCAGTCTATTTATAAATTCAGAGGCGCTGCAATTTCCAACATAATCCAGTTCAAACAGCAGTATCCAAGTGCACAGAAGGTTGTTCTAACTGAAAACTATCGATCAAAGCAGGAGATTTTGGATAGTGCACATAAGCTGATTTCAAACAACGACCCGTATAGGCTTGAAGTAACGGAGAGTATAAGTAAGAGGTTAGTAGCAGCAGGAGAATTTGAAGAAGACACAGGTTCTGCCGTTAATGTTATTTTTGCAAATAGGTCTTCGGGCGAGGCTGATAGGGTAGTTGAGGAGATTGCAAAATTGACCGGTAAGGATGGGAAGTATACGTACAGCGATATTGCAATATTAGTCCGTGCACACAGCCACAGCGATGATTTTGTACAGGCTCTAAGATATAAAGGGATACCATACAAATTTGGTGGTGCAAGGGGATTGTATAACAGGGAAGAGGTTTCTTTGCTAATTTCGTTTTTAAGATGCCTTGCTGATTACTCAGATGAGGTGAGTATGTTTAATTTAATCAGCATGCCACAATTCCATCTGAAGCCTAGAGAGGTGGTTGAGATTTTGAAGTTAGCTAGGGAAAAAAGAATTTCTGTATTTGAAGTAATTGAAAAGATTGTTGGTATTAAGGCAGGGGAGGGGAAATTAACTGAGCATGAAGTAGAGTACAGACCTTCAGATATGGCGATGGAAGGGCTTGTGAGTTTGGTTGGGTTGTTTGATAAAGGGTATAAGATGATGAAAAATGGGAAGGGTGTTGGTGAAATACTCTTCATGTTTTTTGATGAGAGTGGCTACAAAGATGCTGTTTTAAGAGAGGAGAGCGTTCAAAATCAGATAAGGGTGGATAATTTGAGAAGGTACTTTGACTTGATTGTGGAGTATGAAAGAGGAAATCCAGGCTCAAATCTTTATGAGTATCTTGGATTTTTGGATTACAGTATGGAGATTGGTCAGAATCCTTCAATTGATCAGAGTCTAATGGTGGAATATGACGGAGTAAATATTATGACTGTTCACGGTTGTAAGGGTTTGGAGTTTCCAGTTGTGTTTCTTGTAAGCCTTGTTGATCAGAGGTTCCCGAGTCGTGCTTGGTCTGAAACATTCCCAGTTCCTGATGAATTGATTAGAGAGGTGGCGGTTGTTGAGAACGAAAGAGAGGCTCACAAACATGAGGAAAGACGACTCTTCTATGTCGGTGCAACAAGGGCTAAAGATTTGCTGTATCTAACAGCTTCGAATTACTATTCAGGAGGTGTGAGTAAGAGAAAGCCCAGTCTATTTTTGAATGAGATTTTGGGAAGGGATGTTCGAGAAGAGTTGGCTGGTATCAAAGAGGATGAGGCAGTTTCATTCCCGGTTCATCATTCAGGAGACTCAGACATTATCGATTGGAAGGGACTTAACCTTACCCCATCTGATGTTTTCAGCTACTCCCAGCTTAATACTTATGAAAGATGTCCTCGTGAGTATAAGTATAGGTATGTGCTTGGTTTGCCAACACCGGTAAGTTCCCATATTTCTTTTGGATCTTCCGTTCATGATTCCCTAAAAGCTTTCTACGAAAGGGTAAGGGCTGTGAATTCCGGAGTTGAGGGTGTAGAAATGCCTGTCAAAAAGGATCTACTGACTCTGTTTGATTCTTTCTGGCGGCCTCAGGGTTATGACAGTCGTGAGCATGAAATGAAGCAGAAGGCTTTTGGGGAAAAGATTTTAAGAGAGTACCTTGAGAAATTTAATTTTAAAGCTGAAAATCCCCTTGAGATTGAGAAAAAGTTTAAGTATGCGATAGGGGATGTGAAAATAACTGGGGTGATCGATAGGATGGATTTGGTAGAGGAGGGGGTAGTTGATATTTAT
>CAZCMQ010000028.1:0-8176 GCA_964500025.1 uncultured Candidatus Saccharibacteria bacterium | reverse complement strand
CGTTTACTACTGGAAGTCCTATGCTATTGATCCAAATGGTATTAATCACTGGAGCGAGACTCAGCCTGCAGCCTATGTTTTGAATACTAATTCACATCCGCGATCTCCAAGCACAGATAACTACGAACACTATATTGCTCGTAGGGAAAACCCATTCAATGTAACCTCATCAGGGTGGAATTCAATTGAAGGAGCTGCCAACTCAGGAACAACAGCCTCTACAAACGGATGGATAGATTCAAATAATTTAACTGCTGGAGACAGGTATTTGGTAATGGTGTGGGGAGAACATAATTCAGACAATTTGAATTCTACAAGTGGTCTTAGGGTAAAGCATGGAGGAACTGCTTTCTCAGAATCTGAAAGTATAGAAAAGACTGGGAATACAAATACCTCACACAAGACACCATACAACTGGTTTACTATTTGGGAAGCTCAATCGGGAGAAGATCTCGAAGTAGAACTTTACTGGGGAGGGGAGGCTGGCAGCCAGGCCAGGGTGGAGGATGTGACTTTGATTGCAATAAATGCGGAGGAGTTGATTGATAATGGGGATTTGGTTTTTGATATTAATAATTCAACAGAAGAATTAACGGATGAATATGAAGCATATTCTGAGATTACATGGACACCAACAAATGATTTAGATCCTTGGATGATACTGGGTTATGTGCAACCTAAAGTAGGGGCTTACACAGGAAATATTGAATCAAAGTTAGTTAAGGATTCTCAAGGATATTCATCACAATGGGTTCCATCGGCTAAACATCTGGAGAACGATTCACCACTTTATTCAATTGGGACAATACAAGTATTATCAAATGAATCTACAACATTCTCAACACAAAGCAGAGAAATAGATAACACATCTCCACAAACACCGGGAAGTTCTACATCTAGTCCATCGACGATAGTAAATGACGCAGCTGTAGGAGCCGTTGCCTGGACAGACCCACAGAAAGCAGCAATAAGTGATGATGACTATGCGATGCATATCAGAGCTTCTGGAGCAGGTTATTCCAACTATCTTAAAGCAACAAACTTTGGTTTCAATATTCCCAGTTCTGCAGTAATTGAAGGGATTATAGTAGAATTTGAAAGACATGCTTCTCACACACCCACTGACTCAGAGATAAGAATTGTAAAAAGCAACGGGAGTATAAGTACAACCAACCGGTCAACCGGAGCTAGCTGGCCCATGTGGTATGATGCATACTCAACCTTCGGTTCAACCAGTGACCTATGGGGTGAAGTATGGACAGCATCTGATATAAACGATCCCGACTTCGGAGTAGTTCTTTCGGCTCATCTTGACACCGGACCAGAGGGAGGCGAGCAGAGTGTAGACCACGTAAGAATCACGGTACATTATACAGAAGTTTCTGAGAACCCAATTTTCTCAGATATCAATAGCTCATCAATAGTAGCCCTAAATCTCAACGCCTTCCGCGACTCCATCTTCGATTCCTACATAGGAAATGGAAATGACATGAACACACCATTTGACTGGGTACAACAATTAAATGTCGATCCACTAGTAAAAATACAGAACAATTGGTTGGTCGCTTCAGGTGGACTAGTCTTTGATCCAGGTTCACAAGTTGTTTCAAGAATACAAAGTAACGACGCAAACATAACAGACGATGTCGGTGGATGGTCCAAATCCAACACCCATCCATTATCAACCAACCTGGCAGATGTAAGATCAGCATGGACTGCTGGATTTAAGAATGTAGATGTAGACGCTCAAACAACTCTCTCCGGAAATGCACAATTCATTGACGGATGGCTTACAGCATTCTCACTTGAAAAAGCTACAAACACTCCAGGACCGAGACCTGATGCACCAAGCAATGGAGCAACAAACCAATCGCTAAATCCTTCATTAAAAATGACTGCAATAGATCCTGATAATGACAACTTAAAATACAAAGTTCAAATGTGTACAAACCTTGCAATGACAGACAACTGTGTAACATTTGACCAAACCCAATCACAAACCAACTGGACAGGAAAGAATGCAAATTCAAACACAAGATATACATCCGGAACACAAGCAAACTACAACATTACAACACCACTTCAACCAAATACGACCTACTATTGGAGACCTTATGCCATAGATGAAACAGCACTAAATGTATTTAGCCCTCCAGGAAAGACTTTCTCTTTCACAACCACAAACAATCCTACAGCACCGACATCACTTGAAACAGAAGGACAGACAGACCCATCAGGAGTAACTGACTCAACTCCTGAATTTAGCGCAATCCATAATGACCCAGATGGAGACAACGCGAATGGTTGGAAGATACAGGTCAATACAGCTTCCGACTTTACCGGAACAATGATGTGGAATCCTAATAAGCAGAACATGACAAGTACGCCGAGTGGATCAAGATCTCCTGAGATCTCGTATGCAGGTAATACTCTACTAACTGGAATAACATATTATTGGAGAATAAAGTTCTGGGATGTCAACGGAGCAGAAGGAGCGTATTCAAGTGTAGCCTCTTTCACAATGGGTGGACTCAACCCTCCGACGGGCTGTTACCTAGAAGAGGCTGATGACTTCTCTTCAATTACAGTACACTGGAATGATACGAATACTGCAGAACAGAATTACAGAGTTCAAAGGAGTACGAATGGCGGAGCATTCTCCACACTAGCGACAAAGTCAGCCAATACAATACAACACGTGGATAGTACGGTATCCCTCGGAAATACATATCAGTATAGAATAGCAGCAGTTTTAGCTGCTGAAGTTACACCGTACTGTACAACATCAGTTTCTCAAAAAGGATTGGGTAATATTAGATTTGATGGGATAATCTTCCAGTAATATGGAACTAAAAACAGGATTTCAAAAAATACAAAATTTCTTAAGTAAAAATAGGAAGAATGTTCTTATAGCTTCAGTTTTAATTGTTGCAATAGGATTACCAATAATACTTTTCATGAGAGCGAGGGAGGTAAGGTCTTGGTACAACAGTTCTTGGGAGTTAAGAAAGGCAATCACAATAAGCTACTCAGGATCTCCTCTAACTGATGAAGATGTTTTAATCGAACTAGACACAGCAGCATTAATTTCTTCCAGCAAATTACAATCTGACTGTGATGATTTAAGATTCATTGATAGTAATGACTCCACACTTTTAAGCTACTGGATTGAGTCTGGATGTAACACTTCAGCGACTCAAGTGTGGGTAAGAATACCTTCTGTACCCGATGGTGGAAAAACAATTTATAATTATTATGGAAATGCAGGAGCTTCCAATGCCCAGCAATCCTGGTCCGGAAATTTCATTATGTTATACAATTCATCCTGCCCAACAGGGTGGACAAGGGATGACTCTTTCGACAACAGGTTCATCTACGGAGACAATACATACGGTTCTACAGGGGGAGGAACCATACACAGCCACAACCATTCAGTCAGTGGTTCGATTGCTGGAATATCAAATACTACACAAGGAGATTCTGGTGCTCCAAATGGAATACGTATTGCAGGGCACACTCATTCAGTTAGCTTCTCAACCGCAACGACATCAAGTATAAGTCCCCCTTATTTGAATATGGTTGTTTGTGAAAAACAGGAATTGTTAATTGAATCAGGGTTGATTGGAATCTTTGATCAAAGTGCTCCAACTGGTTGGACAAGGTTTTCAGCACTAGATTCTCGTCTCCCAAGAGGGAGCGCTACTTATGGAGGCACAGGAGGAAATACCACTCATACTCATACATATAGTAGTTCCTCCACAGGTGCTGCAACAGGAGGTTTAACACAAATTACAGAAGGAGGAAGCTCCGTTGCTTTCAAAGATCATTCACACACCGTAAATGGGGGGACTACGGCAGCAGGAAATCATATGCCTCCGTACACAGAGGTTGTATTTGCTTCTAAGAACAGTTCTGGGGTTGCATTGTCAAATCTTATACTTATGTCCTCTGCGCTACCGCCGCTTGGTTGGGAGGAATTTTCAGCTTTGAATGGCAGGTTCACTTATGGGAGTACAAATTATGGAGCCACCGGAGGAGCATCATCACATACCCACACTGTCAATATAACAACAGGAACTCCTAGCTCAACAGAGGGAGGGCTAAACCTAGACCCTGGTCCCGAACTCGCCCCAACAAACCATACTCACTCCGCATCCCTAACCTCCAGCTCAGTTTCAAATCTTCCCAGCTACACTACAACTCAATTTATAAAAAGGAAAATTTCTTCCGTATCATATCAACTTGAATCAGAAGAAACTGAAAATACAAAACCCACCACTCCTTCACTAGACTCGCCTCCCGATGAGTCAGTCAGTATAGGCCTAACTCCACAACTTAAAACAACAACAACAGATCTTGAATCAGATTACCTCCGATACAGAATACAACTCTGTGAAAATGAAGAAATGGATCTAAACTGCCAGAACTTTGACCAATCAGCTTCACAAACAGGGTGGAGTGGTCAGAATGCACAAACAAGCACGGCCTACACCTCAGGAACTCAAGCAACCTATATAATCCAAACTCCATTAAACCTTTCCACGACCTACTACTGGCGAAGTTATGCAATTGACCCTGGGGGAAAGAATCAAGAGAGTGATACTCAATCATCTCCATTCTCTTTCACAACAAGCGCAACACCTGCAATACCAATCTTAAACTCACCAACCAACAGTGCAACGAATCAAAACATAAAACCACAGCTTAAAATGGTCTCTACAGATTTAGATAACGATTACATAAGGTATAAAGTGGAGGTTTGCACAGATAATTCAATGACTCTAAACTGTAATACATATGATCAAACCATTTCTCAATCAGGGTGGAGTGGACAGAATACGCAAGCAGGAACTGCATACACATCCTCAACAGAAGCCACATATACAGTCCAAACTGCTTTAAATCCTCAAACAGCCTACTACTGGAGAGCAAGTGCAACAGACCCTGCAGGAACGAATATCTTTAGTGACACAAGTCTGATTAGATCATTTACAACGAGTCAGGCACCCAACCCTCCAACAGCACTTCAAACGGAAGGAGCAGTAAATCCAACTCAAGTTGAAGATGTTACACCAGAGTTTTCAGCCATTCACACGGATCCTGATGAAGATAGTGCAGTAAGTTACAGAATTCAGGTTAACACTGCCTCAGATTTTACGGGGACAATGATGTGGGATAGTAATAAGCAGGGAATGACCTCAACCAGCCATTCAAACAGATCTCCAGAAATCCCCTATGCTGGGACAGCAATTCCTAAAGATGGGACAAAATATTATTGGAGAATAAAGTTCTGGGATTCCAAGGATGCTGAAAGCCCTTGGTCACAAGTTGCCAACTTCACAATGTGGAGGCTACCTATGCCGGGAGGGTGTTATTTAGTAAAAGCTAATGATAACAGCCAGATAACAATTAACTGGACAGATACAAATTCAACAGAAGACGGCTATAGAATAGAAAGAAAAGTAAATGCAGGATCCTTTACATTACTAACCACCAAAGCGGCAGACTCAATCAGTCATGTTGATAGCACAGTCTCAAATGGGAATACATATCAGTATAGAATTGCAGCAACATTAGGAAGCGATTTAAGCCCTTGGTGCACAACTAATATCATGAACCTGCAATTAAATCATTTCCTTATTTTCTAACCATAGAGTAAAATACACGCTATGAGCTTGAAATTTGATTCAGCAAAAAAACTAAGAAAAGAGAAAAAGAAGTGGAAGGTTGAGACACCAGAGGACTTTGAGCGCATGGAAGATGAATTCCTCAAACAAAGGTTATTTGGCAAAGAGCCTACAATAAAAGGGCAGGTTCGAATAAGTGCAGGGAAGGTTAAGAACTTCAATATTGATATACCTAAAAACACAAGACCCCTAACGGATAGAATGAAAGTAAGAATCTTTGACATTCTTGGATCTGACATTGCTGGCAAGACAGTTCTTGATCTTTTCGCCGGCTCGGGAAGCTTTGGTTTAGACGCTCTTTCAAGAGGTGCAAAGTCTGCGATGTTTGTTGATGCCTCAAGGCATTCAGAGAAGATCATTCAGGAGAATGTAGATAAGACAGGTTTCACTTCAGTATCTAACGTCATTAAACAAAAAGCAGATGAGTTTTTAGTTCAAGCAGTAGAGGACAAGGATATCTACGACATTATCTTTATGGACCCTCCGTACAAACTCTACAATCGTAAGAAACTCTTCAAGATTGAGGAGATGGTAAATAACAGCGGAAAGCTCTTAGAAGGGATTGCCAATCCAAAAACTAAAAAGTTTAAAGGGGCAATAATTATGAAACATCCACGAAGATACCCAATTGATGAATTGAAACTTGAAAATCTGAAAAAGGTTGATACTTATGATTTTGGTCTAAACAGTATCTCCATTTTTATTGTTGGATAGTTTTTCACCTTCCTACACTATACATTTAAAATCCTTGCTCAATACCAAGCTAAGTGATAGACTCTCGTATTACGACAGCCAGGCGTACCTAAGGTTTCGACCGACCGCACCACCTGGCTATTTTTCCAGACACTTAGGCAGCTTCTAAAATCTATTGCGCACTAGAATTTTAGCTGTTATAATTCAAATATCCCGAGCCGGGGGTGCCTAAGGTTTCGACCGACCGCCAGTCCCGGCAATTTCCCCAAACTTTCTGACAGATCTTTCACAATCTTCTAGTTGATTGATGACAGTGTTGCACGATAGAATCAAAAATTGCAATATCTTGAGTACACTACCACAGCCAGGCGTGCCTAAGGTTTCGACCAACCAGCACCACCTGACTATTTTTTCCCTAGGGCATCAATTATTTTGTCAATTCGTAGAATCATATTGTCAAAAGGTTTAAACAATCTTGAATATTTTGCATTCGGGACTAAAATCTGCAATAACTTCTTCCTTTCGCGCAGAAATTTTACTAAACAGGCAAAGTCCCCATCACCAGTCACTATAACAGCTTTCTCATAATTCTCGTATTCAATAGCCGCTGAATGTAGAACAAGTTCGGCATCAACATTACCTTTTACTGTGAGTTTCCCACTTCTAGAATGTTGTATAGTATCCTTCAATACTAAATCAAACCCTGCACGTTCTAGTTTTTCATACAGCCATTTATTTTCTTTGACATAACCAACAAACATAAAAGCTTTTTGCACATTATACTTATTCTTCAAATACAATCTAAATTTCGGATAATCGATCCTATACCCAAAGGATCGGACCCCTTGATTGAGATTCTGCCCGTCAATAAAGGCGTAATTGCCCTTTTGGCGGATAATTTTAGATTTAGAAGAATTAGACATGGCGGACATTCTACACATTTGAACATATAGCAAAAGACCTAGAAAGTTAGCTTCATTAAAACAGTTGTTCTTGCAATTTAATGCGGTTACATATAAAATCTTGCCAATGTATAAAGCAGTAGGAAACCAAAAAGAAAAGCTTCTTAAGATTGTTTACCCGACATGCAACTAAATGTCCGGGAGTTTTCACATACCCCAATTATTATTTTCTAATCATTTAACCTTACCAGTTATTTATTATGGCTAACAATATAGAAGAAGTACCACAGATTGAAAAAATGAGACACACTGCAGCTCATGTACTAGGACAAGCAGTACTAAGACTTTACCCTGACGCAAAGCTGGGAATTGGTCCTGCAATTGAAGACGGATTCTACTATGACTTTGAGTTTACAGAACCAATTACTGAAGAAGATCTTCCAAAGATTGAAAAGGAAATGAAAGCAATAATTAAGGCAGACCTTCCTTTAGAGCAAAAATTCCTAACCAGAAAAGAAGCAAAAAAATATCTAACAAATGCAGATCAACCATACAAGCTAGAACTTTTCAATGAGATTGAAGACAAGGAACTTAGCTTCTACATTACTGGAGATAACGAGTTTATAGATCTTTGTAGAGGTCCTCATGTTGAATCAACAGGAAAAGTTGGCGTAATAAAATTGGAGAGCATTGCCGGCGCATATTGGAAAGGTGAAGCTGATAAACCAATGTTAACTAGAATCTATGGATTAGGATTCAAAACCCAAAAAGAGCTAGATCATCACCTAGAGATGTTGGCTGAAGCTGAAAAAAGAGATCACAGAGTACTCGGACCACAACTTGGACTATTTATGTTCCATGAGACTTCACCAGGAATGCCATACTGGCTTCCAA
>CAZCMQ010000027.1:0-8239 GCA_964500025.1 uncultured Candidatus Saccharibacteria bacterium | reverse complement strand
AAATATCTAATTACACAAATTACAATATTCTTAGCTGGAGTTGGGAGTCTGTTGTATTTCTTTTCGCTTAACTATTTTTTACCGTATGGAGCTCGAGAAGAATTAAACTGGTATAGCATTGCAATTGTCCTATTCCTTCTTTTTCTGGTCCTGCAAAGTATTGTTTCTCTTGGCATCTTTCTTACCCAGAAGTTTCTTGCATATGGGCCAAAAGAATTCCCTGATTACAGAGTTTCTCTTAGATGGGGGTTGGGAGTTGGCCTCGGGTTGGTTACTGTTCTACTCTTAAATACTCTTCACATAGTTGCAATTGAGTGGGGAGTGGTTCTTCTCATCCTTGTTATCGCCGCCATTATTATTATATGATCTGCTATGGCAACAAAATCTAATAAAAAGGAATCAAAATTGGGAAAGGAGCTTAATGACTTGGCTAGTCTTCTTACTGGAGAGATGGCTCTTAGAGAAAGACAGGAAAAGCTTAATGAGCTTAAAGAGGCTTCTAAGAAGAAGGAATCTGAGAAGAAGAGAAAAAAAATAGTTTTAGGGGAAGAGGTTTTAGAAAAAGACGATATTACCGGAAAGAAGGTTGTTCAAAATATTAAGCTGTTTGAATGGGAGGCGCCGATCAGGCAGAAGGTTCCTTTTGATCCTAAGTCGTTCCTTTTCATTGTTGCTGGCTGTCTTCTTTTTGTTGTTCTTTTAGCAGTTCTTGGTAATTACGGATTAATGTTTTCAGTTTTGGCTCTTCTGTTTTTCATCTATGTTGCCGGTACTGTTGAGCCTATTACGGTTGAGCATATGATTAAGGCGAAGGGGATTGATACAATGGGCACCCTTTATGAATGGTATATGCTTGATAATTTCTGGTTTACAGTAAAAGATGGCCAGAATATTCTTGTTGTTGAAACTAAGTTGAGAGTTCCTGCTAGGTTGATTCTGCTGTTTGATGAAAAGGATAGGGGAGCGTTGTTTGTTTTGCTGCAGGACAAGCTGGAGTACAAGGAGATTAAAAAGCAGGGGAGGTTTGATTTGACGAGCTATGGAGAGTACGTTCCTTTAGAGAGAGTCTAGGTTTTGGAGAGGTGCCAGAGTGGTCGAATGGGAGGCTCTCGAAAAGCTTTGTCTGCGCAAGTGGACCGTGGGTTCGAATCCCACCCTCTCCGTATTAAAGTATATTTGCTATTTAAAGAGCTATGAATAGACAATCGGTTGCAACGGGCGTTGTACACAAAGTCCCTAATGATTTAAGAGAAGTCTTGATTTCTAGTGCAAGTGTTCTGGAAAAATGGAATAGCCTTACTCCTCTTGCTCGTAACGAATGGATCTGTTGGGTTGAGGAGGCTAAACAACTTGAGACGAGAAAAAGGCGTATTGGAAGAACGAAAACTGAGCTTTTAGAAGGAATGCGACGCCCATGCTGCTGGCTTGGCTGTATTCATCGAACAGATAAGGAGATAAGTCCGTCCATTAAGTACATTCTTAGCAAAAGATCTAAGTCGAAGTAATTTGTTTTGACCAACAATGCAAAGTAAAGCAAAAACCGTAGACGAATATATCAAGTCTCTCCCAGAGGAAAGGGCTGAAATTGTTTCCACTCTTCGAAAACTCATCTTGGATAATATTCAGGATGGATTTGTCGAGACAATGAATTGGGGAATGATTGTTTATGAAATTCCCCTTGAAAGGTATCCAGAAACATACAATGGACAGCCACTAGGGTATCTTGCGCTTGCTTCTCAGAAGAATTACCTTTCCCTTTATTTAGACGTAACCTATGGGGGAAAAGAGAGTGAGCGTTGGTTTCGGGAGGAGTATAAAAAGGCGGGAAAGAAGCTTGATATGGGTAAGGTTTGTTTGAGGTTTAAGAAACTTGATGACCTTCCACTAGAACTTATTGCAAAGGTTATTGGGATGGCTTCAGTGGAAGAGTGGATAGAGCATTATGAGAAATCTAGAAGCATTGAAAATAATAATTTAGCTAGTAACTAAGATGATTCTTGGTCCAACAGGAGTGGAAATACAAGACACAGAGAAGTCTCTCGTACCTGAGATTGAGGAAAAAGACGGTGTCTTCCATTATCGTATGAAAGAGGGGGACTTGGTTGTTGCAAGTGTGAGAATTTTTCCTTTTGAAGGAATTGTTCCTAGTGAAGTTTCAGATTATATAGATATTGAGCAAAAAGATGGTGTCCCAGTTGTTGAGAGCAGTGTTTTCGTCCATGAGAATTTTCAAAAAAGAGGTCTTGGATTGAGGGTTTGGCAGGAAGCGGAATTAGAATTTCTAAAAAGGGTTAACCAAAAGGTAATAAGGTATTTTGCAGATATGAGTGAAGGACAATGGAGTACAAGAAATCTACCTAAAGTCGTAGAACTTTTAAAGGGTTCGGGCTATGATATAAAAGATCTTTGGAAAGGAACTGTAGATCCCTTTCATGTAGAGATTCTTGAGATTACAAAGAAATAAATTTGAGATTAAAACTCATGAGTAATATAAATAAAGTCTTGGTTGTTCTTGTTGTGGTGCTTCTCGGTGTTTCTGCATACCTCTATTTCCAAAAAGAGAAGGATGTGGATTCTGGATCAAATGGAAATAACGGGGGAGAGGTGCCAAGTACACCTTCTGATGAGGGATATTCAAGGATTGAATCGGGAGACTTTGTTGTGGACTATAAGTACGAGGGAGATAACACTTGGTCGTATATTGTGAAAGGGTATGCGCCAACACCATGTAATCCAGTGGAGGTGGATGCAATTGTGATGGAAAGTTTTCCAGAGCAGGTATCTCTTGTTGCGACAATAAAGAGATCTCCATTAGAGATGTGTATTCAGGTTATTGAGGAGTTCGAAACTAGAGGGACTTTCAATGCCAGCGAAGGGGCTTCAGTCAGATTTTCCGTTGTGCAAGAGGATTAATTGTAGGCTGTATTTTTTAAAAAGATTGTGTATCATATGCATGGGGACTCTAACTTAATAACCAAAAAGGTGAAAAGGTATTCATCAATATCCTTAGTTGAAGGGCTATTGATTGCAATTGGGTTGATAATAATCGCTGTTATTGTTGCAGTATATTTCAACCCATTTGGTATGACTGCCCAGTCTAGAAATGACCAAAGGGAGGCAGACATAGAGGCAATCTCTGGTGCACTTGTTTCATATTCGCAGGATAATCAAGGAACACTTCCTGAGGGAATTCCTGTTTCAAACCAATGTTCTTCTGAAGGAAATCGAATCTGTGCGACAGGAAAAGACTGTTCTGGTTTGGTTGATCTTTCTGCCCTAACAAGAGAATCAAAGTATATGGAGAAACTTCCTATGGATCCGAAAGTAGAGGGAGAGAATGTGACCGGTTACAACATCGTTCAAAATGAGTCTGGAAGGGTAACCTTGTGTGCTCCTTTAGCAGAAGAAGACAAGGAAATCACCACCACGTTATAGAAAGTGTATAATAATCCAGATAATATGAGTTTTAATTCCATGGGGGAACCGTTTCCTTCTCGTCTTAAAAAATACAGCAAGAAACTTTCATATTCGTATGCACTTGGAACAGAGCCAACTTTAGCTCTTCTTCGCTTGAAGCCTGAAAAGACTCTTAAAGTTTTCTTGAAAATGTCAGGATTGAGTAGGGAAGATGTGAAGGAGATTGTAGAGCTTTGCCAGAAAAATAACATTGAATATGAGTACAACGATAGAGAGATAGACAGGTTTGTTGTAAAAGAGAATACTTACGCGATAGGGGTGTTTAAGATTTTTGAAAGTGAAATCAGTCCTGATTCTCCACATGTTGTTCTTGTAAATCCTACAAATACGGGAAATATCGGGACGATAATGAGAACAATGGCTGCTTTTGGGATTATGGACTTGGCTGTAATCAGACCTGCTGTTAACATTTTTGATCCTAAGATTGTTCGTTCCACAATGGGAACCTTTTTCCAGATGAATTTTGCTTATTTTGACAGTTTTGAAGAGTATGTTGAAGAATATCAAAGGCCGATGTTCCTTTTCATGCCTCAAGCAACAAAATCTTTGCAAGATATTGAATATGGAGATATTTATTCGTTAGTCTTAGGTAATGAGTCAACTGGTTTGCCGCAGGATTTTCTTAAGTATGGGGAAGGTGTTAGGATTGTACAGACAGATAACATAGATTCGGTTAACCTCTCAATCGCAGCGGGGATTGCGATATATGAGGCAACCAGAAGGAAGTTTAAGTAGTATGAAGAAAACAGTTCTTGTTACAGGTGCAAATTCAGGTTTTGGGTATTTAATTGCTCTTAAATTTGCAAGAAAAGGGTGGAATGTTTTTGCGACAACAAGAGATTTGAAAAAAGAAGGGGTTGAGAGATTGAATAAGGTTGCAAAAGAAGAGGGATTGTCAGTCGAGTGGCTTGTTTTTGATGTGTCTAACGCTGAACAGATTGAGAAGGAGGTGAGGAAAGTAAAAAGGCTTGATGTTTTGGTTAATAATGCAGGTTTTGGGGTACTTGGTCCAATTGAAAGTTATACTACTGAAGATTTTAGAAAGCAGTTTGAAGCAAATTTCTTTGGTGTTTTGAATGTGACGTATGCTTTTCTTCCTAAATTGAAAGAGAGCGGTGATGGGAAAATCATTAACATGTCCTCTGTTGCGGGGCAGATTGTTGCGCCTGCATACGGACCGTATTCTTCTTCTAAATATGCTTTAGAAGCTTACAGCGAAGCTTTAAGATATGAGATGGCCGATTCTGGGGTGAAGGTTTCTCTTGTTGAACCAGGTGGATTTGAAACAGATTTTTCTAAGAATGCTGTTGGTTTAAATGTTGATGCAAATGAGAATAGTTGGTTTGGGAGAATTAAGAAGTTTAGGCAGAAGCATTTTCTGAATAAAGAAGGTGGGATTATTGCTTGGCTTAGAGATCCTCAAAGAGTGGCTGACAAGGTGTTTCACATCTCAAGAAAAAGAAATCCAGGGTTTAGATACGCTGTTGGAGCAGGATCTTTGTCCACAATGCTCCTAAGGAAATTTCTTCCAGATTACGTTTGGGAGCTGATAGTAACCACTATCCTAAGAAAATTTTAGGCTACAGGCTTTACATAGATATACCAACGATTTTCCGCGCTTTCGTTGACGATTTACACTGGCAGTGGATAGGCAGATTGGGCACTTGTATTTTTTTCATATACCCCATTAGTATGAATTAAGCTAGTGAGTATAACACAGGTTGTTGTTTTTCACTGTCAGATATGGGACGCCGCGAAGGTTTTTTCGCCTGGATTTGGAGATTTTTAAAGAAAAATTGGAAGTTTGTTTTTGTTCTCTTAGTTCTTTTACTCTGTTTTGGATCATATAAATATGGATATATGAAAGGTAGGGAGGGTAGAGTTGTAGGCGATAGGGCTGTTTCTAGGGAGAGGGACTCTGGTGTGGATAGGGCTAGAGAAAGGGAAACAAGGGAGATGCTGACAGGGGAGGTTAAGGAGGTGTCTGAGAATCTTCTGATTATTGTTGATAGGAAGGGTGAAGAGGTTGAGGTTGATACTTCGGATAAAGAAGCTTTGGTTGTTCAAGGAAAAAGGGGTCTCAAATATGAGGATATTAAAGAAGGAGATAGTGTTGTTGTATATAGAAGGATATCAGGTGATAAGTATGTTGTTGAGAGGATAAGGGTCAGATAGCGCTTCTTTAGGCCTACTGAGTGCATAAATCATCATTTTTTGGTATAATACTGGGCATGGGGACGTAAGGTCTTCGACAGAAGTCTGCGTACTCGTATCACAAGCAGAGGTAGCTCTTAAAAACTAAAACACAGAGAAGTGTAACAAACACAATTAACGCTTTTGCTCAAAGAGTTAACAGTGCTATTGAGTCTGTAAAAATGGCTTTTGCACCTAATTTTCTCTTTAACGTAGCATAAGTCTAACTGATTGAATTAGGTTGGCGATTTAGTTTCTTATCCCTGATTAGGAATCTAAGTCGGTCGTTTTCAGGGTGCTGTTCCAAGGTGTGTCGGTAAGCTTTGGAGCTTAAGATTTATATCGAGCAGGTATGTTTTTCTGACAGTCTTGAGACATATTTGACTAAGCTAGATTGTCTAGGCTTGTACAATGGTGCGGTATAACGCTTTTGGACGTGGGTTCGATTCCCACCGTCTCCACCAATAAATTTGTCATAACTAAAATATGCCTGGAGAGGGTTTGGTTTTTGTGCGTGTTCCCAAGGTTATGCAATCGGTAGCTCAGAGATGTTTTGTCCGTAACTCTGAAGAGAAACTTTCAATTCCCACAAAAATACTTGAGTGGCAGACAGAGCTGTTGAGTGCGGAATGGTTTTATAAAAGTGTTTTGGAAAAACTCTTCCAAGAGGGTTATGATTTTCAGGATACTAGAAGTATGGAACTTATGTTGTTAAGGGTCCAGGGGGTTGGTCCAGATGGTGGTGCAACCTACGGAGCGGGTGTTGCGTTCGGTGATCGTGATTCTGAGGAAATTAAGGTAGTTTCTGTAGATTCGTTGTTGAAGGATGGGTTGCTAGATGCAGAAAAGGCAAAATTCTTACACTCACTGGTTTCTAGTCAGGATTGGTTTCTTCCTGCTGGGAGCGATAATCTCTCCAACTAAAGTATTGGGTATATGAATAACTATACAGGGGTTGTTTTCGATAAATCAAAGAGGGTCTTCCCAGAAGAGGAGAAATATACATGGCTTCCATGGCTTGTTGAGTATGGGGTCACAACTCCAGATGATAGGACTATAGCAGTTTTAAGAAAGAGATTGATGGATTTTGAAAGGGACTATCCTTTGGTATCTTCTGCAGTTAAAGAGATCTTCTATAAAGGGGTAAATGGGATGGTTGGGGCGGAGGATTTGGCGGTGCTACCAGTCCTAGTGTCGGACTGGCGCCTTAATTTGACGCCTGCATTTCTTTTGATCTACAAATATAATAATTTCAATTCGTATGTACTTCCTATCGCGCCAGTAACTGAGAGTCTTTATGTTTTAAGAGATGAATTAGATGTAATTCGAGATATTCCTAAGGAGGATCACTTCTTTGTAAGTTGGGAATCCTTAAATCTTAGTCTCACCAGCGCAGATATTCTCGGAGAACCGGAAGGATACGCGGCGTCAGGAGTCTAATGTCTATAGGGGTTCCGTTTGTATTGACTTTGCCTATTTTCTTTTCGTAATATGAAAGGAGTAATTACTGTCCTTTTTTAAATGCAAGAATCTACCGGCAATAGAATTAGAAAGCGCATAAAGACCTTTCTTGATACACCTCTTGGCAGGTATTTGATCCCACTATCTTTGGTTGTTTTTTTGATCGGAGTTCCCGTTGTTTTATATATGCTGGAGAGAAGGGCTCCTGTTTCATCTTGGTATAACGAGGCGTGGGAGTTTAAGAAGCCGGTAACTGTTGTATATGGCGCTCCCGCACCAACATGGTCCTACAAAATGCCGGTTACGATCTCTCATTCCGGATCCACTCTTACGAATACAGATGTTCTTATTGAATTAAATACAGCCAGCCTTATCGGCTCTTCCAAGCTTCAGTCCGATTGTGATGATCTTAGATTTGTAGACAGTAATGATTCTACAAAGCTTGATTACTGGATAGAAAGTGGATGTAACACCGCAAGCACTCAGATATGGGTAAGGATTCCTAGTGTCCCGAATGGGGAGAAAACGATATACGCATACTATGGAAATACAAGCGCAACAGTTGGACAACAATCTTGGAGTGGAAGCTTCTTGATGTACCGAGACTCTTCATGTCCTGCAGGTTGGACTAGAGTATCAGCCCTAGATGGCAGATTTATGTATGGTGCAACATCTTACGGGACAACAGGAGGCGGTACCGTTCACAGCCATAATCACACTGCTTCTGGAAGCATAGCAGGTGCCTCACCTTTGGAGCAGGGAAATGCTGGGCCCCCTAACACAGTGAGAAGTGGAGGGCACACTCATACAATAAGTATTCCAATTAATACAACATCAAGTATAAATCCACCATATCGAGATATGATTGTGTGCTCAAGGGCTGACTTAGTAATAGATTCTAATATGATTGGTATATTTGATCAAACCACTCCTACAGGATGGACCAGATTCACTGCACTTGATGGCAGACTTCCAAGAGGAGCTGCAACATCTGGTGGAACAGGAGGCACTACAACACATACGCACACATACAATAGTTCTACCACAGGTGCGGCAAAAGGTAGAACACAAATTACAGAGGGTGGAAGGTCGATTGCTGGAGATAGTC
>CAZCMQ010000026.1:0-8342 GCA_964500025.1 uncultured Candidatus Saccharibacteria bacterium | reverse complement strand
TAAAACTAGTGCTCACTTTACCTACAGTATTACCGCTGTTAGAGTAGGCTGACATTGTAGATATCTGCGCTAAACTACCGTTACTGCTTGCTGTGTGATATATCTGTCCGGTGTGGAAATTTTGCAAACCAAACCCCTCTGTAATTGTGTTCAAATCATTATCATCTGAAGCTATTGTATAAGTCTGGTTTGCACTGAAAAGGCCGCCGTATTGGCCTCTTTGAATTATTGCGAATCCTCCTGATGCATTTGTTTGTGCATCCATCCATATGAGGTTTTCTGCCGTATTTGGTGGTCCAGTCTGGATGAGTCGGCGTGCATTAGTGAATGAAAGTTCGTATGGAGGTGATGACTCGGCAGTAATTCCAGATATTCCAGCAATATCTATGTCAAAATCCATTGAGGCTCTTGCTGTAGTTGCACTTACACTTGGTCCTGGCTGGGATTGTGTGAAATCCCCGTGAAGTGCAGTTGCTCTGATCCAATACTGTGTATTCTCTTCCAGTCCATCTATATTTATTGTGGTGCTTTCCCATGTTGATTTGGTTAAAAAGTCAGAAATTGTTAAATCCGTAGGGTCAATTGGCTGCTTAGTTGTTCCGCTTATATACATAGTATCTGAAGCGAAATCGTCTTTTGAGATTTGAATAGCGTATAGAGTATCAGCTGGGTTTCTTTGTGGGTTTATTTCAAATCGTGCGTTTCTGTAGCAACCTTGTGGTCCGCATACTGTAACTATTCCATTGCTATTTAAGTATGAGGGTCCGGTTGTACAATTTGATGAACCGTTTGTATCTGTTTCAAAGCATGAGATTAATGGAACATTTGCTGTAAAAATCTCAACTACTCCTAATCCTGCTCGGTACGAGTTTGAGTAAAGCCTTGGGTCGCCTGAGAATGGGCTTATGGAATTGAGAAGTTGGAACGCTCCTGACTGGGATGTTGTTGCTTCTCCTGAAGAGTTTGTTACAACATCTATTATTTTGTAATTATCTGATTCTAATTGCTGGGCTAGAAGCTGAATAGGGGAGAGAAGTAGAATGGCGAGAGTAATGTATAGGATTTTGGCAGTTCTTTTTAACATGTTTAATTGTATTGATATCGCTGGTCGAAAGTCAATCTAGTTGTGTTAGAATTGGTAATGGCTAAATCAGTAAGGGTTGAGAATCTTACAAAAACTTTCTCCATATATAAAAAGAGTCCAGGACTTGTTGGAACATTTAAGAATCTGTTTTCTCGAGATTATCTGGATATCATTGCTGTTGATAATGTGAGTTTTGAAATTGAAGAAGGGGAGGTTGTTGGTTTCATTGGGCCTAATGGTGCTGGGAAGACAACTACATTAAAGATGCTTTCTGGTTTGCTGCATCCTACATCAGGAAGTGTTGATGTAATGGGATATGTGCCTTGGGAAAGAGATTATGAATACTTAAAAAAGATCTCTTTGGTGATGGGGCAGAAAAATCAGCTCTGGTGGGATCTTCCTGTTATTGATTCGCTTAAGCTAAATAAAGAGATCTATCAGGTTTCGGATACACAGTTTTCTAAAAAGGTTGATGAATTGGCACAGCTTTTAGAAATCGAGGAGATATTAAATGTACAAGTTCGCAAGCTTTCTTTAGGGCAGAGGATGAAGTGTGAGTTGGCTTGCGCTTTGCTGCACTCTCCAAAGATGTTGTTTCTGGATGAGCCGACAATCGGATTGGATATTGTGATGCAAAAGAAACTTCGTACTTTTTTCAAGGATTATAATAAGGAGTTCAATACTACAATCATGCTTACTAGTCATTATATGGATGATGTAAAGGAGTTGTGTGAACGGGTAATTGTTATTAATGGTGGTGGAATTGTTTATGACGGCAGCCTTTCTGCTTTAGTTCGCAAGTATGCCAAAAGGAAAAATATTACTTTTTATACTAAAACGCCTATCTCTAAGTTAGACCTTAATAAATTGGGAGAGGTTATTGAAATCGATAGTGCGCATGGAACTATTTCAGTAGAACGAGGAGTAGTTTCATCTGTTGCGTCAAAACTGCTAAGTGATTACAAAGTAGAGGATATTGATATTAAGGAGATTGAGATTGAAGATATTATCCAATCTGTATTTTCCACCACAAGGGGCTGATTTTTAGGCTAGAGTTTGATAGAATTGCAGGATAATCCCATTTGGAGAGGTGCCAGAGCGGTCGAATGGGGCGGTCTTGAAAACCGCTGTAGGTCTATACCTACCCAGGGTTCGAATCCCTGCCTCTCCGCCATTTTCACAAATTTGATGACAATTCCTCCTTCTTTATGTAATCTATAGATTATGTTAGTTGCCGAGATTCTTGAGAAGCTTAAACAATCTAATTATGGAGCGTATGTAAATGCTAGTGTTAATGATCCTTTTTTAGGTAGGCAGAGCGGTGACATAGTTTTTGAGCAGGTTGTTGAAGAGATTTCACAGAATATCGTTAAGGTAAAACTGGTCGCTAGAAATGTATCAGACCATTCTGTTAGACTCAATTCCCTTCTTGTTGCTGACTTTGTTCTTGACTCACCTGTAGAGAAAGTTTTTGAGAATGGATGGGTGTGTTCAAGTGCTTCTGAGTATGTGAAGCCAGGTAAAAAGTCAGTAAAAAAGGAGTTTTTAATGAAGAGGGATTCTAACCCACTTTCATTTAAAGAAAATTTCGGTTATTTAAAGGACTCTCTTGTTAGCGAATGGTTTACAAAACTCTCTTTTGGAGAAGAAATTATTCTTTTGGGTGCAACCACAACCTCAAGATTTTACTCCCAAGTATATGTAATAAATGATTCTAAGAGTTCTCAGACAAGAGTTCGATTAACATGTCAGATTGATGGGAAAGAATTGGACCCGGGTGATGTATTGGAGAGTGAGACTTTTGGGATTTTCGTTGGTACTGAAGAGTTTGTTCAGGAAGAA
The DNA here is from genome assembly GCA_964500025.1 of uncultured Candidatus Saccharibacteria bacterium. Lineage (GTDB taxonomy): Bacteria > Patescibacteriota > Dojkabacteria > SC72 > SC72 > CAZCMQ01. The sequence goes on along the minus strand of CAZCMQ010000026.1, from coordinate 5,416 downwards.
TTTGGGAATCATATAAAGAAGGATATGAATATAAAAGATGCGCCTACGGCTGTTAGAGGGATGATTATGTCCTACTATTATAGATTCAATTTTATAGATAAGAGGCTTCTTGATAAGCAGTTGGATAAGTTGGAGGAATTGCCTTTTAAGAAAGAGACTGATTATATCCTTATTGATGCGGGGTACTGTAAATATTGGGGAGATTGGCTTGATAACAATGGTCGCTTTGATGATGGGATGAAATATGCCGCTGATGCAATTATCTCAAGGGGATATAAAGCTGCAATATGGGTTGCTCCTTTGGTTGCAGATCCAAGATCAGCAATTTATAAAAACAATATGGGATGGTTTATGTCAGACCTTTACCCGAATATGAACGCAAGATTTACCTCACCTGTGGAGCGTTTTGTCCCTAATATGGGATTAAAGGTTGTTGACCCTACAAATGAAGAGTACCTTAATTACATAAAAGGCGTTGCAACTACATTTAAGGGATTTGGATTTGACTTTTTTAAGTTGGACTTTCTTTACCCTCTGGTTTTCTTTAATGAATTTTCTAAGAGTTTGAGCAGGGTGGAGGCATTAAGAAATGTCGTTGAGATCTTCAGATACGCAGGAGGAGAGGAGAATCATGTTATGCCTGGCTTGAGTCAATTGTCTCCGGTTGTTGGTTTGGGAGATATAACAAGAATCAGTAGTGATACAGGTACTCCTTATACTAGAATGGTTCCTATCTTTGGTAATTATAGTAATAAGAAAGTTATGCAGCATGCATTAAAGACTGCTAAGCCAAGAGGTTTCCTTAACAAAAAAGCTTGGCTAAATGATTATGATTGTATTGTCTTTAATTCTCATAATCCTGAGAAAAATCCACTAATGAAAGAGCTAATTGATTTGATTTTTGAAAATGGTGCAAGCCTGTGGTTTGGGGATGACTTAACAAAAATGAACAAACGAGAGGTTGAATATATAGATGGCCTATTCAAAAAGCATAAAGAGGTTTTTTCTAACTAGAAAAAACGCTATTTGTTAGCTTTCTTATTTCTGAGATATCTATTAAGCAGGATTAATAGGAGATAGAAGATTATTAGAGCTACACTAATCCATATTGATCTGTATGCTACATCTTTAATTATTGTTTCTACGAGTAACCGTAATCCTGAGAAGTCTGTCAGGTATGGGATTTCAATTATTGATAGGATAAATGTTGCTATTTTTTCTGACACCAACAGGAGAATTGAAACTGCTAGTGAGAAACACGCTGCAGAGATTCCAATAATTGAAGGAATTATTACTCTTGCAGTAGTAGGTATTAAAATAGCTGAGAAAAGAGTTAATGCAAGAATTATAGTGAAAAGGATGACTGGTGTAATTCTTATAAGGTTATAACCGCCTTTTAACGCGACTGATTGTGCATTTGTGAATTCAAAATTTGTTGGTATCAGCTGTACAATCGTCCCTGCTTCTGTTTTCTGTTGAACCCCAAATTGTTCAAGAAGATCCTCCGTTATACTGTCTAAATCTACTGATTCTGGGATGCATGTAAGTTCTACATCAGTAACGCTGGCCGCCTCTTCTAGCTGTTCAGCCTCTTGCGGTGTGCATGTTGGAAGCTTCTTTAAATCCTCGACTGTTGAGAGATTCTCCTTTGAAAAGTTGTCAAAAACCTTAACAATGGCATCTTCAAGATTTCTCTCATCCATTTCTATCTGGATCTTCGCAGTTTTTCCTTCTAAGTAATCATATGTACTATTTATTCCTCCCTCAATTAGGTCTTTTGAAAATCCTGGGGTTAGTACGTCATTGAGAATGTCCTTAATCTTTGACGCCCCCTCTGTATATTCGTCCTCGTTTGTGAAATTTAGTACCAAAAGTGTAATTTTGTCTGTCTGAGTATAGATTCCTGAGGTGTCAATCCATTTTAGGATGTTTTGTCGGTTAGTTAGAAGGGTGGTGACTGATGTTGTTATTGGAGTTATGAATACTGTTATAAACAGTAAAACGAGTAGTATTGAGGCTAGTATCCACCTTACTGCTTTTAGGGCTTCTTTCATATATAATTCAGTATATACGCGATTATATTTTTTGCAACACATGATTAAGCCCAGAAACAGTTTAGGTGTATGGATTCTCCTTGTAATTGCCGTCATTCCTTTTTTAATCCTGTATCTCTCTTTCCCTCCTTTTTTCAATTTTTCGGACTTTTACAGTGGCGCAACAACAGTTGGTAAGTCGTTTGGGCTGCTTGCAATCATGTCTCTTTCTATCAATATCTTTATGTCAGCTCGTTATAAGTTTCTTGAGAAGCTTTTTGGCGGTTTGGACTGGGTTTATACCGTTCACTCGCGAATAGGTAGGTTTGCATACGCCTTCCTTACGACTCATATACTACTTTTAGGGCTTAGATATCTTGAAATTGATCCAGGTTTTATCCCTAAGTTTTTCCAAGATATTGAGACTCCTTATATTGTAGTGGGTAAGGCAGCTGTGGTCGTAATTACTTTCGCAATCGCAGTTACGGCCTTTTCAAGGTTGAAGTATGAGATTAAGAAGTCCATTCACAGGTTGATGGGGTTGGGTCTTCTTCTTGCGGGGGCGCATGTATATATTGTGCCTAGCGATGTGGCGATCATATACCCCCTTAGGGTATATATTCTGTTTTGGGCGGGTGTTGCTGTTTTAAGTTTCATACATAGGAGCCTGCTAGGTGGTTTTCTGTTTAAAAAGTATGAGTATGTTGTTAAGGAGGTGAATAAGCTGGGAGGAGATGTCGTTGAAGTTGTTTTAAAACCAAGATTTGTTAAAAGGGCGGTAAATCATGTTGCAGGACAGTTTCAGTTCATAACTTTTTACCAGGATGGCTTTATTAAAGAAGAGCACCCGTTTACGATAAGTTCGGGTGAAGGGGAGCAGTTTTTAAGAATTTCAGTGAAAGACAGTGGAGATTTTACTTCTACTATGAGTAATCTGAAAAAGGGAGCGAAAGCGATTGTTGAAGGTCCTTTTGGAGGCTTTACCTTCAGGAATGCTTCTTATAAAAGGCAGATATGGATTGCTGGTGGTATAGGTATTACTCCTTTTTTGAGTATGGCGAGAACTTTGGGTGGTAAAAAGAATTTTGGAGGACATGAAGTTCATCTTTTTTACACTTACAGTAGGCCTCAAGATGGTGTCTTTGTAAGGGAGTTAAAGGATATTGCAAAACAAGTAAAAGGTTTCTATGTATATCCAATTTGTACAAGTAAAGTGGGGAGGCTGAACATGGATTATATTGTCAAAGAGGTCGGAGATTTTGAAGAGACGGAGGTTTTTGTATGTGGTCCAGGAGAAATGGTTAATGCTTTTAGGAAAGGGTTTAATGAGATTGACATTAAAGTCAGATCAGAGAAATTTAAGCTGCTATAATCAAGTATGAAGATTAAATTTCTAATACCCGACTATGTTCAAAAGGTTGCAAGAATGCTCTCTAAAGAGGGTTTTAAGGTATATTTGGTTGGTGGGGCGTTAAGAGATATTGTGCTTGGTATTCAACCTGACGATTATGATCTAGCAACTGATGCAAAGCCTGAGGAGATGATGAATATCTTTCCTAAAGCCGTTTCTACAGGTGCAAGATTTGGTATGGTTTCTGCACTTGTACCTGATTTGAAAGGTGAAATTCATGATGTACAGGTAACGACTTTTAGGAGTGAAGAGAACTATGTTGATGGTAGGTGGCCTTCAAAGGTTACTTTCATTAATGATTTAGACAAAGATTTGGGCAGGAGGGACTTTACTTTTAATGCAATGGCTTTGGATTTATCAGATCCAGATTTAGATGGTGCGAATGAGGAAAAGGAGTGGGAGTTGTATGACCCTTTTGGAGGAGTAACAGATTTAGAATTAAAGGTTGTAAGGGCGGTTGGCACTCCTTTGGAAAGGTTTAAAGAAGACGGACTGAGGGCGTTTAAGGCGTGCAGGATGGCTTCTCAGCTTCAGTTTGATATTGAAAGTGAGACTTTTGAGGCAATAAGGGGGGCTCTTCCTGTTGCAAAGCAGGTTTCAATGGAGAGGATACGCGACGAATTTATGAAGATGCTTCTTCATTCTCCTAAACCTTCTGTAGGGATTGATCTAATGAGGCAAACTGGTTTGCTTGAAATTTTCCTTCCTGAGCTTTTAGAAGGGTATGGGGTTGAGCAGAAACTCTTTCATGCTCATGACGTATACAAACATTCTCTTGAAACATGTGATGTGGCGCCAGATAGGATTAAGCTGGCAGCACTTCTTCATGACATCGGCAAGCCTAGAAAGGATATGGGCAATGGGCATTTCTATGGTCATGATGTTGAGGGTGCAAATATGACTGAGGAGATTATGAAAAGAATGAAGTTTTCAAGAGATGAGATTAAGAAGGTTTCAACATTGGTGAGAAATCATATGTTCTACTATCCGCATGTACAGGAGGGGATGAGTGATGAAGAGGTTAAGAAGGTTGAGGAAAAAGAATGGACTGATAGTGCAATTCGCAGGTTTATTGCAAGGGTAGGGGAAGAGAATTTGGAGGATCTTTTTGCTCTTCGTATTGCTGATGCTACTGCAAATCCAAAGAGTGCGTTTAAGCCAGAGGAGATTTCTTTCCTGCAGGAGAGGATTTCTGATGTCAGACAGAAGGATATGGCTTTGAAAGTTACGGACTTGAAAATCACCGGAGATTATCTCATTGCAATGGGTGTTCCTAGAGGTCCAAAGGTTGGTGAGATTTTAAACAAGCTTCTAGAAATGGCTTTGGATGACCCGATGATTAATGAAGAGGAGAGATTGAGGGAAGAGGTTGGGAAGATGGTTTGATATAGAATTCTTTTTCGTGCTACTATTGAAAGATAATATAAACCTGCCTGGACAAGATGAAACTTCAATTCTGTGGAGCCGCTAGAACTGTTACTGGATCCTGCTATTATGTAGATACAGGTTCTGTTAAGTTTCTTGTAGACTGTGGAGCTTTCCAAGGAGATTATGAAACAGAAAAACTGAATTATTCTGAATTCCCTTTTAACCCAGCTGAGTTAGAGTATGTCTTTCTTACACACGCTCACTTTGATCATTGTGGCAGACTTCCGATGTTAGTAAAGCAGGGTTTTAAAGGCAGAATTATTGGTACTCAGCCAACTAGAGATTTGGCTAAGATTGTTCTTTTGGATGCTGCAAGGTTACAGAAAGAAGAGTTTGAGAGATGGCAGTCCAGACCTAAAAAGAAGCAGGAAGAGGAATTAAAATCAGCTTCAGAGCAAGGTGCGTTGTATGAACTCCGTGAGCCGATGTACACTGAAGCTGATGTTGAAGAAATGCTTTCTCTCTTTGACGTGTATCCATATGGAGACTCTGTAGATTTTAGAAACGGGATTGAGTTTAGAATGAGGGACGCTGGTCATATTCT
>CAZCMQ010000025.1:3392-8476 GCA_964500025.1 uncultured Candidatus Saccharibacteria bacterium | reverse complement strand
CAAAAACAGTTAAGGTAACAAGGATTATCAAGCTGAGAGCAGGCACAACAAGATCGCTAATCTTAAAAGACTTTACCTCAGTCCTTAATTGCCCAAGCTCTGCCAGCACACTTGCTCGTTCCTTCTTTTTCTCTTCTACAGCAGCATCTTCTGGATCAAGAATTGGTTTTGTCTCAATATTGGCTTGTGGTTCCATACTATTGATTTGAAGAAAATTCTTTAAAATTAAGTCTACCTTCAAACGAAAATCTAGCTGTTGCACCGTCTCTAATCACATTATCAATCGTCACACTCTCAATATGCGGATCATTCGCTAAAAGATACCAAAGTCTTGCTACATCAGAAAGAGAACCAGCCACTCCAGTGACCTCAAATCCAAGACCTGAGCTCAATTCTATGCTATTTATCTCACCAATCCCTTCTGTTATACCTTCCCAATAGTCTAAAACTTCTTTGCTGGAATACGCTGTCTCTTCAATATTTTCATACAATTTGATTCTTCTTACAATCTCATCATTGTAACCTAAAAGATCTGAACGAAGATTAAGCTGCCTTTCCAGTTCGAATAACTGCGCCTTCTCTGAGTTAAGGGAAAGCCTTTGATATACATTAAAGCCAACAACAATAATTGTGAGGACAAAAAGAAACAGGAGTGTGTATGCAGCACTAAGATTAACAGTAAATTTGGTCTTTTCCGTCTTTACCTGAGCTTCTGTAAGGGGTGGAATGAGATTAATACCTCCATCACCTCTACTGATATTTGGATTAGCTTTTTTCTTGGCCTTTTTTTCCTTCTTTTCTTTCTTAATCTCTTTTTTTTCAACCTTTTCAACGGCTGGAGCTTTTACAGCACTTGATTCAGGATTATTCTGAGGTTGAGATTGAGGTTGAGTAGGTTGGCCAGATTGCGCAGGACTTTGAGTAGCTGTTTGAGCAGGGGAGTCACTATTTACAGGTTGATTTTGTGTTTGTGTATTCTGCTCATTCATCTTTTAGAGCAAGACCAATAGCAATAGAGTAGGACGAAGCACTCTTGGCTACAATATTTTTAAATTTGTCAGGAACAAGAATATTGTTCCATGGGTTTGCAATGACAGCGTCAACACCCATAGCTTTTGAGATATAATCACCCAAACCTGGCAGCATCGCACCATCTCCATTCATTAGGAAATTTTTAGGAACAGGAGAAAGAGTTTTGTTTTTATAGAATTCAACACCTCGCCCTATTTCAGTAACAATGGCATCAATAATAGGGGAGAGCGCAGCATACACCTTACCCTCTAATATTCCTTCTACAACACCGTAATTCCTCTTATACTCCTCAGCTTGTTGATATTCAAAATTGAACTTGTTTACAATCGCCTGGGTAAGAGAATCTGAGCCAATGGCAATACTTTGTGAAAATACAAGTTGCCCATCTAACATAATACTCATATCTGTACTGCTTGACCCGAAGTCCAACATCACAACATGCTGCATTTTGGTAGCTTTAAACATGGCTCTTCCCATCGCAACCGACTCAGTTTCAATTGCTAAAGGAACTAGGCCTGCCTTTTCTGCAACGCTTATGTAGATATCAATAACCTTTTTAGGAGCTGCAACTAAAAGTACCTTATGTGCATTTTTATCCTGGTTATACCCAAGAGGAACATAGCTCATTTGAACATCATTTATAGGCATGGGGATGTATTCTTTTGCCTGGTAGAAGACAGCATCGTCCAATTCTTCCTCTTTTACACCAGGGAATTCAAGAAATCTTGTAAAGACAGTGTATTCCGGCAGAGCCATGACTACATTATTATTCCTGATTTTTGAGGTTGAAAAGAGTGTTTTTACAGCATCAGCTAATTGCCTCTGATGAACATCATCATCGCTATTAATTACACCATGAGGGGTTTTCTGGCTTCCAAAGTTGATTAATTCAGGATTGGTGCCTTGAGGCTTTCGAAGCTCAACGGCTTTTACTGAGTGATTTCCAAAGTCTATTCCTACATGATCGGGCAGTTTAGCCATGGGTAATAGTATTAAATTAGGCAGTATTTATACATTAATTGATAACAAAAGGAGAGTAGAAAGTCAATTGATATAGTGTTAAGAGAAAGGGGATCGAGAGATTACTTACTCAGAAATTTACCTACTTGGGTCAAAAGGTCCTGTTGATCCATTTCCGTCTTGAGAAGGTATGCGCTTGCACCAAGATTGAAGGCTTCTTCAATTACCTTTTCACTTGTCATATTGGTCAGAACAACGATGGGGGAGTTACCATACGATTCCTTGTTGTCCTTAATAGTTCTAAGGACTTCCAGGCCGTCTATTCCCATCATCATTAGATCCAGAAGAACAAGATCAATTGAGTTATTGTCTTCTTCTAATACACTCAACCCCTTATATCCATCATCAGCTTTTAAAACCGTGTAGCCGGCATTCTCAAGGATTTCAGCGTATGAGTCAAGCATAGCCTTTTCATCTTCAATTACGAGGATTATTTTCTTTTCCATTATGGGCATTTTACATTAATTCAAATGTAATTCAGTATAGCATTTTTATAAGAGAAGAAAGAGTATAGGGAGGAAACCCAAATAGAAGTGGAGGGACAGCGACCCCCTCAGCGTAGTACCGCAAGATCCCGCAGGCAGGCAGTACTCAACAGTAGAGCTGTAATATTTCTGCTATTTCACTTCTATAAGAGCAATGCTTAAGTATACACCGAGAGATAAAAAACTGTAAAGAGAATTAATTAGGCGCCAAAGACCCATTCCCATTGAATAAGACATAATCAAACAAAGGAAGTGCCCATTCCTGCTGTGGGATCTGAATCTCTTTGGCACGATATGAACCAGTACAGTTCGCCTCAACAACAACCTTAACCATTTCCAAATCCTTCACGCACTGATTATTAGACAGATTAAACTTCATTCCAACAGGAGCATTAACAGCTCTAACCCTTATCTCATCAAGCTCATAGGATCCAGTACCAGTTAAAGGCAAGGAAAGAATACTTGATGCTGCAAGAGGAGTCCAAGAGTCAGTAAACACATCGTTATCAGGACAACTTTCCCCACCTCTAGTTAGACAATACTGAATCACATCTGAAAAATCATACGGTTTATAATTACTTGGCACTCCGTTTGAGTCGTAACCAGAAGCATAAACTTTAGAAATAGATACACCTGTATTCTGTCCTCCTCTAGGTTCAAATTCCATGTTTAGGGTACAGGCTTGTGGGTTAGGAGTTTGTTGTCGTATTACAAAGGATCGAACAGTATCCGGCCTTATCTCATAATCATCCTCTTCTGTAGCAAAGCTAAGTCTCATGGACACTTCAGAGCCGTTCGCACTACATGAGGCAAAGGAATTCATAAACTCAGAAGACAATCCAGCGTTCTCAAGAAAAGCAGAAACAGAGCTAGCCCCTTTTACATTACATCCAGCGCTAGATCTTAAACCATCTCCATATTCTGGATTAGCACACAAATCTTCAAAGGTGGAAACAGGAGTTCCACTTACCACATCAAGTATTGAATCTGAAAGTTCCAAAGCTTCGGCAGAAGCTTTTTCACTAGCGATTCTTTCTCTGTCCCTGAGGGTTCTAGCAACAATCGCAAGACCGATTACAACTGCGACAACAATGACAATCATTACAACTGCCAATGCCTGAGCGTTATATCTTTTATTCATTATCTTTTCCATTTTTATAGTGGTTTAAATCCAACTTCTCTCTTAAATGTTTCCTTGTGTCCACCAAATACCATTGTAGCAAAATTCAAATATCTGTTATCAGAATGAATGGCAAGGGTAGGGAATGCGTTGTTGTCTATGAGTTTCAGTGATCGTCCGAAGTTTATTGATCTTCCTCCTTCTGTACCAAATGCAACAAGACCACCACGGATGATTAAACCATCTCTGATATCCTCACTTAAATCAGTTTCAGGAATATTTATATTTCCGTCGGCAATTAAGTACCCATCAATAAGATCGTATTTAGGTGTGGACGAACCAGCAGAATGGTATTCTCCAGCACCGATTGTAATGTCGTTTGAGGAAACAAACATACAGCCGCTTGTAGTGTTCTCAGCGGTTACATTTGGTTCAATAGTAATATTTCCGTCAACCAAGAATGTTGTTCTTGTATCACATATGAAGCCTTCATTGATTGTTAGGTTGCCTGCTACAGAAACAACACATGAGCTATCTCCATTACACCTTACACTTGGGTCAGAAGAGCTCACAATATCAGAGGTTCTTCCTGAAAGGGTAGTAGCTGCAAGGGTGATATTAGTATAGTTTTCAGGAGCAAGAGTACTTCTTGTATTAATTCTTTTTGATAGTTCGCTAAACCAGTATCCACTTCTATTATTTACATCATCGTATCGTGTAGCACGGGTTGATCCGAGTCTGACACTGTTTATGAGGGTAGTGAGGTTGCTTGTTCCTCCGGTTAGTAGTTCTGTCGATAGGTCTGCTTCATCCTTTTTGAATCCAAAATCTCCTGACCAGTATGAGTCAGTTGAAATTGGGTCGCTTCCTTGTAGGCTTTGTACAGTAATACTTGATCCACCAGCGCTGAATACAACACCACCTTTAGTGATTATCCATGGATTACCAATTCCCATGTTGTATACGTATTCATCTGTATTACATGCGTTATCAAATGCATGCATTACAAATTCAAAGGCATTTCCTTCGTTTGAGCCGATATCAATTAGTTCAGATCGAGAAGCTGCGTTTAATTTCCAGAGGCTGTTCCCGTCATACAATTGTGCTCCAGTAGGTGCACTTCCTATTTGGTAGCCCAAAACTCCTGAAGTTATATCGTCAATTGGTCCCTTTACATTTCCACCCTCGGTGGCTCTAGCATTTCCAACAACTCTTTTAACTCCAGAGAAGTCTGAGAAGCTCCAGTTGAGCAGGACTCTGTTTGCGGATTGTACAGTATGGTTGGTTGATTCTCTTATAGGTGGCTCCAGGTCAATGGTCCATGTTGAAGTTGTCCAGGTTTGGGTTTGAGTAAACTGTAGAGCCTGGCTCATTGTAGTGCCAGTACCTTGGAAGAATCTTGATTTATCACTTCCTGCTGAAAATAC
>CAZCMQ010000025.1:0-3382 GCA_964500025.1 uncultured Candidatus Saccharibacteria bacterium | reverse complement strand
CCAGTTTGTGACTCCAGAGTCTTCGTGGAGCATTTCAATTTTTACATCCATTCTCCTTCTATTATTATTGAGGTCTGTTACTGCTATGTCAGAGAGTATAGCCAGATCTTTACCATCCGGTCCTTTTATTCTGGCTCTCTCACCATTTCCTATGGAGTTCACATTTACCCAAGTCCATGCGTTTCCACTGTATCGTGGGAGGAATATTCTCCACTGGTTTTCTCTTAGTCCTACCATTAATCCAAAGCTATTTTTGTTTTGTACTTGTGGGGATGGGTTGTTTGGAGCAAGGTTTGTAATGCTTGGAGGGGAGCCAGTAGGGGTCATCATCCACACGCCGAATGCTGTTAGATCGTCTGCTCCGTTTGGATCTGTAAGTATGACTGACATGTTCATTGTGTTGTTTATCTCTCTACCCGTTAGCCCGTTAGCAAAACATCCAAGAGGGGTGTTTGTAACGTTGTCTGAGACGGTTATGTCTATTACTTCTGGTGGCTCGGTGAATGTAGCGTAACAGTTTTGGGTTTTTGTTGTTGTTTTACAGCTGTAATTACATATATCACCGCCAGAACCATTGCATTGACCACTGGCTTTGTGAGTACAGCTTGCTGTAGTTACCAAAGGGCCTGTACCAGTTAGACTTGAGCCAGCAGGGCAAACAGGAGTACAGCTCGTTGGAGCCTTGCATGTTCTAGAGGTAATTGAACATACTTCTCTATCATCCTCACAACAATTTACGTATGGATGTGTACTTGGTGGAGGGTTTGGACCAGGGTTGGGGCAAGCATGGCACTTTCCTTTTTCTATAGTACAAGATTCATTTGCCTTGCACGCTGCGGAAGATGCATTACAGCCACCACCTCCGCCACCTCCGCCACCTCCGCCGTCGTCACCGCCACCGCCACAATACATCACGGAAGATTCTGTATGTAGGCAACAGACATGCGTACTTGTCTCAAATTGTGGCTTCCCAGAACACCCATTTTGCAGAGTATTCCATACGCACCTACCAAATTCTATTGATTGACTGCTCCGACAAACCCCACCATTCATATAGCAATAGCCGTTTACAGTGGTGGTACTCCCAGTAGAGCAACTACTATTGCAATTATTAACACGAGTCCTAGTGTAAGTACCACACGATTGTGCAGAAACACCCTTACCACCTACCAAATAAAATGACAAACAAACAATAAAAACAAATGAAACTTTTAGAAGAAACTTAAGCATTCGTAATTTTACTGGACAGATTATTTCTACCAGAAGTGTATAACATTCTCTTGATAGAAACAATAGCCAAATTCTTATTTGCTCGTACACATTATACCCCCGGTACCATAATTGTTATACGGGATACAGTCAAATCTGTCATCATTTAAAGGAACCACTATTTCTGTAATATCCTCGACTGACAAACCTTTTTCAACAGCAATTGGATTGTTTCCCATTCTTTGAAGAGTACTTGTAGAGAAAAAGATACTAACTCCAGAGTCAATATCACCCCAAATAATTTTCACATCTCTACCTTCCACAAAAAGCTGATTTATTATGAGCTCCCTAATTGCATATAACGGGGGGACAAACTGCTCTCTCCCGTGCAGAACCTTGTACCCATATATCCCCCAAGACTTTTCATCTAAGTCACGAGACTCAACAATCCTAATTTCTCCAGGATGCGAAAAGTCTGCCCAAAGAGCCACACTTGGATCTGCTAGCTCGAGATTATTCCCCACAAAGCTCCCCCCTGTCTCAGTATTTTCGATACTCTCTATAAACCGGGTAGCCTCTTTAAATATCCTTGAAAAAGGGGTTGGGTCAACCCTCTCCTCAAGTTCAACAATCTCCACAGGAGTAGGTGTTGCAACAGTTTCAGAAGGAGTAGCAGGGAGATAATCATTAAATAATGGAGCCAAATTCACAGTATCACTTCCTGCACCAAGTGGTGCTTCGATCGGAGTAGGAGTTGCCAGTTCTATCGGAGATTTTTCTCTAATAAACGAACATGCTGCTAAGACACCTAGAGAGAAAAGACCTGCCACTGCACGCGTTTTAGGAGTAAAGAAAAGATTATCATTTCTTTCACTATTCCAAGTGGGATCTTGTTTTTCTATATGTGGATCAAATGAGTCCTGTTGGCTATCATTCTCAGGAGAAACGCTTTCATCATAAGGACTAAACCCTTTTTCTAAGGACATATTAGACACCCTTAAACTTATTCTTAATTATACAACTATAGACCCATAGGGTCAATCACTGCCATATTAATTACTATACACATCTCTTGATAAATACAAAGGAAAAAGCACAAAATCACTAGGAAGATTCCCATCTGTATAGAGATGATCAAGTCCTCTTGAGAGAATATCTATAATCTCACCATACTCACAAATACCTTCCCTAGATACTTCACAGGTTGAACCAATCCGATCATCTTTTTTAGGGTAGGAGTAGGGGACAGACATCGCGACTCTAGAGCCCATAGGAAACATCTTCTTAATCTCCTCAAATTCAATTATAGACTCCCCATAAGATTCAACCTTATTTACATTCAAAGAGCCCCTTACAGTAACAAGCGTATGTACCCCATTTGCAAAAACGGTTCTTTCAGTCCCTTCTAATAAATCTGGCAGAATCCATGTTTCATCCCGTGACAATAAAATTCTAATTTCTCGTTGTTGGCTAATCCCTGTTTTACTCTCCCACTCGAATTTCCCAATCATATAATTAACACCACCGAGACTCTCATATCTAACTACTTCTGGCTGAACTGTTTTTAGAGACCAAAACTTTGCTCCGTCGCCTAGACCAGAAAATGTCAAATCCCAATTGCGAGGAGTAAAATACGGGATGCCATCATCAACCTCATTTTGTTGTCCTGCTCTCCTAAAAACATCCTTAACTAAATCTCCATACATATCATAAACCATCGCGAAGACAACACCCATAATCAAGCCCAAAGTACTGATAAGTAATATTAAAAAGAGTCTATTTATTTCTACTTTCATATTGCGATTATAAAATAATCTTAATGACACCTAGTACACATAAGCACCGGCCCTAATCAAGTTCGATATCCCTAGAAATTGAGTAAGGAACAATTACAGAGTCTTTAGGTAAACCCTCTCCAACAAACAAATTCCCTGTTTCAACACCCATACTATCAACTAATTTCAAGTAAGTATCACAAATATCAGACGATTCAAAACTAGAACAAAACTCTTCAGTCCTTTCCCCAGCGTGATTATAATCAACCGGAATCCTCATCGCGATCCTTTTACCTACTGGAAACCTTTCCTTTACCTCCTCAATCTTTATCCCTTCATCATTATCCGTGTAAGAAACCTTTAATGGATCATAATGCTTTGAATAAATAATACTACCA
>CAZCMQ010000024.1:0-8857 GCA_964500025.1 uncultured Candidatus Saccharibacteria bacterium | reverse complement strand
TATAAAGTATAAAAGCTAGAACTAAAACAACGCCAACCCAAAGAATAATGTGTTCATATCTATTCATTAGATCAATTACATCTTCCCAGTTTTCTCCAAGAAAATACCCTAATGTCGCGAGAAAACCACTCCACAGGGTTGACCCAACCACTGTAAATATGGAAAATTCAGCAAAATTCATTTTAGTAACACCTGCTGGGAAAGAAATTACGGTTCTTACAATAGGTACAAGCCTCCCTAGAAGGACAATACTTTTTCCATACTTTTCAAATATTTCAAACCCCTTTTGAACATCATTTTCTGAAATAAATAGGTATTTACCGTATTTACCTATAAATTTATTTAAGATGAACTCGTTACCCCAATATCCTAAAAAATAGAAAGGAAGAGTTCCAAGGTAGCTTGCTATACCACCTATCAGTGCTAAGGCAATCAAATCCATTTCCCCTTTAAATGCAAGAAAGCCTCCAAATGGCATGATTAATTCGCTTGGTATTGGGGCGAAAAAACTCTCTATGAACATGGCAAGAGCAACACCAGGGTAACCTAATAAATCAATCAAATTTACTAACCAATTAACAATATTCGCGATCATAACCTAGAGACTTAAATTATATAGGGTATTTTGGTATAATATACAGTTACTTTTTATATATACACTATGAAAAGGAAAATAGCATTAAAACTTAGAAATGCCTTGCTTACAACCACTATTGTTGTGTTGTTTGCTGGTTACGCCTTACAAATCGTATCAAATACGCCTAAATTAGGCTTTATGATAGAGACTAAGGCTATGGCTGCTCAACCAGAGTATGGTTCTGTTGGTGCTAATGCACTTGCTGTAACTCATGCTGAAGTTGAGAGGGATGAACTTGAAAAGGCCCTTGAAAACATCGAAATAGATAGGGTTAAAGTTGATAGCGTTAGAAACTACCTTGCTAAAAGAGGTTCTCCTCTTGCTGCTAAGGCTGAATATATCGTAAAGACTGCTACCCACTTCGGAATCGACTATAGACTTGTTGCTGCCATCTCTGTTATTGAATCAGGTGGTGGTAAGCATGCTTACAGACCTTACAATGCGTGGGGTTGGGGTGGAAGTAAAGGTTATACATTTTCAAGCTGGGAAGATGGTATTTATACCGTTTCAAGAGGTCTTTCTAGATATTATGCTTCAGGTGCTGTAACTCCTGCTGCAATTGCTCCTAGATATAACCCACACACACCTAATGAGTGGGCAAGAAAGGTACAGAATGTTATGAATCAGATGTAAAATCTGGGATCTCAATACTATCTCCTATCTTTATACCTCTGTCTCTAGCCCAGTATCCATTTACCTCTAATACGTACCTGTATGGCACTGAGGGGTTGTAGACGCGGCAAGGAGTTCTGTCGCAGGGTTGAGTATTCTCTTCAATATACAGAATTTCTCCTTTCTCATTAGCAAAGATCATATCAAGTGGAATGAGTGTGTCTTTCATCCAGAATCCCCCTAGGGAGTCGTTTTCATATATGAATAACATGCCAGAATTGGTACCAAGGCTTTTCCTATTGCTCAAGCCAATTGTTTTTTCCTGTTGTGTAAGGGCTAACTCAGTATCAACAGCAAATTGCTCTCCTTTACTGTTTTTAACCCAAATTTTATATGTAGTCTTCTCCTCAACTACCTCTTGATCATTTGGAGATACTTCAAAAATATTGTAGCGACTCTGAATGAAATAGAACCCTCCTGCTATTAAGGAGATAAATATAAGTAGCTTAATCTGCGTATTTGCAGCAATTTTCTTCATATTTCCATGATATAATCAAAGCTATGAAAAAGAAAGTGTTTGTAGGGATTTCAGGTGGCGTAGACAGCTCTGTAGCAGCTGCATTATTGCTTGAACAGGGGTATGAGGTAACAGGTGTTTTTATGAAAAATTGGTCTGGAGAAGATTATGGTTTGCAAGACTTGTGTCCGTGGGAGGAAGATTTGGAGATGGCCCAGAAAGTTTGCAAATCCCTTGGTATTGAACTTAAAGTCTATAATTTTGAAAGAGAATATAGAAAGCTTGTCTTAGATGACTTTTTCAAGCAATACGAACTTGGGAATACACCAAATCCCGATATTCTCTGCAATAAAGCAATAAAGTTTGATAAATTTCTACAACGAGCATTGAGTGAAGGTGCCGATTATATTGCTACTGGACATTACGCAAAAACTGAAAATGGGCACCTATATAGGGCAAAAGATAGCGATAAAGATCAAACATATTTCCTTCATCAACTAACAAAAGAACAGCTTGGAAAGAGTCTTTTCCCACTAGGAGGGCTAACAAAGTCTGAAGTAAGAGAAATAGCTAAAGATCTTAATATGCCTAATGCTAAAAGAAAGGACAGCCAAGGAATCTGCTTTATTGGACAGATTGATCTTGTAGACTTTCTAAAGCATGAATTAAAACAAAAAGAAGGTAATGTGATTGATGAAGATAACGGGGAGATTGTTGGAAAGCATATAGGTGTGTGGTTTTATACAGTGGGACAAAGAAGAGGAGTTGGAATTGGGGGATCCTCACAGCCATACTTTGTTAGCGGGAAGAATGTGAAAGAAAATCTTCTATTTGTTGTAAAAGGAAAAAGTAATCCTAAGCTATGGCAGAAGAATATAGAGTTAGAAAATCTTCATCTTATTGATCCCCAATTTAGCCCGACAAACGATATTGAAGGAATTATTAGGCACCGAGGAGAATCTGTACCTATATCTAAGATTCAATATGTAGAAAATGCTGTTAAATTGGCATTTGATCGAGAGTTATGGGCCCCAGCTGCTGGGCAATCTGTTGCTGTTTACGACAAGAAAAATGGTATGTGCTACGGTGGAGGAGTAATAAAAGGGCGCTAAACCGTTGACAATATAGTTCCTGAGACTGTAGAATGCATTTCGCTTTAGTAATTAGGCAAGCCCATGCTGACATTTAAAAAACATATCGACCCTTCAATAGATAAATTGGAGGATATGGTTGTTTTTAATAAAGTCTCCCCTACTACAGATGTTGAAAAAGAAGAGTATCCGTATCTTGAAAATGTTGTAAATCTACTTGGAGATCAAGTTAAAGTTCTTCTAAAAAGGTTAAGAGATCTTGAAGAGGAGCTCGAAAAACAGGTTCTAATAATTGAAAGAGAATCTGGAGATGATAAAACAGCTGCTGTTAAGGTTTATAATCAAATCCTCAAAAGAATTAGTGAACAGGTCGAGAGGATCAATAGAGAACTTTCAATTATAAAAACTCCTTATTTTGGAAAGATTGTTTTTGAGCGTGAGAAATCAGGGAAACTTTCTGCCTCAACAATTGTAAGTTATATTGGTAAATTTTCGTATTTTGATAAGGAAAGTAACAAAACCTTGATAACAGATTGGAGGGCACCAATAGCAAACCTCTACTATACTAATTCTGGACCGACCAATAATGTTAATTTTGTAAGCCCTGCTGGCAGTCAAAGTGGTAATCTTACCCAAAAAAGACAATTTGAGATAACAAATGCCAGGTTTAGCAGTATTTATGATGCAAAGAGTGGTAATGTCGCTGCAGACGAATTCCTCCTATCCCAGCTTCAAAAAAGGCTTGGAAAAAAGCTAAGTGATATTGTCGCTACTATCCAGCATCAGCAAAATCAGATAATCCGGGATGAGCTTGGCAAAGCCTCCATACTTCAAGGAGTGGCTGGAAGTGGTAAAACAACAATAGTTCTTCACCGACTAGCCTATCTTCTTTTTGCTTTTGATAAAAATGTAAATCCTGAAAAAGCACTCATTATTGCCCCAAATAAAATGTTTTTAGATTATATTTCTGATGTTTTGCCTGGGTTAGGAGTTTATGGAGTCGAATCAAATACATATATATTTTGGGCTAAGAAGGTCCTCGGGTGGGATGATTCTTACATTGTTTCTCCAGATGAGCTTAAAGAATCAAAGGAATTTAAAGGTAAATCAAGCTTTTTGAAAATTCTCAAAAAATTCCTTGATAGTTACGAACAAGAATTGCTAGACAATCTTCCGTATTCTAGAAAAGAGTCAGTTAAACAAAGGTATTTTGAGCTAAAGGAGATGCATCCTCACATCTCGCTTGATGAAAGAATAAGACTGTCAATTGAACGGGCTAACTTAGAATTGCAGTTTAATAAAGGTTATGTTGGTGCATATTTTGATGAAAGTAGAAGAGAGGCCCCGCCAACAAAAGATATTGATTTATACCTAAAGAAGGCTCTTTCTCCAATTACTGTTTATAAAGCATTATTTGAAAGTAAGGACGCCCAGATACCCTATGAAGTTTCTAAGTACACTAAGAGTATGTTTAAAAAGAGGAAGGGATTAATGCAGTATGCCGTTGAAGATCTTGCTCCACTCCTGTACATACTATTTTGGCTGAAAGGCACTAAAGATTTCCAAAGAGATTATATAATCGCAGATGAGGCTCAGGATATGAGTCCAATGCAAATTCTAACGCTTGCAATGGTCTCAAAAAACAGTAATTTAATGCTAGCTGGTGACATTGCTCAATCAATTATTCCTCCATTCTACATAGACAGTTGGAAAGAATTGGGTGAATTCATTACTTCTGAAATAGATGAGTTTGGAATAAATTACTATGACTTGAATAAGTGCTATAGAACTACAATAGAGATTGTTGAATTTGCAAATAAGCTGTTAAAAAGAAGGTTTGAAGGTAGATATGAGCTACCAGAAGCCGTTTTAAGGCATGGAGATAACGTAGAGATTATTGAAATACCGGAAAAAATTTCAGAGAGCACTAATCCTGAATTGAAAGACATATCAGATAGAATAGAAGAACACTTTAAAGATGGATTTGTTACTGTAGCTTTGCTTTGTAAGAACGAATTACATGCTACTCAAGTCTTTGAAAGATTGTCTACTGTTAAAGGTTTAAGTGAGAAATTGATTAACTCTGATGAGTCAGACTATACCTCTGGAATATTAGTTCTACCTATTACTAAAGCTAAGGGGCTTGAGTTTGATTGTGTATATATTCTTGATTTTAATGACGAAAATTATAAGGATAATGAGTTAGATT
The DNA here is from genome assembly GCA_964500025.1 of uncultured Candidatus Saccharibacteria bacterium. Lineage (GTDB taxonomy): Bacteria > Patescibacteriota > Dojkabacteria > SC72 > SC72 > CAZCMQ01. The sequence goes on along the minus strand of CAZCMQ010000024.1, from coordinate 3,791 downwards.
CAAGGCTTTTGTATGTAGCTATGACTAGAGCACTTCATAAGCTATCATTGATAACGAATAGTAAATTAGCTGATTCTGTTCTTCTTTCTCATGTTAAATAGAAAAATCGTAAGACTCTATCTCGTACCAATTCTCTTAGCCCTCTTTATTTTCACAGTCTCTGTATTGGCTGTTAGAAATAAAACAAATACCACAGATGAAGGAAGTCATATGGTCAGGGGTATAATGCTTCTTAAAACTGGAGATTACAGACTAAACCAGCACCACCCCATCCTTTTTAACACACTGAATGCAATCCCAGCAGTACTAAATCCTAACCTTATTACCGAAAGTTTGGAGTCGGAGAATTGGCAGCAAGCCAAAAAAGATGAAATGGCATTTGAACTGGTTAATCTCAACGGTGGGATTCTCAATTTTTCGAAAGAAATTCTCTTTCCAAGCCGCGTCTCAATGGCTCTATTTACCGCTCTTTTTTTAGTCTTACTGTACTATCTTTTCTACAAAGAGTATGGTTTTGCAATCGCTGCGATTTCTATAACACTTTTAGCTCTTTCACCCACGCTAATTGCACATGGGAGCTTAGTAACAACAGACGCACCAGCCATGTTCACAATATTTTTAGGAACGTGGTTTTTGTATAAATACCTCAAAAAACCAAGCAAAAAAACTCTATGGATATTTATTTTGGCTTCACTTTCTGCACTTCTGGCAAAATTTACAGCAGTGTTTGCTACAGCTATCTGGTTGATAGCTATATTCATTTATCCTTTTGCTAAAAACGGTTGGAAATTTTCTTGGAACGTCATTAAACCTTTTTTAACTGTTAGCGCAGCGTGGATAGTACTTCTGTGGGCTGCATATGGCTTTCAGCTCAAGACAATACACGAAGTTGAATATGGCAATGTAAGCGCAAACGAGGCGACTTTGAATCACTTAAGCCACTTAGATGATTCTTTTCCTATTGAGATTTCACCAACTCTAACAAGCTTGTATTACAATGTTAAACTCCCTTTTCCGCAGTACATAAAAGGGTTTTATGATAATGTCTTTAAGCATAATTATTACGGGCACGGGAGCTTTTTACTCGGAGAGTTTTCTGAAAAAGGTTGGTGGTACTACTTCCCTGTTGCTTTTGCTGTAAAAGAAAATATTGTTTTTGTTCTTCTTACTGTTGCGGCTTTAATGTCTGGGATTATAATCCTTAGTAAAAATATAAAAAATCGTTTATTAAAAATTACTCCTGAATTGGTTTTAATCGCCGTCCCCCTATTTCTTCTTGTACTCAATTTACAAAGCTCTATAAATCTTGGAGTACGACACCTCCTTCCAATATATCCTTTTTTGGCATTACTTATTTCCTTAAAGATTGTCCCGTTTTTAAGGAAGTCTTTAAATACTCGAAGAGCTTTTGTTATAGCTATTTTAGCTATGGTAGCTTCTGTGCTCTCCCAATTCCCTAACTATATAGAGTACTTCAATGAGGCCTCAGGAGGGCCACAAAATGGTTATAAAATTTTAAGAGATAGTAATTTTGACTGGGATCAGAATAATGGCGCGGTTTTAGAATACATTAGAGCAACTCCTAATTCGACTGATAATCCCGTAAATGTTACTGTAGGTGAATTACTGGTTGTGCGAGTTGAGTCGCTTTTTGATAGGCCTGATGTCCGTAGCAGTGAAATGGAGAAAATATATAAGGATTATAATTAAAGTATTAACCAGCCAAATTAAAAAATATCTCCAACCCACTGGGTCTTCAAGATAAGGGAATAAGACTAAAGCTTCTTTACAATAATAGGTTCTAGATGATTTCTCAATGTAAGAGCTTTACTGTTCTCAAGCGCAATTCCAAAGAGAAATAGGCTCAAAGCTAAAGAAGTCAGAATGGAACTTATACTAATAATTATTGTTGATTGGATAGATGGAAGAGAATGAAGAATTCCAATAGAAAAGCCAATTAGCCCTATTAATCCAAGAAGTGCAGATAACTTACCGTAGAAGTATATTGGAGTTTTGCCTGCAAAAACAATTAAAAGAGTTGAAAGAAGGTCAAATACTCCCCCTTTTACCCTACTTAAGAAATTAAATTTACCCTTTCCATATTTTCTTGGAATATGCTTTACAGGAACTTCAGTAATTTTATAGCCATTTGAATGCAATATTATCGGTATATACCTGAAATTTCCTGAATAAAGGTTTAATGATTTTGCGACTTCTGCTTTATATGCCTTAAAACCGTTGTTCATGTCATGAACATTTGTTCCAGTTAAAATTCTGATTACACTATTAAGAACTTTGGAAGGGAACTTGTATAAGAATGGGTCTTTTCTCTCTTTTTTGTACCCCACAACCATATCATATCCTTCTTCAATTTTTTCAATGAATTTAGCAATTTCTTCTGGTCGATCCTGCCCATCGGCGTCTAAGTGGAGGATTATCCTCCCTTGCGCTAGCTTAAAACCTAAAACATACTTATTCGCTTTATCTACAACAGAGACTCCTGGATGAAGTAATTGATAGTATTTAATTTCATGGTGCTTTTTTGCAAATTCTTTAACAACCTCTTCTGAATTCTCGCTTGTATTATTATCTATAAATAAGACTTCATATTTTTTACCAAGTTTGTCTAACTGTTTAAATAAATCATTAAGGAAGTACCTAACTTCACCTCCCTCTTTGTACGCTGGAATTATGACCGAAATTTCGTATTTATATCTATCTTTTGTTTCTACCATTTTTTAAGAAATAGACTGTATAAAAAATCCCCAAAGTAAGTAACTCACCAAGGATACTTACAATCCTTGAAGTAAGCGTTATTATAATTGAGTCTTGTACTGAAAAACCAGCTAACATTGAAAGGAGTTGGATTAAGACAACTTCTCGCACGCCGCCGCCACTCGGAGTAATTATGACAATATAACCGATGGCCCAAGCAAGTGCATGTGCAGAAATTAGTTCAAAAGGTTTTTCAGGTATAACTCCTGTGAGACCATAGACAACAAGAAGGAAGGAAATAGAAGGAAATATCCATGCAATTAAATAACGAAGTAACATCTCAAGCCGCGATTTCCTGCTCATATGGAAGCTCTTGTAGCTTGATTTCTGACTGTTTGGTATCTTTGGCATTAGAAACTTTTTAAAAATACCTTCAAGAAAGTCCAACTTAATTATTGATATTACCCCTAAAAGAAGAGCGAAAAATATTAGAAAGACCGCGATAGAGGCCATTGCAATATCCTTTCCAGAGTTTCCTGAAATAAAGCCTGAGACTTCTGTTATGTTCTTAATGACAATGTAACTTCCCAGAACAATTCCCCACAGTAGGTACACAATATTCTCAAGAAACCATCCCCAAAGACTATGAATCATGCTTACCTTATGTTTTTTATTCAAAGTCGCCCTAGAGAGTATTCCAACAACGTTTCCAGGAATATATCGCAAAAGGAATGAATGCAGATAAACATCAATTTGACCTAATCTACTAAGCTTAGTCTGTCCAGTTAGATGCATCATTCTGTGCCAATTTAGTGCGTTTACAAAGCTTAATGGGGCGCATATAAGGACAGAAGCAATTAAAATTGGGTAAGAGCGCACATCATATCCAAGAACAGACTGAAGATCTCCGTTAAGTTTGGAATATATAAACCAACCTACAAGAAGATAAATTATAAGTTGCGCACTAGTTTTTAATAATTTTTTCCAGTTCATACTTTTTCAAAAATGGGGAATTTGATATGATTTTATCATGGTTATACCAACTCTTCCATCACACATAGAATTTGCAGAGTTTT
>CAZCMQ010000023.1:0-8967 GCA_964500025.1 uncultured Candidatus Saccharibacteria bacterium | reverse complement strand
ACCGCAACCCGAGCTTTAGAGAGTAGTGCTCAAAAGGAAGATGGGAAATGGTTAGTTGATGATTATGAAGGCAATACTAACCTTTACATATATCCTGGATATGAATGGAAGATTGTTGACCATCTAATTACAAACTTTCATGCACCAAAAAGTAGTCTGATTGTTCTTGTTTCAGCATTTGCTGGTTACGACGTTACAATGAAAGCCTATGAACAAGCTCTAAAATCAGAGTTCAAGTTTCTAAGCTATGGAGATAGTATGTTAATTATCTAGATATGAAAAACGATTTCGGTTCAAAAACAACCTTCCTCCCTGATGCAACACGCGGTGCTGTTAGATTTCTCACGTCAAAACAGTTGAAAGAAACTGGAACAGAGAATATTGTCGTTAATACTCTCCACCTATTAATCTCACCAGGCCCGGAGATAATTCAAAAGCTCGGAGGAATTCACAGCTTTATGAACTGGGATGGAAAAATCCTTAGTGACTCGGCAGGCTTTCAGATATTCTCACTCCTTCACTCCAAAAAGTGGGAGGGAAAAATAACAGAAGATGGAGCGGTTTTCAAATCTCCGAGAGATGGAAAAACATATGAAATTTCACCAGAACGATCAATTGAAATACAGATGATGTTAGATACCGATATCATGGTTGTTTTAGATGATTGCAGAAAAGCTCAAGTTACTAGAGAGGAAGCTCAAGAGTCTGTAGAAAGAACATTGCAATGGGCGCAAAGAAGCAAAAGGAAGTTTGAAGAACTAGGAGGAAAAGAAAAAGGTAAGCTGTTAACTGCTGTTGTACAGGGAGCAAACTATCTAGATTTGAGAGAGTATTGTGCCAAAGAACTTTCCAAAATGGGATTTGATGGCTATAACTTCGGGGGTTATGTTGTTAATGAAGATGGAAGTCTTGTAAAAGAGGAACTTCAGGTTGTCTATGACAACACACCAAATGACAAATTTAACTACGGAATGGGAATTGGCAAGCCTGAGGACATTATTGAAGCTGCAAAGATTGGTTATACGGTTTTTGATACAGTACTCCCAACTAGAAATGCTCGTCATGGAACTCTTTATACGATGAATGAGGGGATTGTACGAATTAGGAATGCAAAATATGCATATGACACATCTCCAATTGACTCTACTTGTGATTGCGAGGCTTGTGTGAATCATACAAAAGCATATATTCATCATCTGTTGAAGGTCGGTGAGGCAACTGCAATGACTTTAGCAACGAAGCATAACCTAAGGTACTACCAGAGATTGGTGGAAAGTTTGTAACTTCCCCTTGACAAGTCAGTTCATTATTTGTAATTTGGATATGAAATAATATTCTATCCTTTTTAGATATATGAATCCTGATATGAACGGTGGTGGAAGCGCTTGGTCTCCAGAGGGTGAATCTGGTGTAGGAAATCCTTTTAAGAGTGTAGAGGGTGCTCAATCTAATGTTGTTAGTCCTGAGCCTTTAGCAGAGTCAGATCCTTCTCAAATTGTAAATGATGCGACACCTCCTGTTGAACAGGTCGTAGCTGTAGTGGATCAGGTTTCCCAAGTATCTGAGTCTTCTCCAGAAGCTTATAGAGGGCAAAAACTTGTTCTGGCAGCACGAGAAGTTGCAACGAATCTCGTAGAGAAAGCTTCCGAAAAATGGCTCGGATATATGGATGGAAGCGTTACTGATAAGGTGAAGACAGCATTTGCTGTTGTCGGCGGTACTCTCGCAACTCTATATACAGCATCGACAATCGAAGCCGCAAGAATAATGACACCTGATAGTGGAACGCTTTGGGATGGTTTGATGGAAGTGACAAAATTGCAATCCTGGGCAATGCAGACTGGTTTAAGTGCTGAGCTGAAAAATATCGCACTACATGCGTGGGCTGCTCCAGGTTTAGCTGCAACACTCGCTGTTGCAACAGGCCTTTCGATTGCCTCTATTCATAAAGCAAGGAAAAGTAGGGAATCAACTAGTTCTCAAAATAATCTAAATGCCGTAGTTTAATATGGATAGTAACACCCTTCACGAAGCAGCGAATAAAAAAATAGATTCATTGCTAACTCTGCTTGGAATTGATGACAAGTCTGAAATTCAGGAGAAACTTTCTCAAGCGACATTTATAGAATTTATGACTGTTGTAAAGGGGATTATTGCTAATACTCCTAGTGTATCTAACGCAGATATTAAAATCCCTACAAATGGGCAGGAATTACAGAGTACAGTTGCTCAAATGGACTCCCTTTTGGAAAATAACGGAGTTGATTTATCTTCCGAATATGAAAAGACCCTGAATTCTGTCCTTTCTAATTTCTTGAATGATTTAGAGGGTAAGGTTGATGCACAAGTTATGTCCAACGCTCGTGCACAATTAACAATCTAAAGCTAATTGTCATTTCCATTTCAATTGCCATCTTCCCCTATTAGTGATATCATCTAATTGTGTTTTTGTATCAGTATTTATAAGCACAGATAGCTGGAAAGATTGTACTGATTAATGAAATTAAAAGAAGACGAAATATTTAGAAATGAATGGAAATAAACTACCCAAATTAGAAAATAAACAGGCAGCACTAGTGGCTGTTGCATAATCCATTTCGCAAGTCTTTCAATTTCATCTTTCCAGCATACATATATAAATTAAGTATGTAATAAAGATGGAACTAATCATCACAGCAATTGTCGCCCTCGCAGCTGGTGTAGGAGGTGGATACGCATACCTGCGAAACATCAAAAAGTGGGTCAGTGTAACAGACCTTCCAGAAGAAGTTGTAGCAGAAGCTGCAGACAAAAAACTTTCTGAGAAAATGAAGAAGGCTGACGAAGAGATTGAGGAAATGAAAAGAAAGGCAGAGTCAGTCTCAAAGCAATCAAGAAAAGAACTCATTGATCAAGAGGAACTTCTTGTAGAAAGAGAGAAGAAACTAAATTCAAGAGCAAGAAGCCTTGATGAGAAGAGTGAAGAACTTGAAAAAGCACGAGAAGATATTTCAAAAGAAGAAGAAAAGGCTAAAAAGAGAGTAAAAGACTTAGAGTCTACAAAGCAAGATCTCCAAAAGTCACTAGAAAAGATCTCCGGTCTTACGAAAGAAGAAGCTAAGAAAAAACTCATGAAGCAGGTTGAAGAGGACATGCATGAGTATGAAGCTCAGCTTATTAGAAAAGCCGAGAAAAAGGCTGAAGAAGTATCTGACGAGAGAGCAAGAAAGGTCCTTGTTGAATCTATGCAAAAAGTTGCAACAGACTATGTTGGAGAAACAACAACATCTTCAGTAAAGGTTGAAGATGAGAAAGTAAAGGGACGAATCATTGGAAAAGAAGGTAGAAATATCAGAGCATTTGAAAAGGCTACAGGGGTGGATGTCATCGTTGACGAATCACCAAACACAATCGGTCTTTCATCTTTTGATCCACTAAGAAGAGAGATTGCTAGAGTCGCTCTTACAAAGCTCATGGGGGATGGAAGAATCCACCCAGGTTCAATTGAAGAAGCAATAAGAAAAGCTAAGAATGAAATTGCAGTAGAAATTAAAAAGAATGGTCAGATTTTAGCTGAAGAAGCTGACTGGCACGGAATTGATATTGGCCTTCTTAAACTCATCGGAAAAATGAAGTATAGAACAAGCTATGGGCAGACTTTGATGAGCCACACAACCGAAGTTATTCGTCTTGGTGCCGCATTAGCTGCAGAAATGGGTGCAGATGTTGCGCTTGTTAAAAAGGCATGTCTCTTGCATGATGTCGGTAAGATTCTTACACATAAGGTTGATAGCCCTCACCACCATATCTCAGGTCAGATTGCCAGAAAATATGGTTTAGATGAGAAGCTTGCCAATGCTATTGAATCACATCACTTGGACATTGAACCAACTTCTGTAGAAGCTTGGGTTGTACACATTGCGGATGCAATCTCAGGAGCAAGACCAGGTGCTAGAAAAGACAGTTACGAGCAGTACATAAAGAGGATTGAAGGAATTGAGAATGCGGCGAAAGAGGTTGGCGGAGACAAAATTGCTGAAGTCTTTGCAGTACGAGCAGGTAGAGAGCTCAGAGTAATTGTTGATCCAAACATTACTGATGACAATGAGATCAAGGTATTGGCCAAAAAGATTGCTGATAATATTAAGAAGACTCAGAACTACCCAGGAAACATTGAAGTTTCTGTCATTAGGGAGGCTAGGGCTGTTGAAGTAGCAACATAATGATTAAGGTACTCTTTATTGGTGATATATGCGGAAAGCCGGGCAGAGAAACTGCTGCTCGGCTTATCCCTGAAATAAAAAAGAAAGAGGGAATTGATGTTGTAATCACCAATATTGAAAACAGTGCACATGGCCGTGGTGCAACCGTAAGTACTGTAAACGAGCTTATGGCTGCTGGAGTGGATTTCATGACCGCTGGTAACCATATTTGGAGACACCCTGACTTTGAAGAGCTCTTAAGTGGGGACTACCCAATAATAAGAGGGCTAAATTACCCAGAAGATGTGCCAGGAAAGGGTTTTGGAGAGATAGATTTAGGTAAAAAGGGGAAACTTCTAGTAATAACTGTTATAGGGTGGGCTTTTATGAATGAGCGAACTATAACAGAACCGTTCAGATCTCTTGATCATTTTTTAAGTAACATTGACCGTAACAGGTATGCTGGCATCTTGGTTGAATTCCATGCAGAAACAACTTCTGAGAAAGTGTCTGCAGGATTGTATTTTGATGGACGGATTAGTGGACTAGTTGGAACCCATACTCATGTCCCAACTGCTGATGAAAGGTTGTTACCAAAGGGTTCTTGCTATATTACTGATGTTGGAATGGTTGGTGCAATGAATTCTGCTTTGTGGGTCAAAAATGAGATTGTAGTTCAGCAAAATATGTATCCATATTCCCCAAGATATGAAATTGAGGAGGAGGGTCCGGTTCGCTTTGATGCTGTTATTATGGAGATTAAAGATACTACAGGCTCGGCAAGTATTAAGAGAATTAACAAAGCCTTATAGTTAAAGGCAATATTGACATTCCTCACCCATTATCATATTGTTCGGCTAGATAGTATGTGTACTGCCTAAATAACAGTTCACAGTCAATCTAACTCTTAAGAAAGGAGGTAAATACAGATGTTGAAGAGAGATTTAATTGAGGCTGTTGCATCAGCAGCAGGTCTTACAAAGAGACAAGCTACAGCAGCTGTTGAGTCAGTACTTGACTCAGTTACCGGTGCACTTAAGAGGGGCGATTCAGTTCTTCTCACAGGTTTCGGTAAGTTCGAAGTAAGAACCAGAGCAGCTAGAACAGGAATCAATCCAAAGACCCTTGGGAAGATTAACCTTCCAGCTACAAAAGTTCCTGCATTCAAGGCAGGTAAGGCTCTTAAGATGGCTGTTAGATAAGCTGCCGGTATTTCTTTTTAAATAAGAAATATGACAGGGACCCCCATTTCTATTGATGAGAAATCGTTAGTAGAAGTGGGGGTCTCTTTTCTTGTCACCAATTGCGCATATCCCCTTTTTACATTACACTAGATAGAGATATCTTTAATGAGAAAGCCATTACTTTGAAAAACTTTTTCGTCCCAAACAGCTCAAATGGATACAAACCATATTTGTTAAGAAATATTGCATTATTTACCTACACTCTAATCCTTCTTTTTGTAAATACTGCACCTGGAGCCTTGGGAATTTCTCAAGTTAATGCAAGCTCAATCACCCCAGCAAACATAGTCAGCCTTACAAATGTTGAGAGAGAGAAACAAGGTCTTACAACTCTTACAACAAATGCCAAACTATCCGCTGCAGCCTTAGCAAAGGCCAATAACATGTTCCAAGAGCAGTATTGGGATCATTTCGGGCCTAATGGAGAAACACCGTGGCAGTTTATTAAAGGTGCTGGATACACCTATAAATATGCCGGTGAAAACCTTGCTAAAGGGTTTAAAACCGCGGAAGGAGTTGTACAGGCATGGATGGCCAGTCCTACTCATAGAGATAATCTGTTAAGCGGTAATTACCTTGAAATTGGTGTGGCAGCTGTCTCAGGAGAGCTTCTTGGAGAGAATGTAATTCTTGTTGTTCAGATGTTTGGCAATCAAACCGACAATGTTTCTCAAACACCTGTTCTTCCTCCACCTGGAGTTGGTCAGAGCGAACCAGGTGACATAAAGAGCATTAAGATAACATCTCCAAAAGACGGTGAAATAACTAACAATCCTCAGCTCATAATCAAAGGTAATACAAGTAATGTTACAAAGCCGTATACAGTAGTGCTTGAGGATGGAAGTAATGTACTGGGCGAAAGTAAGAGTGATAGTAATACATGGGAGTTTAGTAAAGGACCAGATTGGGTTGAAGGTGAACATACGATTAAAGCAACCGTAAGAGATGGGAGTACATACTCTGATTCTGTAATCTTCCATCTAGATGCCACAGCCCCTACAACAGATGTTTCGCAAATTAGGGTTGTCGAAAATCAAGGCGTATGGACTTTGACTTTCCCGGTTTTTGGCGATGTAGAATCTGTGAGTATTGTATCTGCTGGAAAAACATATTCTGCAGATAAAGAGGGTGATAAATTTGCAATAAATATTGCTCGAGATGATATCGGACAGAAAGTTGTTTTGATTATGTCTGATGAACTTGGGAACACTTCGGAGACAGATATTACAAGTGTCTTCCCAGTAGAAGAAGACAATAGTTTAGGCCCAGTTTTAGGTACAATCCAACGAATAGATTACAGAACTACTTTTAATATCCTCTTTGCTGCATTTATCTTAGCTTTGATTGGCACAGAAGTGTATGTTTATATAAAGAAGGGGATGTTGGGTAAGAAGTCTTCCAGTCTCTTTACAATAGGAGTTTGGTGGATACTGCTTGTAATTGGGATTCTAAATGGTTTTGGAGGAAGTATAAGTTAAAGAAAATATTATGTTTAAACTTGCTAGAAAATATAAAAGAGAGTTTGTATACAGCGCATATTTATTCTTAGTTTTCCAGCTTCTCCTTACCCCTTCACTTGTATTTGAAAAAGTTATGTATCTTGGAACCTCAGCAATCGGTACTGCAATAATTGCATCATGTCTGTTCCATGTATATACAATTAAAGGCAAGAAGAAAGTTTCCAAACACAGTGATGTTCTTATGAAAGTGAACCTGAAAGAGCGCTTTTTCACACATATTCTCCTCCCATTCCTCTTCTTCTTCTCAGTAGCCTTTTACCTATATTTCAGCACAAACATATACATGAACCAGCTTGTTGTAATTACCGCAACAACGTTATTCTTCTACCTATTTATGCACATAAAAAGTTCATATGAGAAGGCTTTTTATATAAGCAAAGACACCCGTGTTGTTTATGACTTAATTACAATAACAGCATTCTTCTTAACAACTTCTGTTATTGTTAATTTCGCACTACCGTTTTCAGTAGCAGGCTGGCTAATATTTCTAACATCCTTTATAGCACTAATCTATATGCTTTACTTAAATAACAAATTTGCGCTAGATGGAGTTTTGATTGCTGTTTTAAGCTCAGCTTTTGTTGTTTTAACTGCATATTATTTCTGGGGTCGGAACATTTTCACAACGCCTGCGATGATAGCGACAGCATTCTATACAGTCGTTGCAATATGGCATGTTAGATTCTCAGGGTCTCGAAGTTTAGAGGACTATATTCCTCCTCTCATGTACACGTTAATGATCTTAATTTTAGTCCTGAGTTTATGAGCAATCAAAAATCCATTGTTTTGAAAGTAGGCGGTTCCTTGATATATGACGCAGATCTTAATTTAAATGTAGCACTTTTTGAGAAGGTAAAGGTTTGGTTTAAGGAGGTTTCTCAAACTCATGATGCAGTAGTTATTGTTGTTGGGGGAGGAAAAATTTCGCGTTCTGTTATGGAAAAAGTAGGAGAGTATCTCTCTGAGGATTATGATAGGCATGGTGTTGCGATGGAGTTGACCCAGACTAATGCTCTTGTGATGAGAGGTTTCATTGGTGACGATCGTGTGTACTGTCCTGAAACTCTGGGTGATGCTTATGAATTCCTTATGGATGATGGGAAAAGGCTAATGATTTCAGGTGGTTTGAGGAGAGGGTGGAGTACAGATATGGATGCTGCAGTTTTTGCTGATATGCTTGGACTAAAGGAAGTTTATAAACTGTCAGACATTGACTACATTTATACCGCAGATCCTCGAAAAGACTCATCTGCCTCTCCAGTAGAAAATATTACTTGGAGTGGTCTAAGAAAAATGTTTGGTGCAGAGGATGAATTTGATCATATCCCTAATGCTCACATACCAATAAGTGTTGAGTGCACGAGATTTTCTGAAGCTAAGGGTATAACTTTTAAGTTCTCAGGTGGAAAAACTCTTGATAGCTCAGGGAAACTTTGGGATACATTCAGGATTGGAACAACAATTACCCCTTAACCTCAATGATAGTGTAGTTAACCTCTCCTCTTGGAGTTGTAAAGGTGAATTTGTCGCCTTTTTTCTTTCCTACAATTGATGATCCAAGCGGGGAGACATGAGAAATCTTTCCATTTAGCGGATCTGTGTCGTTTTCGCCGACTAACTGATATTCAACCTGCTTTCCGTCTCCATCTTTAAGAATAACAGTTTCGCCTATCTGGATTTTCCCATCTTTCTTTCCTTTTACAACCTTTGCATTTTTGATCATGTCTGTAAGTCGCTCAATTTCTATATTGTTTGACTCAAAATCCTGTAAAGCAAGGGTGTATCCGTCATTTTCACGCAAATCTCCAAGATTTCTCATCTCTTCAATTGTATTTTTAATCTCCTCTTTCTTTACAGTACTTCTGTACTCTAATTCTTCTTTTAATTTTTTTAGTCCATCCTCTGTTACTAAATGAACATCCCTTTTGGCTGTAGCCATAATACAAAAGTAAACAAATTATCTCTAAATAACTATTGGGGAAGTTTTGTCTCCTATTGTGATATTACCGCGAGTAGAATATG